>NZ_AP023177.1:0-303351 GCF_013426895.1 Paraburkholderia largidicola | reverse complement strand
CGCCTGGATCGTCGTGGTCATCAGCTTCTTCATTCTGGCCGTCCAGCTTTTCGTAACGCTGATCGAGTTCAAGCTGACCACGCTCGCGGGCTTTGTGTTGGTGCCGTTCGCGCTCTGGAACAGGACCGCGTTTCTCGCAGAAAAGGTGCTCGGCAACGTGGTGTCGTCTGGCATCAAGGTGCTGGTGCTCGCCGTGATCGTCGGCATTGGCTCGACGATCTTTGGGCAGTTCCAGATGCCAGCCGGTACCGATCCCTCGCTGAACCACGCGCTCGCCATCATGCTTGCCTCGCTCACGATGCTCGGACTCGGCATCTTCGGGCCGGGCATTGCGACCGGGCTGGTGTCCGGTGCGCCGCAGCTCGGCGCGGGCGCTGCCGCCGGCACGGCGCTGGGCGTAGCGGGCCTCGCCGTCGCAGGCGGTGCTGCCGTTGCGACGGGCGGCGCGGCGGTAGCCGCCGGCGCGCGTCTCGTTGCACGCGGCGCGCTTGGCACCGCTCGGGCCGCCAGCGGTGCCGCGTCGGCTTACCGCGCAGGCGCAACCGCATCCGGCGCGACGGGCGCGCGTGCTTTCGGCGCGGGCGTCGCCAACGCCGCGCGCAGCGGCGCGCAGGCCGCACCTGCTACCGGCGCAAGCACTGGGGCGTCGTCCGCTTCGCCTGAAACCGCAGGCACCGCATCCACGCCGTCGTCGTCTGCCGATGACGAATCGCCGGCTGGCAAGCCGCCTGACTGGGCGAAGCGCCTGCAACGGCGCCAACACATCACGCATGGCGCAACGACCGCCGCGCACGTCGTTCGCTCGGGCGATCACGGCGGCAGCGGAGTCGCGCCGGACATCAACGATTCCTCGAACGAGTAAGGGAGGCGAGCCATGCGCTTCACTCGACCCGGCGTGCGCTATAGCGAATCACCTGCGCCCGCCACGCCTTATCAGGCTGCCGCACAGGTATGGGACGAACGCCTCGGCAGCACGCGCGTGCAGGCGAAGAACTGGCGGCTAATGGCCTTCGGCTGCCTGGGCCTCGCGTTGCTGATGGCAGCGGGCCTCGTCTGGCAGTGCGGCCGGTCGCGCGTCACGCCCTACGTGGTCGAGGTCGATCACACGGGCCAGGTCCGCGCGATCGGCGCGGCGGCCACGCCTTACCGGCCGACCGATGCACAGATCGCGTATCACCTGGCGCGCTTCATCACCGACGTGCGTTCGCTGTCAATCGATCCGGTAGTCGTGCGGCAGAACTGGCTCGAAGCCTACGGCTACACCACCGACCGGGGCGCGGCCACGCTGAACGATTACGCGCGTGCTCACGATCCGTTCGCCCATGTCGGGCGGGACTCCGCATCGGTGGACGTGACCAGTGTGGTGCGCGTCAGCGACACCTCGTTCCAGGTGCGCTGGACCGAACAGCACTTCAACGACGGCACGCCGACCGGCACCGAGCACTGGACCGCGATGCTCACCCTCGTCATGCAGACGCCGCGCACCGAGCAGCAGGTGCGCCGCAATCCCCTCGGTATCTACATCAACGGGCTGTCCTGGAGCCGCGACCTGGACACACCGGAAGGAGCGAAGAAGCCATGAAACCGTCGATCACCGCCATTGCCTTTCTCGCCCTGACGGGCGGCCTTGCTGGTTGCGCCACGCAAGGCAAGCCACCGCCGGCGATCTCGCTGGACGGATCCGTGAAGGCCGAACCGCTACCCGAACCGCCGAAACCCGTCGCGGTAGTCGAAGTGCCCAAGCCTTTGCCGCTGCCCGATCAGATGAAGCCGTTGCCGGGCAACCTCGATGCGAAGCCGGCATCGGAGCCGGCAGATGCGAAAGCGCGCGTTGAGCAGGCCAATGCCGACGCGAGCGTGGTGCCGACGCGCGATGGCTACATCAATGCGATCCAGGTCTGGCCGTTTTCCGACGGGGCGCTGTATCAGGTCTACACGAGTCCTGGCCGCGTGACCGTCATCAGCTTGCAGCCGGGCGAGGAACTGGTGACGGTCGCGGCCGGAGATACCGTTCAGTGGATCGTGGGCGACACCGCGAGCGGCAGCGGGGCGACCCGGCGCGTGGCCGTCATGGTCAAGCCAGTACACGCGGGGATCAAGACGAATCTCGTCATCACGACGAACCGGCGCACCTATCTGCTCGAACTCACGTCCACCGCGAAGGCCTGGATGGCGTCGGTTTCGTGGGAGTATCCGAAGGACCAGATGCTGGCCTTGCGGGCCCAGGCACAGGCCGCGGATGCCGTTACGCCTGCGGCCTCAGGCCTGTCGCTCGATCAACTGCATTTCCGCTACGCGATCACGGGCGACAGCCCACCGTGGAAACCTGTACGCGCGTTCGACGACGGGCTGCACGTCTATATCCAGTTTCCTGCCGGCATCGCGCATGGCGAATTGCCGCCGTTGTTCGTGGTCGGCCCCGATGGCAAGGGTGAGCTGGTGAACTACCGTTTCCATGCGCCTTACGACATCGTGGATCGGCTGTTCGGAGCGGCCGAGCTGCGCCTGGGCGGAAAGGAGGGGAGTCGGGCCGCCGTGGTACGCATCGAACGCACTGACGGCGTGGCCGCAGGAGCCGGTCATGGACACGACTGACCGCGAAGCCCAGCCGGCGCCGAAAGTCGCCCCGGAGGGCGTGGAGCTGCGCGCAGCACCGCGCGCGGTTACGCGGCTCAATCGTCGCACGCTGGCTATCTCCGCCACGGCGCTTGCGGTGGCCGTGGCCGGCGCGTCGATGTGGGCGCTGCAATCGAAGGGACGACGCGGCTCGGACGACCGGACCAACCTGTACAACGTCGATCGGATCGCCAGGGCCGACGACCTCGACCAGTTGCCGGCCGACTACTCGAAACTGCCGCCGAAACCAGCGCCGGCGGCCCAGGCCAGCGTGCCGCAGCTCGGACCGCCGCTGCCGGGCGACTGGGGCGCGGCGTCGGCCAGGCCACCGCTGCCGGGCAGCATGGCAGCTCAGGGGCCATCGGCCGAAAGCGTTGACCGTCAGCGTATGGCTGACGAGATTGCACGGTCGGCGGTGTTCTTCCGCACCGGCAGCGATGGCGGCAAACCCGATGCAATCGCCTCGTCTGCGGGCACACCGTCAATAGCCAATGGCTCGGCGGGCGCGTTCAACCCGATGGGTGCCGGGCCAGCGTCCACGGCCGCACAGCCCGACGACCCGACGGCGATCCAGAACCGGCAGGACCAGAAGGAAGCGTTCGTGACAAAAGGGGGCGATGCTGCGATTAGTAACACCGGCAGCTTGCAGGCTCCGGCCCCGCCGTACACCGTCATGGCGGGCACGATCATTCCGGCGGCGCTGGTGACGGGCATCAATTCAGACCTGCCGGGAGAGATCATCGCTGAGGTGACTCAGCCTGTATACGACACCGCGACCGGGCACTACCTATTGATCCCGCAAGGTTCACGTATGATCGGCCGCTACGACAGCCAGGTCGCGTTCGGGCAGCAGCGGGTGCTGCTGGTCTGGCTGCGCTTGGTGCTGCCCGATTCCTCGTCGATCGCGCTGGACAGGTTGCCCGGCGTCGACGCTGCCGGTTATGCGGGCCTGGAGGACGGTGTGGACTGGCATTGGGGCCGCGTTCTGACAGGTGCTGCGCTATCAACGATGCTCGGCGTAGGCTCCGAGCTGGCCGTCTCGAATCAGGGCAGCGCCAACGGCAACACGATCATCGCGCTCCGGGACAGCTCGCAGGACACGGCCAATCAGGTCGGTCAGGAAATCACTCGCCGCGATTTGAGCATCCAACCGACGCTGACGGTACGGACAGGGTTTCAGGTCAACGTGATGGTGAACAAGGATTTGGTGCTGCGGCCGTATCAGCCACTCAATGTCCAGAGAGGACCGATTCAATGAGCACGACGCGCAAACTGCGGCTGGGGCCGCTGCCTGACTCACAGACAGTCAAACTGACTTTTACGTGCTCGGCCAGCCTCAAGGTCGAGCTCGACCGTTACGCCGCGCTGCATGGACAAACCTACGGCGAAACGGTCGACGCCGTTACGTTGATTCCTCACATGTTGGAGGCATTCATGGCCGGAGACCGCGGTTTTCGGAGAGCGCCAAAATTGCCGGTTGCCAAAGTTCTTACCAGGGATACCTGATAAAAATTCAACGTATTTTCAAGATAATCTGAGCTGCTAATCGCTAGGATAGACGAGATCCGATACGCGACTCACCCCCGCACCTAGAGCTGGGTAAAGCCCCCATCCGCTACTAGATCGATGCCAGTAGAGACGCTGCGTTCGTCGGATGCGACGAAAGAGACCGCGTTTGCAAGCTCCTCGGGGGCGACCAGTTCGTCCTAGCGGCGTGGTCGACGCGCAGAAGGCGCGACCGGCACCCGCTTACTCTTTGGTCTTGAACTATCCGTCGATAATCGGCGTGTCCGCGGCGCCCGGACTCAGATTGTTCACGCGAATTCCTCGGTCCTTTAGTTCAGTGGACCATGTTCGAACGAACGCAGCGCCGCCTTGGTCGCGCTGTAGGTCGCGTGCCCAGGAAAGCCCTTGCGATACACGGCCGACGAGACCAGTACGATCGAGCTGCCGCGTGTCATCAGCCGAAGGGCCTTTGGGCTGGTGAAGAACACGCCGCGTGCATTGATGTCAAATGTCTTGTCGAAATGCTCGGGCGTCGCGGCCTCAAGCGTGACTTGCTCAACGAACCCCGCGCTCGCGACGACGATATCGAGCACGCCTTTCTCAGCGCGGATTTGCTCGAACAACCACTGCACGATTCCGGAGACATCGAGGGGGTGCAGACACAGGCCGGGCTCACCGGTACGACGGTCGATGCTGTCCGCGACGGGTTCTGGTGGCTGATGCCAGACACGCTCATGGCCGAATGACGGTATCGGCCGGATTCATCCAAATGCTACGCCCGTTAGTTTTTCGGAGAGCTCCCAGAATCGTGTCGCAGTCTCCATGTCAAGCGCTTGCCGCGGAATCTTCGCTGTGGCCGGGAGTCCACGTATCTCGCCCATTCTGTCCGGTCCGTAATACATGCCACCTTGTGCAGCCGGTGACGTCGCTGCATAAAGCGTTGGCAATGCCCCTTGCGACGCGGGCTGGAACATGAACCAGAGATATTTGCGTAATAGGGCGAAAGCGCTGTTCGGTCCTGTCCCGTTTGGCAGCAGGTCGGTGCGGGCAATGCCCGGATGCGCAGGGATGCTCGCAATGCCCCAGCCCCTGGCCTCGCAGCGCCGCTGGAGTTCGAGGCTGAACATCAGGCATGCGAGCTTGGATTGCGCGTAAGCTTGCATCGGCTTGTACGTGCGTTCGGCTTGCAGGTCGTCGAAATGGATCGCGCCGTCGCGGGCAGCAATGCTCGCAAGCGTCACGACGCGTGGACTTGCGCCGTTGCGCAAAAGCGGCAGCAGGTGCGCCGTAAGTGCGAAGTGCCCCACGTAGTTGATGCCCAACTGTAGTTCGAATCCGTCGTCCGTGGTCTTGCGCTGCGGCGGTGTCATCACGCCGGCGTTGTTGATGAGAAGATCCACGCTGTCGAGTCTGGCACGCAGTCTCGAACCCAATGCATCCACTGATTCAAGACGCGCGAGATCGAGTTCCTCGAAACACACCGTCGCGTCGCGCGCATTTCGGCGCACGTGTTCGACCGCTTCGCGGCCTTTGGCCGGATTGCGTCCGGCGATGATGACATTCGCACCGGCGCGGGCCAGCGCCAACGCATTTTCGAGGCCGAGGCCGCCGGTCCCGGTAATGATGGCGGTACGGCCACGCTGTGATGGAATATCCGCTGCAGTCCACTTGGCCATGATTCTCGCCCTGAGGGTTGATTATATTTGCACTGAGTGCGTATATTTGCGCACTCAGTGCAATCTTGCAAGGCAAATTTACGTGACATCGAAAACCGTTGATGATCAATCCGCGCGTCGAGGGCTACGCGAACAAAAACAACGAGAGACGCGCCTGCGCATCGCGGAAACGGGTCTGCAGCTCTTTCTGGCCCATGGCTACGAAGCGACAACGCTCGACGCGGTTGCGGAGGCAGCGGGCATCTCGCGGCGCACATTCTTCTCGTACTTCAGGTCGAAGGATGACATCGTGCTCGCGTGGCAAGCGGGGGCATGGGATGCGATGCAAGCGGAGCTGCTGAAAGTCTCCCCCGACGAAGCGCCGCTCGACGCCGTGCGCAAAACGCTGATCAATCACGTTTCGCGCTACGAATCGGAGAAAATGCGAGCGATCGACCGCGTGATGCGCGCGAGCGAAACGCTAAAAGCTCGCAAACAGGCGGCATACGCAGCCCAGGAAGAGGGGCTTTACGCAACGCTGTGCGAAGTCTGGCGCCAGCCGCAACGACGGCAGGCGCTGCGTGTCGTCGCGATGGTCTCCATGGGCGCCACGCGTCTGGCCATCGAGGCTTGGGGAAACCAGAGCGGCGAGCGGCCGATCGCGGCGTTCTTGGAGGAAACCTTTGCGGCGGTGAAGGCCGAAATCGGATGACTTGTGCGATTCACGCCCTATGCCTCACTGTGTCGATGAAGGCGTGCAGCTTCGGTTGCGCCTTCGCCGGGAAATAGAGGTACATCCCCACGGTCGGATGAATGTAGCTGCGTAGCACTGATTCGAGCCGCCCGGTCGCCGGATCCTCGGCGGCTTCCACGTCAGCTACATATGCCAATCCCAAACCCTGGTGTGCGAACGACAACAGCGTCGCCAAGCAGGCCAGATTGCGCAAACCCTGAAAGGGTACCTGAATGCACTCATCTTTCGTGGAACGTCAGTTCGGCCCGTCCTCGGGCGGTACAAGCTGGGCGAGCGCTGGCGCAATCACCCCTTCCAGCAGCGCTTTTTCCGGACGAACGCGCGCCAGGACGCGAACGCCCATCAGAACGCCAAGCAGGTGCCGGGCGAGGACCGCGGCCGGCTGTGATGGCGTAATGGTCCCGTCGGCCTGACCTGTTCTGATGCACCCGAGAAAAAAGCCTTCGATACGGGTAAGAACACCGTCGATGATCTTCTGGAATTCAGCATCGTGCGGTGCCATCTCCAGGGCCGAATTCACGAGCATGCAACCCTTATGCTGGCGATCGTTCAACGAGCGGCGCAGGATCTCTTCGAAGAACGAATGGATCGCCTCAAGGGGAGGGAGCGCTTCGCACCGCCGTATGCGGTTGCCTATGCTTTCGCTTGTGTAGCGATCGAGCGCTGCCCGGAACAGGCCGCGCTTGTCTCCGTACGCGTTGTAAAGGCTTGCGGCGGTGAGACCTGTTTTCCCGGTGAGATCTTTCACCGACGTCGCCTCGTAGCCGTACCTCCAGAAGCACTGGACCGTTGCGTCCAGCACTGCTTCTTCGTCAAATTCCCTTGGTCTCGCCATCTCTGTCACCTGGATCCATCATGGCGCAGCGAGCTTGCCAACTTCGCTGCGATGAGCGATTATAGAATGTGCGTTCTAAAACGGAAAGGGCGCGAGCTGAATATAGCCGTGGGCGCAACGTGCCCCGTGGAGGAGGAGAGTCATGGGACTGCAGGAGCAACTGGACAGCTTCAGGGCGGAGTTCGCGCGCACTGCGCCATCCGGGCGCGTCGCGCTCTACGAGGCCAGGATCGACGAACTGCGTGCCAGGTTCGCGCTGGACCTGGCGGTCGGAACTGGCGATGAAGCGCCGGACTTTTCACTACCGGACATACATGGCAATTGGGTCTCGCTTTCCGGTCTGTTGCAGCACGGACCCGTCGTGCTTACGTTTTATCGCGGCGGATGGTGTCCCTACTGCAATATCCAGTTGCGGGCGTATCAGGCGATCCTTCCTGAGATGGCCGCGCTGGGCGCCCGGCTGATCGCGATCTCGCCACAGCTTCCCGACGGATCGCTGACGACTGCGCAGACAAACGCACTAACCTTCGATGTCCTGAGCGATGCAGGTAATTCCGCCGCGCGCCGCTTCGGACTCGTTTATGCACTGCCCGAGGATCTGCGTGAGGCACTGCGCTCGAACAACAAGGCGTTGCCCGCGATCAATGGCGACGGGAGCTGGGAATTGCCGGTTCCCGCCACCTATGTGATTGCTCCGGATGGGCGCATTGTGCTCGCCGGTATCGAGGTCGATTACCGCAAGCGGCTCGAACCGGATGCGATTCTCGCTGCCGTGAAAGCGCTTCTACCGGCCTGATCGATGGCAAGCGGCAAGGTATCGGTTGCGGCGGCCGTCGACCCTGAGCAGGCGCAGCGAAAAGCCTCACGCATACGACTGTCGGGGTTCGCCTGGGCAGCGCTCACGGTCATGATCTTCTCGGGCTGGTTTGTCGTGACACGGCTCGGTGTCACCCGCGAGCTTCGCATCTGGGACATTGCCGCGCTTAGGTTCGGCATTGGCGGCATCCTTCTCGCGCCAACTGTCGTGCGCCGGGGCTCCCGCCTGTCTGCCGCCGCCTGGGGCGAGGGTTTGATATTTGCGGTGTTGTGGGGCGTGCCTTTCGTACTGCTCGTCGCGCTCGGGTTGAAGCTGACTTCGGCGGCTCAGGCCGCGTCTGTCGCACCGACGTTGATGCCAGTCTTCGCCGGCGTGTTCGGTTGGGGTTTCCTGCGTGAGCGGCAGGGAAGGTCACGGTGGATCGGCTATGCGGCGATCATTACAGGGCTCGTTTGCCTGGTGGGTGCCGGTGTAGCAGCCCATGGCAAACCCAATCCTTTTGGCATCTTCGCACTGACGGCCGCTGCCGCGATGTGGGCCATCTATACGCTGCTGTTTCGACGCAGCGGCCTGACACCGATCCAGTCCGCTGCGCTGATCTGCCTCTGGTCGATGGCGCTTTATCTTCCAGTCTATCTGTTCCTCGGCCTCAGCCGGTTCAGCCTTGCCTCCCCGGGGGAGATTGCCATGCAAGGGATTTATCAAGGCGTGCTGATGAGTGGCGTCGCGCTCATCACCTATAACCGCGCCGTTTCCCTGCTCGGCTCTTCGGCTGCCACTGCTGTCATTGCACTGCTTCCTGCTGTTGCCTCGGTTCTCGCCATACCCGTTCTCGGCGAAACGCCGTCGCTGGCTGAAGGTGTGTCGATCGTCATCATCGTTTTCGGTGTACTGCTCGCTTCCAGGCCCGCTCCCGCGCGCATTGCAGCAGTGCCGCGTGCATCAACCCATTCGCAAACCTGAAGGTACCGCCATGATCCGCTTTTACTTCCACCCCACGCCAAATCCGGCCAAGATTGCCCTGTTTCTCGAGGAGACGGGTCTTCCCTACGAGATGGTCCCCATCGACACGAGCAAGGGCGAGCAGCACACGCCGCAATTCCGCGCGATCAACCCCAACGGCAAGGTGCCTGCCATCGTCGATACAGACGGGCCGGGCGGCAAGGAAGCGCGCGTGTTCGACTCCACGGCGATCCTGCTCTATCTGGCGGAGAAGACCGGCAAATTGCAGGGCGCACCGCAGGACAGGCCCGAACTGCTTTCGTGGCTGCTCTTTCTCGCCTCCGGTCTTGGCCCGTTCTCGGGCCAGGCCGTGCACTTCCAGTTCGCCGCGCCCGAAGGACTCGACTATGCGGTGAACCGTTATCGACGTGAGGCCGAGCGCCACTACCAGGTTCTGAACGACCATCTGGAAGGACGCACGTACATCGTGGGTGAAACATACACAATCGCCGATATATCGGCTTGGGGATGGCTTGACCGCGCTTCGCGTGTGCTCAAGGGGGCCGACGATCCGCTGGGGTCGTTTCCCAACCTCAAGCGGCTGTTCGAAACAGTCGATGCACGCCCAGCGGCGGCCCGCGCCAGAGCAATCGGCAAGGACCACGAGTTCAAGAAGGTCAACGACGAGGAGACCCGTCGCGCGCTCTTCCCGTCCAACTATCCGCTGGTAGCCTGAGCCGGCGCTGAGCCGTAATGGAGAACTGCATGGCTGATTCACTCGACTATATTCCCCCGAAGGTCTGGAGCTGGAATAAACCCAGCGGTGGCACCTTCGCGAACATCAACCGACCGGTCGCCGGGCCGACGCATGAAAAGGTGCTGCCTGTCGGGCGTCATCCGCTGCAGCTTTATTCGCTGGGCACGCCCAATGGCGTAAAGGTCACAATCCTGCTGGAGGAACTGCTCGCAGCCGGCTATTCGGGGGCCGAGTATGACGCCTGGCTGATCAGGATCGGCGAGGGTGAGCAGTTTGGCAGCGGCTTCGTGGACATCAATCCGAACTCGAAGATCCCCGCGCTGCTGGATCGCGGTGGGCCGAAGCCTGTACGCGTGTTCGAGTCGGGCTCGATCCTGCTGTACCTGGCCGAGAAGTTCGGGGCGTTTCTTCCGAAAGACGTGGCGGCACGCACCGAGACGCTCAACTGGCTGTTCTGGCAGATGGGCTGCGCGCCATACCTGGGCGGCGGCTTCGGCCACTTCTACGCCTATGCGCCAACGAAGATCGAGTATGCGATCGACCGTTTCGCGATGGAGGTGAAGCGCCAGCTCGATGTGCTCGACCGGCAGCTCGCCAACAGTGAATATCTCGCCGGTGACGATTACACCATCGCCGACATGGCGGTGTTCCCGTGGTACGGCGGCCTTGTCAAAGGCTGGCAATACGGTGCGGCGGAATTCCTGTCCGTGCGGGACTACACGAACATTCAACGCTGGGCCAACATGCTTCTCGCGCGGCCGGCGGTAAGACGTGGACGCATGGTCAACCGGACGAGCGGTGACCCTTCCGGGCAGCTTCGGGAGCGTCACGATGCGAGCGATTTTGATACGGCGACACAGGACAAGACGGAGGCAGCGCAATCATGAGGGTCGAAGGCAAACGTATTCTAATCACGGGCGGCTCAAGCGGCATCGGGCTTGCACTTGCACATGCACTGCTTGCGAAGGGCGCGAAAGTCGTTGTCACCGGGCGACGGCCAGACGCACTGGCGAGCGCGGTCCGGGAGCTTCAGGGAACGGCTCCATCCATCTGGGCGGTAACGGCCGATGTAGCGACCCCCGAGGGCCGTGCGGCAACGTTGAGCCAAGCCTTGGACACGCTGGGCGGGCTCGACGTGCTCGTGAACAATGCTGGCGGCGTGAGGGCCGGACGCCTTGAAAACACGCCTGAAGCCGAATTGCTGGCCATGATCGACGTCGATCTTGTTGCGCCCGTTCTGCTGACACGTGCGGCCCTGCCGGCGTTGCGTGCGGGCGGTGACGCAATGGTCGTGAACATCGCCTCTGGCATCGCGCTGATCGGCGCTCCGTTCTATGCGACCTATGCTGCGACCAAGGCCGGCCTCGCCCGTTTCGGCGAGGCGCTGCGGCGCGAGCTCCGGGGCGAAGGCGTCCATGTGCTGACTGCCTATCCAGGCGCCACCGACACGCCGATGATGAAATCCAACCGGGCCGGGCCAGAACTCGGTTTTACCCGGGAGCCAGCGTCCGCAGTGGCCGCCGCTATCGTGGAGGGCATAGAGGCGGATGCGTTCGAAGTAATCCGGGGCGGCGAGGTACGAGCCCAGATGATTGCACTCAATCGCGATAATCCTGCAGCGGTCGATGAGCGTTTTCTCGCACTCAAGCCCGCCCTCGAAGAGGCTGTAAGGGATCATTCTGCGCTCTAACCAGCAGTGGCGACCAGCGCAGCGAAGCACAGAGGCCCACATTGCCTGGGACGTACATGTTCGCCGCTGTCGGCAGTCGGCACGAAACGCACCGGTCCGTCTGCCGTTCCGCGCTGTGCGTTGATGTTCGAACAACTCGGTCAAACGCTGGTTAGCCGCAGCCTGCGACGCGGAATGCCGCGGCTATGCGTGTCCCGTCCTCCAGCGTGCGTAGAGGGTATGGACAGTACCATCGTTGGCCGCCAGCAACCGCAGGGAAATGCGCCGCGAGATTTTTTTGCATCAATAATGCGCTCGATGCGTCAAATCCCGTGCTTAAAGAAGCTTATACGTGTAACCCGCAGGGGGCTTTGTGAACTAACGGAACTTCGTCGATGTTGATGCGTAAAGGACAGTGCTCACAAAACAGTCGACGGAATTTGGGTTACATTGGTAGGTTCGCGCCACGCGGCGAAGCGGGTGGGGAGGTGTTTGCGATAGAGCGAAGCGGTCAGCAGATGGCGTTTCCGCTGCCTCTCGCTTCTTGCCTGGTTTGAATGTTTGTACTGCAGCAGCTTCAGATCGGGGCATCGGAGGGGGCGCTCTTCAAAGGATCAGCTGCCAGCTTGAAAATTGACACGACTTCGCGCAGCGTGCCGGATTGGGCCGACATCGATTGCGCCGCGGCTGAGGCTTCTTCAACCAATGCGGCGTTTTGCTGCGTCACCTGGTCCATCTGGGCAACGGCGGTGTTGACCTGTTCGATACCCGTATGCTGTTCGAGTGAGGCTGTCGTAATCTCTTCCATCAGGCCGGCGACGCGCTTGACCGCATGGACTACCTCGCCCATGGTCGTGCCTGCTTCGTTCACCAGATCTGAACCGGCTTTTACGCGGTCAACCGAATGTGTGATGAGTTCCTTGATCTCTTTCGCGGCGCTGGCACTTCGTTGCGCAAGGGTCCGTACTTCTGCCGCGACAACGGCAAACCCGCGCCCCTGACCGCCCGCACGTGCCGCCTCGACTGCTGCGTTGAGCGCGAGAATATTGGTTTGGAAAGCGATACCTTCGATCACGGCGATAATATCGCTCACCTTAGCCGAACTGTCCGATATTGCATGCATGGTCTCGATCACGCGTCCCACAACATTGCCGCCACGCTGCGCAATATCGGACGCGTTTGCCGCAAGCGTGCTGCCTTGCCGGGCACTTTCCGTGTTTTGCCTGACGGTGGAAGTCAGCTCCTCCATGCTCGCGGCGGTTTGCTCAATCGATGCAGCCTGTTCTTCCGTGCGCCGGCTCAGATCGGCATTGCCCGCCGCGATCTGCGCAGCGCCCGTGGCAATCGTATCGCTGCCGGATCGTACTTCTCCAACCAGGTCCGCGAGTCTCTCGTTCATGTGTTTGAGCGCGCGCAGTAGTTGGCTCGTTTCGTCCTTGCCGCGCACTTCGATTTTCGAGGTGAGGTCGCCTTGTGCGACCGTTTGGGCAATTTTCACGGATGTACGGATCGGAGCTGTGATGGAGCGAGTGATGATGAACGCAACAACCAGGCTCAATGCGACGGCTATTCCGATCAGCACGCACGTAAAAAGCAACGCGCTGTGGAAGGCGGTCGCTGCCTCGGTACCGGAGTCCTCCGCTCCCTGGCTATTCAGGGCGATGTCCTGCGCAATGAGGTCAGTGACTTTGGTGAACGCGCGCAAAGACTCGCCCCCGGCGAAAGACCGGGCGTCACCGAAATGCTCATCTCCGCTGTCGGCAAGCTCGTTCAGCCGTTTGTCCAGCGAGAGATAGGTGTTCCATGCTGCCTTGATCTGGTTCGACAATTGCAGTTCTTCAGCCGAGCCGACCACCGCCTCGTACTGTGGCCACACCCGCGATAACTCATTTAGCGCTGCGTCGTGTTTCGACCGCTGAAACTGACGTTCCGAAGAGCTGGTTGCAATCAGATAACTTAAGGAAGCCTGGCGCGTTTCATCAGCCAGCGCCCGTATATTGCCCAGTCGCTGGACACTGGGAAGCAGATTGGTTGCAAGATCTTGGGTACCAGCATAAATGCGGGAAGTCTGGGCGAGGCCTAGAGCGCCTACAAGACATAGCAAAACGAGCGTCACGCCAAATCCAATTCCAAGGCGAACGCCTATCCTGAGACTGCCAATGGTTTTCACGGCTTTTCCTTCGCATGTAGGTTGCGACTGTTGACTCAGCGTCCGATCAACACAGACAACCTGCGTTGATCAGGAAACCTGCTTTCCCGCGACGTGATTTCTCCTGGTGCTCTTTCCGGACTACCACCTCAAATAGAGCGGACCAATCAGGGCACCGATACCGGCAGTGATGCTGATGCCCAGTACGTACCAGACACCCCAGAACGGTACGGACATCTCTGAACAGTAAAGCGAATATACGAGCAGTCCTTGCGCGCCAGCGAGCAGTCCGGCGCCTGTACCTGACAACATCGGGTGGATGGGAGCCAGTCCTTTCAAGGCGTGCATCACTGCGACAAGCGATGGAAGAGAGAGCAGAACAATATTCGCCGTGGTGACACGCCATGTCGTACCTAACATCAGTTGCAGGCGATAACCTGGCGGAGTCGCGAATACGACGAACGTGGCAGCGAGCAACATGATAATGAATGGCAGTGTGACCGCTAACCATGCCAGCCTGACGGGTGCACCGGGCCGTCCAAGCCGTCCGGCGAGGTTCATCGCAGCGATGAGTGTCGTTACCGGAAACGCAAGTCGTACCCAGAACATCGTCGTCAGTATCAATTCCGGCATGTCGCTGCGGATGCCATAAAGTACTACCAGCAAAGCCGCGCTGCTGGCCATGCCGACGCTAAGCGCGCGATTGAGCCGCTTCGAAGCAAAATTCGACTCAATCGGTGTAAGAGTATTAGTAAGCCTTAGTATAAGATCTGAAGTTCTCATGTGGCCCAACGAAGAATGCCGCAACGTTTTGAAAGCGGATACGCGATGCGATACGGGCAGCGGCTGCCGGGCAAACGGTCCGACATCCTGGTCAATCTCCGTGCCGAATGCCGGTAAATACGCCGGCTGAAAGCATCCCTGCCAGATTGCCCTGGATGTCGAAGGAGGGCGCCTCCTGAAACGCCGCCGCGACCGCTTCGCCCAGTGATGCCCCTTCGAGAAGATGGGTCAGGAAGGCCGCGCCGCCAGCCGGCAGGCGCGATACCAGCACCTCATCTTCGGGTCGCGTCACGAGTGCGTCCTCCGCTTCGCTTGAGCGCAGCGGCGTAATGGGACCGTCGTTCCGGTTGGTCGCGAAGATGGCCACGGCGGGATAGCGTGAGCGCACCACTCGCACGGCCGGGTGTGGCGTGAAACGGACGTCAGCAAGAGACGCCGGTTCGATCCCGGCTAGCGCCTCGGCGGCGAGCACAGGCAGGTCGGCTGCGTGATAGGCATCCAGCCACGCCCGCTCGATGCGCGCGATATCCGCAAGCCAGGGCATCTCGCGCGCATATTCGTAGGATTCGACGAACGCGGGAAAGTCCCGTCCGTACTCGAACAGCAGCGGCGAAGTGGGAGGCGTCGCGCGGAGATGGAAACGGGCCATCGCCCTGAAGAAGTCGGCTCCGGTGATGCGCTGGATAGCAGGATAGACGGCGGCCAGCGCCTCGATGAGGCTGACCGTGACGTTGTTGCGATAAACGTTGTAGCGCTTGACCACACCCTTGCCCGGCCCGGCGGTGACGTCCTCAGGCGCGGTGATCGATGGGTCCGTCAAACCCGGTGCAAACGCGGCGGCGTGGCCGCCCGAAGGATGTTCAGCCTGCATGGCTGACCTCCTCGACGAGTGACACGTCTTGTTCCGCCATGATGTGCCGCGCGGATAGAGCCTGAGCCCGCAGCACCGGCCATGCGGGAAGCTTGCTGTCCCATTCGATCAGCGTAGGCCGTGGGCCGATTCGCGTAACGAGATCCCGATAGAGACGCCAGACGGGATCGGAGATGGCGCAGTCGTGGCTATCGATGAGCAGCAGTTCGTTTTCGTCGTCGCGCTGCTCGCTATGTCCGGCCAGGTGCAATTCGCCCACCTGTTCAAGCGGTAGTCCGGCGAGATACGCCTCGGCGGAAAAGCCGTGATTGGTCGCCGAAACAAAGACGTTGTTGAGGTCCAGCAACAGGCCGCAGCCGGTACGCTGAACGACTGCGCGGATGAATTCGGTTTCGCTCAATGTCGAGGATGCGAACGCGACATAGGTCGACGGATTCTCAAGAAGGAGGGGGCGTTTGATCGCGTCCTGGACCTGATCGATGTGTTCGCATACGTGCTCGAGCGTTGCTTGCGTGTACGGCAACGGCAGGAGGTCGTTGAAGAATGTGCCGCCGTGTGATGACCACGCGAGGTGTTCGGACACCAGCATGGGTTCATAGCGCGTCACCAGATCGCGAAAGCGCGCGAGATGCGAGAGGTCCAGTGCTCCTGGTCCGCCGATCGACATGCACACGCCGTGAAGGGAGAGCGGGTAGGCTTCGCGAATTGCCGTAAGCGCCCGGTGGGGTGGGCCACCGGCGCCCATATAGTTCTCGGCGTGAACTTCGAAGAAGCCATCCTCCAGGCCGTCCGCGAGAATCGCGCTCAGGTGTTCATGCTTGAAACTCGTTCCGACAGGCGCTTGAGCGCGACGCGTCACGCCACTAGAACAGTCAGGGTCGCAAACCGCCATTGTTCCTGAGGTATCGTTCATGGCCGCTCCCGTTCATCGAGCCGTTGGCAGGTTCAGGACTTTATTGGCGTGAGCGAGCCATGGCCACCGCCCGGCACTTCGATGCTCGTACAGGTGCCGCCTTGAACGAACTTCCACGAGTTACCCTGGAAGTCCATTGCCGACGTTCCCTGGCACGTCGTGCCGGGACCGGCGGCGCAATCGTTCTGCCCCTTCAGTGCGACGCCGTAGCACTTTTCCTTGTGGGCCGCAATGGCTGCGCCTTCTTCCGCTTTTGTGAGCGGTGCTGCATGGGCGACTGATGCGAGCAGGCTCGCAACGACGCCAGCGAGCAGGGTGGAACTAACAGTGGCTTTTGTGGACATCGCATTTCTCCAGAGATTAGAAGGTATCCGTGATGGATACGTCATCTAATTCGTGGGTCACAGACGTCTGGTTACAGTGGTGTTTTGTTTTTTTCTGTGGTGGTCGACATCAGCCATCTGATCAGAGGACTGCCGCCCGGATTGTCAGAGCGTTGTTCACCAGCGAAGGAGTTTGGGACCAAGCACCGCCCCGAACGCGGCTGGGAGCAACATGCCAGCCACATACCAAACGCTCCAGAACGCCGGACTCATCTCAGGACAATGAAAGCAGTACGCGACTGTGGCGATCGAACTCGCGAGCAGCCCGCAGGCAGCGCCCGCAAGCCGTGGGCTCGTGGGTGCCAGACCTTTGACGGCCCAGAATACGGCGATGAAGCCTGGAACGGCGAGCAGAAGAATATTGAACGGACATGACCGCCACGAGTGCCCGAGTAGCGCAGGCAGCCGGTCTTCCGGCGCCGCGGTGACGACAGTCACGACTGCAGCGATCCAGACGACTAGCACCGGAGTCGTCATGAAGGGCCATCCGGCTCCAACCTTGGCGCCGGGGCGCGCCAGCCGAACGGTCGCAATCAGGGCACCGATTGCGAGGCATAGTGGGAACGCGAGCTTCTCCCAGAAGATCGGGGTCTTGGCGACGGCGGCCAGATCGGGGCGAACGCCAAACACCATAGCCATTAATGCCGTTGCGCCAAGCGTGGCGATAGGCAGTGAGATGCCGAAGCGACGGGCTGCGGTGCCTCTTCGCAAAGGTGTTATGCCGGTCGAGAGCAATCCGACAAGATCATCTGTTCTCATGCGATTCTCCGGACGTGTGCGGCCAGAGCCTTGAGTCCCCTGTGAATACTGACCTTGACGGCCGACTCCGATAGCCCTGTCAACTGGGCGGCCTCTGCAACCGAAAGTCCCTGCAACTTGACGTGCAGGATCGAGAGCCTCTGTTTGTCCGGTAGGTGACCAAGGAGTTTCCCGACATCGCGACGGGCATCCGCCGGCTCGTCGTCGGATTCGGCGAAAATGTCGTCGTGCTCATCAAGCGGTTCGTGCAACGACTCGCGTCGCGCACGGGTCCTGAAGAAATCCATCAGCTTATAACGCGCGATCGCGTGGACCCACGCGGTGAGAGGTTCATCCGGGCGGTATGTATGACGCGCATTGTGCACGGCAAGCAGGATGTCCTGAACGAGATCCTCGACGTCGTCGTGGAGTTGTGGAATCCGCTTGCGAAGATAGCCTCGCAGGTGACGCGTCAGTTCGGACAGGAACGAGCGATATTCGGATGCATTGCCCGCGAGGCCCGCGACAAACAATGTCTTCAGACGCTGCTCTGCGGAATACACAGTTTTGTCCCTTGGCTCAAAGAGCAGAGTGATCCCGAACCGCTTCTTCAAGCGCGGCTTTCATGCCGGCAAAGCGTCGGTCGAGTGCGGCAGGATCGTTGCGGTTCAGGGCGATCATCTGCGTGCGCGCCTCACCGCCCCGGATGACCTCGAAGGCGTTTTGTTCAAGCCCCGAGCAGATCGCATCGGCAACGGCTATTGCCGGCTCACGTACGAAGCCCAGTTCAGCCCCGGCTCGCGAACTCCGCATCATAGGTGTCTCCGTCGCCCCGGGGTACACCGTCAGGACGTGGATTCCCTCTCCTGAAAGTTCGCGTCGCAACGCCTCACCAAAATGCGCGAGTCCTGCCTTGACTGCCGCGTAGGTCGTATAGAACGGCATGCCGATCAACGCGATTCCCGAGGCGACGTTCACGACGGCGCTTTCGCCGCTTTCACGCAGGCTTGGCAGGAGCGCCCTCGTAAGAAAAATGGGAGCAACAAGATCGACTTCGATCATCGCCTGGATTTCAGACTCAGTAGTGTTCTCGAGCCTGCCGGCCCTTACCCCGCCAGCATTGTTGACCAGTACGTCAACGCCGCCGAGCGTTTTGAGCACTTCTTCGATCGTCGCGGTACGGCCTGATTCCGTTGCAACGTCCGCCACGATGGCTTTCGCTGTAATGCCTGACACCCGCAAGCTCGCAATGGCATCATCGAGTTTGTCAGTTCGGCGACCGCCGATCGCCACGCGCGCGCCTTTCAAGCCCAGAATGTGAGCGAGCGCCAGACCGATCCCACTGGAGCCACCCGTAATCAACACCCGCCTGTTCCTGATTTCCATTCCTCATGTTCCTCGTTTGACTCGAGCTCTGGCGCTTCAGAACGTCTATCGCAAGGTATTAAACTCTCTGCAATCCCGTGCGTCCTGTGACCGGGCGGTTGGACGGGAAGAGGGCGTGCCGCGCCGCCTCATCCATCTCCTGCTTGAACGTCTGTCCGGTCCCAACCGCAGCCAAGCGGGCGTCGATTTCAGTGAACCAGCGCCGAGATTGGCGAATGGCGCCAACGGATCATCAATGCCGGGTCGGACGAAAGCGGCGCGTGCTATCCAACCCCATGCGGACATGTCGGCGATCGTATAGCTTTCTCCGACGAGACACTCGCGGCCTGCGAGCTGCTCGTCGAGTACGCGATTGTGCCGCTCTGCTTCACGGCGGAACCGGCCGATCGCATACGGCAGCTTCTTCGGTGCCGCGTGCTGCAAATGTACCGACTGACCCGAGGAAGGTCCGACACCTGAACTGACTAAAAAGAGCCAGGAGAGCAGTTCGGGACAATCAGTTGCGGCGTCGAGATATTGTCCAGTCTCCTCAGCCAGATAAAGCAGAATGGCACTGGAATCCAACATCCTCGTTTCCCTACCGGCTGGCCTGGCCCTGTCGACGATTGCTGGAACATTGCCGTTCGGGTTGACTTTCAGGAAAGCGTCGAGATGCTGTTCGCCCTTCTTGGTGTTAACGGGCCGCAGTTCATGCTCAAGGCCAGTTTCTTCAAGCATCAGGGCAACCTTTGGAGGGTTGGGCGTAGGGTGAAAATAGAAATCGATCATGATGTTATGGTGCGCTGCGTTCAGACGGCCTGATGCCTGCGTGATGGCTTTCGTAGGACCCCCGGGGCGGTCTGCTACCGCCGCAAGGCAATTTTAGATCGATTGATTTAGAATATCGCAACGCGTGTGACGATGCAATGCCGATCGGCAAGACGCTACGCGATCGCAGGAGTTGACATGGCCCGACCACGGGAGTTTGATGAAAATGCGGTCCTTGATGCAGCCGCCCTCCAGTTCTGGATCTATGGCTATACAGCTACTTCCGTCCGGGATCTCGCGCAGGGGATGGGAATTACGGGAGCAAGTCTGTTCAACGCGTTCGGGGACAAACGGTCGCTGTTTGAACGAGCGCTGGCACATTACATTGAAAGAAGCTTTGGAGACCGGGTATCGAGATTCGAGCGAAGCCTGCCGCCGTTGGAAGCCATCAAGGCATTCTTCCGGGAGATTGTCGAGCGGTCGGTCCGCGACAGGGACCGTAAGGGATGCCTGCTGGTAAATTCGGCGCTTGAGGTTGCACCACACGACGCCGATTTTCAGGGGATGATCACAAATGTCCTAATGGAGGTCGAAGCGTTCTTCTTGCGTTGCGTGCGCGCCGGTCAGCGGGCTGGCGAAATATCGACTGCACAGCCCGCTGACGATCTTGCCCGGTTGCTGCTGGGAGCACACCTTGGCATACGGGTACTTGCCCGGGTAAGACCGGAGCGTGCGCTTCTGGAGGGAGTTGTGCGACCGGTGCTGGCGCTTCTTGAACCCAATATCAATTGACCTTCGGGCACCGAGGCGGATCATCGACCGAAAAGATGAGTAGCCTGAGCAGTGGCTCCGCACTGACGACCATGCGACACCGTCTCTCTGGCGGTGTTCAACAACAAGCTGCTTGCGCCAGAACTAGTTATCCGACAGTCGATTATTCTGACATGCGCGGAGTAGTTATCGCATGGCAAAAGAAACGTCGCGGCAACACGGCAATCTAGCTTCGAAGATTGTACCTGCTACCTCGCGGTGTAAAGCCGCGAGGATTCTCCCACCTCTACTGGGCGGCAATGCCCTGTGCTCCGGCCGGCACACCCGTTACCGTTCCAACCGAACTCAGACTACCGTCCGGAGCGACGCGAAACCCACTCACTGCACCGGCTCCTTCACGAACGTAGAGAAAACGGCCGTTGCGACTCAGTGCGAGATCTAGCGGTGCAGGGACGACGCCCGCCGCCGGATTGAGCACTCGTACCCGGCCGTCCGACGCGATCGCTAGGCTACTGATTGTCCCGCTTCCTGCGTTGGCCGTGTAAGCGTATCGACCGTCTCCTGTCGTCACGAGCCAGCACGGTGCTGTTTGGCCAAGCGTTATTGAGCGGCTCAATGATTCAAGAGGGCCCGCCTCGTGCGTTTCATATGACGACACAGCGCCGGAGCCAGCCTCAGAAACTATTGCAAAGCCACGGTTGGTAACTGAGAAGCCAAATGGCGTCACTCCGCTCGATGCGGTCCGAGTTACCCCAGACGCATAGCCAAGCGGATTGATTCGCCAACTATCGATTAGCTGTGTGCCTTTTTCAGTAACCAACAGTTCGTCGTCGTCCGGAGCAAACCGTACCTGCGCCGGCTGCGCGGCACTTCCGCCAGCGAGTGGTCGCTGGGAACCCGGGAGCGGAATCAGGCGCTTGCCGATTGGATCGATAACAAAACCACTGATATCCGGCGTGCCGCCTGCATTTACCACGTATGCGACGAAGCCCTTGGCAGTAATGCTCACTGGCATCTGGCCGCCTGACGGTTTTCGGTCGAGTAATGTGAGTTTCGTGCCGTCGATCGCGAACATCGACACATCATTGCTGCCCGCGTTGACGGCGAACAAAAAGCCTGATCCAAGTGTTAGTGAACCTTGCGAGCCCAGTGGGTCGGCGCCTGTTCCAGCGCCCTTGCCTCCAGTCGCATAGGTGCCAACGTAGGTTAGTGTTCCATTGGCATCTCTACTGTAAGCAAGGACTGAATTCCCAGTAGCCTGATTGGACATGACATAGACGGCACCGGTTGAGCTACCGTCAGGCTCGGCAGCTTGAGCCAGATTGACTGTGAGAGCGAAACCAATCGCGGCGGCAAGTCCGCAGACAGCCTGTGACCGTATTAAGCTAGCATATCGCATAACTAACTCTCCTCTTTTAATGGACATCCTTATGGACGGCAAAAGCATGGGGGGCGCGGGGCAGTTGGTCGTACAACGCGATTACCTGTTACGGGATCAACGACAAGGAGCCTTCGGCCGTCCGCGAATCGCATTGAGTAAATAGCTTACGTAGGCGCTTGAGTCCGAAACGTTCTTCGCAGCGCCGAGATTACGCGCTTCCTTTGCCTGACGATAGAGCATTAAAAGCGACGCACCGTATGTCATTGACTAACGATGGCGAGCCACATCCGTATTCGACGCCTACGTCGACTTTATGGTTAGCTGTCGAGATCACTCTTCGATGCTTCGGCAGATGCACAGAAGATTCGGGCGCGATATTTGAATCGGGATGATTTTCCAGGAAGTTGCTGTCAACCCATCAACAGGCGTGGATAACACCGCTTCTTCGGTGAGTTCCGAGGCGAAAGCTGGTGGGTAGCTACAATCTGTGGTCGCAGTTTTCACTCCCTAAAGGCGCGAAGTGCGAGAACCACTCTGTCTAGTTGTGAAAGTTGGCTGGTGTTCGATAGAGCACCAAAGGTAACGCACCGTATGTTTTACTGACGGCAGTGTTCCGCGTATGGATCGAATCCGGCAGTCGCTTATTCGAACGCGTGGTAAGGACTCCGCCTAGGCCGTCCTGAGAGGCTGGGGTTCCGGAGCGGAAGCGCGCAACTGACGAATGTCCTCAGCCTTGGTTAACAGATGGATAAAGGCTCGTACTTTTGCGGACCGGAAGCGTGCTGCCGGAAATACAGCGTGGACTCCACCCCAGGGCAACGACCAACCTGGCAAGACATGCACGAGCCGTCCGGCAGCAAGATCAGCGGCGACAACGAAATCTGGCAGCACCGAAAGTCCGGCGCCGGCTAAAACCGCTGCGTGAACCGCGGGCGTTGAGTCAATAGCTAGGGTCGAAGTTGCCTGAACGAATCGTTGCTCGTTTTCTCCACGCGAAAAGCTCAAACGCAACGGATCGCGTATTGCCGCATGGGCCACGAATGGAAAATTTTGGACTTCTTCTGGCTCTTTGATTATCGACACTACGCTCGCAAGCGTTGATCCACAAACAAGCAGTTGCCGAGTCGATGCGATTTTCCTGGACCGAAGGCCGGAATCGGGCAGCCGACCAAGACGGACTGCAACATCTATCTGATCTGAGACGATATCCAGGTGTTTGTCTGTGAGTATCAACGTTGCCTCACAAGCTGGATAACGCCGCGTGAACTCGGTGAGTGCGAAGACAACAACCAAGGTTCCATAATCGGTCGGCGCCGTGACCCGTAGCGCGCCAGTCGGTGCTGCTGAGGAGTCGGCAAGCTCGTTAAATGCGTCTTCCGACTCCTTTAGGATCGTGGCGCAGCGAGCATGGAAAGCGAATCCCGCTTCCGTTGGATGTACCGTTCTTGAGGTGCGGACAAGGAGCGTTGTTCCGACTTCCTGTTCAAGTTTCGCGACTTGCTGGCTTACCACCGCTTTAGTAATTCCAAGCCGTTCAGCTGCAGCCGTGAACGAGCCTGCATCGACCACGGCGGCATAATAGGCTAGTCGATTCAAGTTCCGATACGTGCGCATGAGCGTCAGTTTTAAATAGACCCGATACTGTTTGCGGACCGATACGTGCCACTGATGAGGCAGAGACGATGTTCTGAAACGAGCTTATCTCCCGTGCCACAAACCTCATATGGATACGAGGTAACCAGCATGCTTTACCTCGTAAGCTAACTGCAACCTGACTTAACCTTGATTCACCAATCAGGTACGGCCTCTCTGACGAGGCACGATGCCTGAGCCGGCGTGACCGGCAATCGGCTCTCATCATGCTGACCGATTGAGGGCGGTACTAATACCGGGCCGTTGCTCAGTATCTTCGATTGATTCCGGGCGGGAATGACATGCTCGAACGCTCGACCATTTATCGCGCGCCTATATGCCAATTCGCCGCATCGTCGCGACTGGTTACAGTAGTTGAAAAATTTTGTCTCGCCGCAAACGTCCAGATCGGGCGACAGGCTCGGAACTGCCCATAAGCGCGATGTCGGCGCAGCCTCCTGGCGAAAAATAATTCGCTCGCCGTGTAACCGGATCCACTCGGTGAGCGAAGTAGCGACGAGCTTCGCGAGTGACTCGTGGGCGAGCCCTGACGGGAAGTATTTCTACCAGGACTACGCCTGCGACGACAAGATCGTCGCGTATTTGATCGGCACAAGCGGCACGTTGACGAAGATTGGCGAACAGCCTGCCAACACGCCATCGAAAATCAGCCTGCAGGGACTCACAGGTACCTCAACTATGTGTTGGCGCGAATCGCTGACCACAAAATCTCTGGCATCGACGAGCTCTTACCATGGCGTGTGGCTGACAAGTTGCACGCACCCCCCGGCCCATCGCATCAAGCTATCTAGCCGCCACCTGGGGTCATCATGCCCCAGGCGCGCGCGCTTGTACCAACGGCCCAGGTGAGCCGCTTATGATCGAACAGCGGTTGGTTCAACAGCTCGCCGCGACAGTGCACGGCGGCAGCATTTCCTGGGGAGTCGGACGGCAGCGCGGCCCATCAATCGGCTAGACTGACTCGCCTTCAAGTCTGCGAACAATTGACCCGCGCGAACAGCGAGTTCACTTAAGTGACGGATGAGGCCAGTGATATCGTCATTCGCCCTCGGCTAACAGCGTCGCCTCACGGCCTTGTAGTTGGCCACATGATCGAACGCCATATTGAGAGCAATCTCGAGCGGTTTTTGACTGCGCGAAGTCTTGGCGAGAAGCAGACCTCCTTGAACGGCGCACAACACGCCGATCGCCAGCTCCCTGGGAACGGCCGTGCTCTCCAGCTCGCCATTCGCTTGCATAGTCGCAAAGCCTGCGGCCAGGCGGTCCTCCCATGTATTGAAGCCGGCGACAAGCAGTGCACGAGCTTGCTCGGATTGATTGGCCAGTTCATTTGCCAGAGATCCGATCGGGCACCCGCCATTGATGCCCGCTTCTCGATTCAGCGCCAGGATGCAATCGCACCAGCGACGCAATGCCGCGAGGGAGTCGAGTTGCGTAAGTGCGGTCCCTTGCGCCGCCATCACGCGGGCCACCTGCGCGGAAACGACTTCGCGAACAAGCGCGTCCTTATCTGCGAAATAGTGATAGAGCTGGGATTTGCTCACGCCAGCCGTCGCACACACATCGTCGAGGCTCGTAGTTTCTACGCCCTTCGCGTAGGTGAGGCTCGTCGTCGCATCCACGATTCGCTGCCGGGTCACGGCACCCCGGGATGTGTACGTCTTTTGCGCGCTGGCTGATGTCTTCTTCATGAAGCAGCTTTCTAGCACGAATGGACTGGACAGTCCAGTTTTATCCTGGCAAAGTGGACTTGTTAGTCCATTTCAGTTCAACCCTGCACCTTACTTGTTCAAAGGCCAAGTCATGAGCATCTCGACCACCCCAGTTTTTCCCAAGCTTCGGGACGACCAGATCCCCACCGGGTCTCGCCCGTTTATAGAAAAGGTAAAGAAGGGTTTTGGATTCGTCCCAAATCTGTTCGCCGTCTTCTCGAATTCTCCGGTGCTGCTTGAGGGATATCTGGGCCTTGATGCGACTTATAGCAAAGGCACGTTGAGTCCCGCAGAACGACAGCTGGTGCTGCTGACCGCGAGTGTCGTCAACGAGTGCGGCTACTGCACCGCTGCCCACAGCACTGTCGCGAAGGGCATGCTCAAGGTGCCCGCTGCCGTCGTTGCTGCGGTGCGATCGCAGCAGCCTCTCGCCGACGCGAAGCTCAACGCTTTGGTCAATCTCACGCGCGAACTTGTGCTTGCTCGGGGTCGCGTTGCCACAGCAACCATCGAGTCGTTCCTGAACGCCGGATACCGTAACGATCAGATTGGCGAAGTGATTATCGGGGTCGCCCTCAAGACCATGAGCAACTATACCCACCACCTTTCCCCGGTAGAGATTGATTCCGCATTTAAAGCGGAGGCGTGATTCAACGTTCCATGTTGCACGCGGATCAACACAGGTACGGCTCATTAAAGGATCGCTGGATGACAGACCTTTACGACCCCATAGTTATGGGCGACATGAAACTCGGCAATCGTGTCTTCATGGCGCCATTGACCCGAAATCGCGCTATGCCAAACGGGGTACCCGGCCAGTGGGCATCCAGGTATTACAGCCAGCGTGCATCGGCCGGGCTCATTGTCTCGGAGGCTACGCAAATCTCGCCTATGGGAAAGGGCTACATCAACACCCCTGGCATTCATTCGAACGAACAGATCGCTGGCTGGAAGTCGGTCGTCGATGCGGTGCACCAGTCGGGCGGCCGAATCTTCCTTCAGCTGTGGCATGTGGGCCGAATCTCTCACCGCAGCCTGTTGCCGGGAAACGCTTCGCCGGTGGCGCCTTCCGCGATTACGGCTCGCGCGCAGACAGTCGTTGAGACAGGATTTGTCGATGTCTCGGAGCCCCGATCACTTAGCCTGAAGGAGATACGGGACACGATCAAGGATTACGGGCGCGCCGCGTCCAATGCCAAAGCTGCCGGCTTCGACGGCGTGGAGATCCACGCGGCCAATGGCTACCTGATTGACCAATTCCTCCGGTCGAATTCGAACCTCCGCACCGACAACTATGGCGGCAGTGCTGCGAACCGGGTGCGCTTTCTCGATGAAGTCGTCGAGGCCGTCTTGAACGTCTGGGATCCGGGTCGCGTTGGGGTGCGTATTTCTCCACTCGGCACCTTCAACGACATGGGTGATGCAAATCCAGAGGAAACGTTCGCGTGCGTTGTGGACGTGCTCAACAGGCATCGGCCCGGATATCTGCACGTCGTGGAAGACGCCATCCCGGTCGATCTCAAGGCAGACTTCTTCCGACGCTTGCGCTCGACATGGAAGGGGACCTATGTCGCCAACGGAGGATACGATGCTGAGCGGGGCGAGCGCGCGGTCTCTGACGGATCTGCCGATGCCGTGGCCTATGGCCGGCTCTTCCTCGCGAACCCCGATCTTCCCAAGCGGTTAAGTCGTCGCGGACCGTTGAACGAGCCCGATACCGGAAGCTTTTACGGTGGCGACGAACGCGGCTATATCGACTATCCGGAGTGGGTCATGAGCGGAGCAAGGGCCCCGTGATCCTCAATATGGAGGCGGTCACCCGTGACTGCGACGGTGCCGACCGATCTGCATGTCGGTCCCGCGGTCGCCGCTACAGCGCATGAAGCGTTGGGATTTACAAGGGCCACAATGGCGATCAGGGCACTCACGGCAACCGCCGTGATGGACGGCTTACACGGAATCATTTTCGACATCCATAGGTGGATCAGCCGATTTCGCCTAGACGAGGAGCACGCATGGCAGCGCGCGAGACAGCGGTCGTCTTCGGGGTTGAAGCAAAGCTGGGATGGGCTCAGGTACAACGCTTCGTAACCGGGAACATGCAGGTCGGCGCGGATGCCCGCGGTGAAGCGGAACTAATCTCCATGATCAATTCTCGAGGTGGCCAAGGTATCCGGTCTTATGCTGCTGACGTTTCGAATGGGGAAGATGTTCTCCGTGTCTTCGATAGTGTCGACCGTGACTTCGGGGTCCCGTCATCGTTCGTTCTCGTGAAGCGACGGCACGCCGAGGTTGTGGCTTGGCGAAGTGCGCGGGACGTCCTGGTCCTTGCTGCTTGCGTTACGGTGTGGTGCGCCGTTGGTAGCTTTCGACATTGAGCTCGAAGGTAGATGAGTGATGGACCAACCGCTCGACGGCGGCGATCGTCATGGCGGGGGCGGGGAAGACCTTGTTGCATCCCCTGAAGGGTTGATTTGCTGTGAGCAGAAGCGAACGTCGCTCGTACCCTGGCGCTGATCAGTTAAGGACCCGCTTGCTGCCCTTCGGAGTCCACCGGGACGGACGCTAGTTCGCCTCAAAAAGCGGGATGTACCCCTCGGTCGGCAATAGAGCCGTGTGCATTTCAGAATGAGCGCCGACCGAATTGAGGGTGTCAATGGTAGTGCGTCGATTCGACAGGATGCGCCACGGCACCGCTTGCGTAGCAGGCGCGGCAGGATTCAGCGCTCTGCGTAACTCATCAAGCATTGCACGAGGAGGGAGCGTGTATGTCACAAACCCCTCATTGGCCAAGGATGCGGTACGAAAACCAGCATTTCCACAGAGACGCTCCTTCACAGGAACATCACGAACGGCTGCCTCACGGGAGTTCTGGATCAGATCCGCCGTGATGGAATCCACGATTCGACCGCCTTTGAGGAATGAGGGCCTGTCGGCGGCCCACGCCTCAGGCGGGCAAGCCTTGTGTGCCGGCATAAGTTCGATGAAAGGGTTGACTTCGGCCGGATAGATTCTGCAGACGTTGGGCCTTGCGTCGTATGCGCCACATCGCATATCGGGTTGCAGGTGCGGGCAGGCGCCATCGAAGGCGGCAGCGACTGTCACCATCACACGGATAGGAAGCTCACCGCTTTCGGCGGCAAACGACCGCATTCGCCTGTGTTGCACCTGTCCATCGTCCGTCGATGGTTCGACGGGCCACGGCATCGCTTCGCAAAGGACCTGAATGTCTCCACCACGTTCCAACCAGCGTATGGCTTCTTTGACGCTCAGGGGCAGACGAAGATTGTGACAACAATCGCCGCACATCGTGCATGCGAAACTTAAATCGATGGCCATGTCGATCTCGGGTTCCAGAAAAAACACCGAAACACAAAGGGTAATGAAAGGCGGCCCAACTTCGGCCGCAATCGCTAATCCCTTAGTTCGATCTGAAGCCCGCTTCGGTTACATCGAGAATGCGAAATGGACCGCCGCTTCACCGGACGCATGCATGCCCCATCGGGAACTGCGAACAGGCGCGCAGCAGATTTGAGCGGCGCTGTAACCGATATTGCCAAATATCCGAACTAGGGGTGGAGCATTGACTGTTTCCCGTCTTTCCCAACCGCCAAAAGGGTCCAATCATGAACCGGATACGATTCGTTAAGCACATCGTAGGCGCAGCGTTGCTGGCGGCGTCAGCCGCTACGTTCGCGGGTGAAGTGCCATTCACTCAGGCAAGCTTCGATCAGACCGTCTCATCGGGCCGGCCCGCGGTTGTCTATCTGCATGCAAGCTGGTGTCCGACATGCCGGGTTCAAAAACCGATCGTCGACCGTCTGTCAGCTGACCCCAAGCTGAAGCAGGTGACGATTTTCATAGCAGACTATGATGCGGAAGCGAAACTGAAAAGAGAACTCAAGGTAACCCAGCAGTCGACCTTCGTTGTCTTCAAGGACGGCCACGAAGTCGCGCGTTCGACGGGGCAGACCCAGGAGGCCACCATCCGGGCCGTGTTTGAACAGGCCCTGTGATGCAATTCACCGCTGCAACGTATGGGTTGAGTCTTGTCGCCGGGTCGGCATCGGTGTTGTCCCCTTGTGTCCTGCCGCTACTCCCGATACTCGCGACGTCAGCGCTGGCTAAACATCGATTCGGCGTCATTGCGCTGGCAACTGGTTTGGCCATTTCGTTTGCGGGCGTCGGTATCTTTCTCGCTACCCTTGGAGCATCAGTTGGACTGGACCCCGAGATTCTTCGACGTTGGGCTGCGAGCCTGATGGTGTTTTTCGGTCTTGTCATGTTATCGGGCACCCTTCAAAGGGTTTTCTCCCGGCTCAGTTCCGTCGTCGGTGCGACGGGCCAGCAGGTGCTCGACGATGTGAAAGGCAACGGATTGCTCGGGCAGACGATGATCGGGCTGTTGCTGGGGTTCGTCTGGACCCCCTGTGTCGGGCCGACGCTGGGTGCGGCAACGTCGCTGGCGGCACAAGGTCAGGACCTCGGACATATCGCCATCGTGATGGCACTGTTCGGCTTGGGTGCGGCAATGCCACTCGTCCTGCTCGGAACGATCTCGAGAGTTTCGCTGATGAAGGTGCGAGGCACGCTTGCCGCGTGGGGCAAGACGGCCCGCTGGACGCTCGGTGCACTTTTCGTTGTCATGGGGACGATCGTCATCACCGGCGCCGACCGCCAGTTGGAGACCCTTCTCCTGTCCGTCAGTCCAGCCTGGCTCACTACTCTGACAACATCCTTATGAGAACAGGGCGGCGGCACTACGGCGCAGGGTACGGCTGCCGCGACTCAGCAACGCTGCGTTCGCATGGCTCGCGAGACATGCGGTGTCATGACAGCGTGTGTAGCTGACCGGTAACGCGCGCAATGAGTGCCAGGTCTGGTGAGGGAGCGAGGTTGGCGGCACTCGCCTTGTTTCCCGTCGGTAGCATGGCGGAAAACAGACCTTTGAATCGGTAGCCTGATGTGCATGCTGGACAATATACTTCGCTATCCTCTGGAGTATCCGCTCTGACGACAACGGTTGGACCGCATGTCTGGCACTGCTGAAGTGGTATCCCTTCATCGCTATGGCCTGCGATGTGGTACAGGTTGACGCTACCACCCAGCTTCAGAAACATTTCCCCATATTCGCGATTGAACTGCGTGCCGAGATTGTCGCGTATGACAGCAAAGGCATCGTCGATCGGCATTGCCTTACGGTACGGGCGTGTGCTGGTCATGGCGTCAAAGGTGTCGCAGATGCCGATGATTGCAGCCATGGGGGTGATCTCTTTGCCAGCTAGGCCTAACGGATAACCTTTACCGTCGGGTCGCTCGTGATGGGCGTAAACGGCGTCCGCAACGCGTTCGCCGAAAGGATGCTTCGCAAGCAGTCGTTTGCCTACCTCAGGGTGCGTTTTGATGACGGCATACTCCGCGTCGGTCAAACGCTCGGTTTTGAGCAGGACAGAATCTGGAACAGCGATTTTGCCCAGATCGTGCAGGAAGCCACCCACCGAGACGTGCGCCACCTCGCGATCCGAAAGACCAATCCGTCGTGCCAGTAGACTCGCATAACGGGAGACTCGCCACAAATGGCCGCCGGTATATGGGTCGCGGGCCTCTACCACCCACGCGAGGGCGAGCAGACTATCAAGGACCGGTTGATCCGCACTGTGTACCGGTCCCGTCTGGCCGAAGAGACGTGAGGCGAGGCTGAACATCGTTTTTGGAGTCATGGTCGCAATGAAGTATTTCTCGGGGCCATTTCTGGCAAACGGTAAGCCGCTGCAAAAAGACGGACTGTCCAGTTTGTTCGGTGCGGTCGACTTGTTATGCCGGTACGACTTCACCCCTTGAATTCGTCCAGAAAGTGCTTCGGGTTACACGAGAGAGAGTATTTATTTGCGACGGCGATGCGGTTCCCAACCGGGTACTGACTTGCGCTCATCTAAAGAAATCGTGTCATGTCAACCGGCGGATGAATTGCTCTTCGCTGTTTTGGCGGGCGTGGCGTTGTCGAGCGCATGGAAGAGCGTCGAAGTTTGCAAGATCTCGGGCAGCAATTGCCCTTGTGGGATGCGAGGCCCATATACGACGTCGAGCGGAATGCCGAAACGACCGAAAGCCTGAATGTAGGCGAGCACTCCGGGGTTATACCGGCTCCAGTCGGCTCGCATGCGCACGATATTGTCCTGTCTGAGCCGGGTGCGCACAGCAGCCGTGTCCAGAACGGATAGCTCATTGACCTTGCAGGTGAGACACCAGCTCGCCGTTACGTCGACGAGCACAGTCTTGCCGCTGGCGATCAGCGTGTTGATTGCGTTCGGATCGAACGCCTGCCATTCGGTCAGCGGAGCGCTTCGGTCTCCTGCGCCGGGCGAGGTAAGCGAGGAAATTGCAATGGCGCAGCAAGCAAGGAGCGCGGTCGCTGCGCCTGACCATCGGGTGGTCAGCAGGCCTCCCCATCGGGTCACGGCGGCACGCACTGCGAGCATGACGATCAGCACAATACTGACGAGTGACGCGACGGCCATACCCGCAATATTCCATAACGATGCGATCAGCCAGATTGAAGTCGTCAGCAGCAGTAGTCCCATAATCTTGCGCAACTGGATCATCCACTGGCCCGGGCGCGGAAGCCGCGTCGCAAGCGACGGCGCGAGCGCCAATGTCAGGAATGGGAGCGCCATTCCTACCCCAAGTGCGAGAAGCACCGCCGTAATCTCGAACGGACTGCGTGCCAACGCAAAGCCGACCACGGTGCCGACGAGCGGAGCCGAGCACGGTGTGGCAAGAAGCGTAGAAAGCATGCCGCCGACGAACGCCTCGACAAGCGGCCCCCGACTGGTTGCACTGCTCGCACCTCCGGAAAGGATTGGCGGAAGGCTGATCGGGAGCCAGTCAAAGAAGCTTGCCGCAAACAACGTTGTGACGACGGCCATGCCTGCGAGGAACCACGGTTGCTGGAACTGTATGCCCCATCCGAGCGACGCCCCCGCGAGTTTAAGGATGGACAACACCGCGGCAAGCAATCCGAACGAAGTGACGATTCCAAGGGCCGTCGCGAGCGCCACCCGCGTGGCCGTTTTGCGTTCGGTGCCTGCGGCTTTCGCTACCGAGAAAACCTTGATTGAAAGAACGGGCAACACACATGGCATGAAGTTCAGAATCAGGCCGCCAAGCAGCGCCAAGCACAGAATGACGACGATGCCGTGGTCGTCGACTCCCGCGGGGACGACTGATGCGGCCGTGAATTCGGCCGCTCTGGATCCGTCCACCACGGTCAGGCGCAACGGCTCTTTCGCTGCAGCGGCAGACGGCAGTTCGACTTTCAGTGCTGCCCGGTGGCCGCGATTTGATAGGTGTACCTGTGGCGCTGCGGGCAGACCGGCCTCGGCTCCTTCGACGAACAGGTCGGGCGACCGAAACGGGCTGCCCTCGCTACGCAGATCGACCTTCAGGCGCCGACCGGCGGAGGTTTGCTCCAGCGTGCTATGCACCACGTCGATTCCGGCCTCTGCGGGCGTCTGCGGCACCCTTTGCACCGCTGCGGCGATAGCTGCGGCTTCGCTTGATGGTGCGTCCGTGCCCAGTGGCAAGGTGAGCGCCACCTCCGCATGTTCGGGCACGCAAACATTCGCGCAACTCGCGTAGTCGAGCGTCAGCGCAATGCGGGTCGCCTCGTGCGGATGATCCAGCGTAAGGCTCACCGGCAGAATCCAATCGCCCGTATAGACACTGTTTTGCAGACCCGAGATAACGAGGCGGGACGGCGCCGGCCAGGACACGGATGCCGATGCGACATTCCGGGACCGCGACCAGTCGAAAATCGGCGCGATGCCGGCATCGCCGGGTGTGCGCCAGTAACCATGCCAGCCGTCCGGATAGCGGAACTCGACGCCTATCTGCAGCGTGTTCCCTGGTACGCCGTTGGTTGCCGTGATGATGCGCACACTGGCGCGCTGATCGCCGGCCCAATTCGAGGACGCCGCACGAGCCTCGAACGATGAAGCAAGAAGAAGCGTTGCGACGAGGACAAAGAAGGCGCCAATGCGAGTGAATCGGGGCATCGCTTGTTCCTCACCGAGAAGATTGTAAGTAGGTCGGGTTTTCACAAGGCGTCCCATCGAGACGGAGGGAGCACATGCTACGGCTCATCTGTCACGCGGGCAGCGCCGACAATGTGTCCGTCCGGTGCCTCGAGCAAAACTGCGGTCTTCTCACCCGCAGGGACCCGGGGGGTGAACATAGCCGGTTTGCCGGTCCATTGACCAATCGGCTCGAACGAGCGAACGATGTTGGACTCCTTCAACGTTCGCCCGCCGTTTTCGCCACGCCCGACGGCGGTCATGTGCTGCGCGTCGTAACCCACCAGAATCACCTGCGCGCTTCCGGAGCCGGCTCCGACCGAAACCGTAATGGCGCTGCCCTTGCGCACCGCGGACAGCGGCGCGGACGTTGAATCCGCGGTCTTCGCTTTCTGAATCGCGGCCTCGGCGGACGAGCGGTCTGAACCCACGAAGCCCGTTGTTCCGTCGACGACCATTTCGGGCGTGTAGGAGCCGTCGCCGAAGCGTCGCCCGTATTCAGCTTGACGTTGAGTGGCGATATCGAGGGAAAAAGGGTCTTTCCATCCGAGGCTGTTCCAGTAGGTGACGTGAAAAGCCAAAGGGAGAATGTCGCTCCGCTGCTGACTTAACTCCGACAGATAGGCGTCAGCCGGCGGACAGGATGAACAGCCTTCGGACGTGAAAAGTTCGACAACCACCGGTCGGGGCGTTGCCGCGGCGACGGGGAGGGCGACAAGCAGTGAAACGGAAGCAAGCAGACGGGATAGCATGAGTTGACTCCTGGTGAGAATCATTGATGCATTGGTCGCGGTGGAGCAGGCGATATGACAGCCCGAATAGCCTTATCCATATCTCCAGCTGTGTCATTGAAATTAAGCGTGATCGGGGCGCATCACACCTGTCTCGCAGCGCTTTCCGACGCTGTCCAACGGTAGTTCGACGCGGACCTCGATCGGGTTACACCTTCCTGAAACAAACGTTCCGTCAGGTCGCTCAAGGGTAGCAATGGCGGAGGTGTGGATCTGTCCCGGTTGGCGCTATCCTGATGTATCCAGCGTCATTGGAAAAACGAGGGATGCGGAAAAATTCAGGTTGTATCTTGTGTCATCTTTCGGGCCGAGTCCCGACCATAGTTGGGAAGGCAAGTGTCCGTTTCGCCGTTCGACGTACCCACTTAGGTCGAGCGGTGGGCGCACGTCGAACCGGAGAACCCTGTCATGTCATTGCAGAAACGTCTCGATGCCTTCAAGGCGACATTCGAGTCCGGGCTACCTCCTTGCAATGTGCACCGTTCGGTCGTCGATACGCTCCAGCGGGCGACCGACGAACTGATCGAATCTGGCCTTGCTCAGCGAGCAAAAAAGGTCGGCGACGTTGCGCCGTGTTTTGTCATGAAGGACCCAGGCCACTGGCCGATCGGTTCGCGCAAGCTGATTGCCGATGGCCCGCTGGTACTGACGTTCTATCGCGGCGTGTGGAGCCCGTACTGCAATCTCGAGCTTCGGGCGCTGCAGGCGGCGCTGCCGGATATCGTCGCCCGTGGAGCGAGCCTGATGGCAATTTCGCCGCAGAACGGGGTCAATAGCCGCAGGACGATCCTTGAGAACCGCCTCAGTTTCCCGATACTCGGAGACCCACGCGGTGAACTTTCGGCAGCCTATGGACTGCGTGTCCCGTTGCCGGACTATCTTGTCGAGCTGTATCTAACCACGTTCGGGACCGACCTGTCGTCATTCAACGACGACCCCTCGTGGACGCTGCCGATGCCGGCGAGGTTCGTCATCGACCAGGACGGCATCATCGCTTACGCCGAGGTGAGTCCGGACTTCACGAAACGTCCCGATCCCGCCGAGCTGCTTCCGGTTCTTGATGGACCTGCCGCCGGAGGCCGGACATGAGATTTTTGCACCATGGCTCCAGGAGGGAAACATTTCTCTGCTATCCGCGTAGGAAGGTCTGAATAACCCGTTTTTTTCGTTGGACTTCTAACCGAACACCTGGAGTGAAGATCGCGTCGTCATCCTCACGTTGCTGAATCACTACCAGTCGCATCTTTGCTGGCCGGCGCTGTGCTCATGCGGCGCATTTTCTTCCGTTGTTGCGCCGCTTCACAGCATCTTGCGCGCCATCCACAGATTGGCCAGGGCGAACTGCGTTTCGATGTGCGCCGTGTTCTTTGCCAGTCCCCGATATCTCGCCTTCAGATATCCAAACTGGCATTTCAGTACGCGAAACGGGTGCTCCACCTTCGCTCTCACGCCCGCCTTGAGCCGCTCGATTTTGTTGTATATCCTGTCCAGCCGCTTTCTCTTGTCCAGCTTGTTTCGCTTGCTCGGTCTCATCGCGACGTACCACTGGACCGCACCCGTTTCGCCTCGCTTCTCGATGCCCACATAGCCCGCATCGGCAAACGCAACCTTCTCTTTGCCATGCAACAGTTCATGTGCCACCGTGATGTCATGAACGTTCGCCGGCGTGCACTTCACGGTATGCACCAGCCCCGACTCCACATCGACTCCGATATGTGCCTTCATTCCGAAGTACCAGCTGCCGCCTTTTTGCGTCTGACGCATCTCCGGGTCTCGCGTGCCGGGTTTCTTCGTCGAATTGGGTGCCGGAATCAACGTCGCATCGACCGCTGAGCCCGCCTTGAGCATCAGGCCTTTCGCCTGCAGGATCTCGTTGACCGTCGCCAGTATTCTGGTCGACAGTTCATTGGCCTCAAGCAGGTGGCGGAACCGCAGGATCGTGCTCTCGTCTGGCAGCCGCGTTATGCCCGTGTCCAGCAGCGCGAACTCCCGATACAGCGGGATGTCGTGTAGCGCCTCCTCCATCGCCGGGTCCGAGAGACTGAACCACTGCTGCAGGAAGTGAATGCGCAGCATCGTCTGGATGGGAAACGGCGGGCGCCCAGTCTTGCCTTTGGGATAGTGTGGCTCGATCAGAGCAATCAGTTTCTGCCACGGCACCACGCGAGTCATCTCGTCGAGAAACTCGCGTTTGCGGGTACGCTTCGTTGACAGATCCAGACCAAGACCAAGCTGTGTCATCACGCCACTCCCTTAACTATCCTGCTTCCAGGATAGTCAACCCTCACGGCAATGCCAGGACCTTTTGCAGAGATTCCCGTACATGTTTTTCACGCCGTTTATTTGGTGCCAACTGTAACCAGAACCTGCAATGACCCGAACTACCGAAAATGGACCGGCGAGTCCCGTCGAAGAGCGACTGAAGGCTCTATTCGTGCGGGGCCTGGATGGGAACGGGGCGGCTTATCAGGCGTTTCTCAGCGACCTGACCGGGCATCTGCGCGGCTTCCTGAGAAAGCGTCTCTTCTATCTACAGGACGATGTCGAGGACCTGGTCCAGGAGATTTTGCTGGCAGTGCATAATGGACGCCATACATACCGTCCGGACCAGCCGCTGACGGCTTGGGTGCACGCGATCGCCCGCTACAAACTGGCGGACTTTTTTCGCGCACGATCGCGCCGGGAAGCCTTGCACATGCCGCTGGTCGACGAGCTCGAGATCTTCGCCACCTGCGCTGTCGAACCGGCAGAGGCCCGGCGTGATCTAAGCAAACTGCTCGAACAGTTGCCTGACCGCCAGCGTCTGCCGATTCTGCACGTCAAGCTGGAAGGGTTGTCGGTGACTGAAACCGCAAAGCTCACCGGCCTGTCGGAGTCGGCCGTCAAGGTTGGCGTGCACCGCGGTTTGAAAGCATTGGCTCTAAAGTTTCAAGGCGCATCATGAAGACAGAAGATCTGGTTTCACTGCTGGCCACGGGGGTGCCCGCTATCGATCATAACGTGTCGGCAAAGCGATTCAGCTGGGCGATGTTATGCGGCGGTGTCGGTTCCACGGTGCTCATGGCAATCGTTTATGGCGTTCGCCCCGATATCGGCGTGGCGATGAAGACGCCACTGTTCTGGATCAAGCTGGCTCTTCCTCTGTGCCTCGCACTCGCTGCGTTGCTGGCGACGGCGCGACTATCCCGCCCAGGAGTTGCGGTAGGTCGCGCGTGGACCGCGCTTGCTGCGCCCGTGCTCGCCGTGTGGATTGCGACGCTCGTCCTGTTGTGGTTGACCCCTCCCTATGCGCGCTTGCCGCTCGTCATGGGCAATACGTGGCGCGTATGTCCACGTAATATCGCGTTGCTTTCAGTGCCGGTGTTCATCACGGTGTTCTGGGCGATGCGCGGTCTGGCACCCATGGGTCTCAGACTGGCCGGCGCCGCAGGCGGCCTGCTGGCAGGAGCGACTGCCGCGATTGCTTACTGCTTCCACTGCCCCGAGATGGGTGTGCCATTCTGGGCCGTCTGGTATCTCCTCGGCATGCTGATTCCCACGCTTGCCGGCGTGGCGCTGGGGCCCCGGCTGCTGAACTGGTGAGTTGGACCATTGGAAGGTCAAACTGTGTTCAGCCAGCGCTGCGCCGAGGTGCGTGCTGAAGGCCCGACGCCGTGTAACTGAAATCCCACCTTATTTTCTGTCTGTTCTGTAACCAATCCGGGCAAATAGGCGAAATACCTTATGAAGCGCAGGCATAAGCCCGTGCTTGAGCGATCGACGCCGGCAACTCCGGACGACCGAGCGCCAGGATTGGTTGGCGTTTGGGCAGGTCGATCAATACCACGATCAATGCCCCTTTGGGAGAGTATTGTGAAAATGAACAAGTTGGTGATTATCATGGCCGTGGCAATGCTCGGCATGTCGGCGCTGGCGAGTGCGCAGCCTGTGCAAGGCGCTGACGGAGACTCAATGGCGGCAGAATCGAATCAAGGTCCGAAGACTCGCGAGCAGGTGCGTGAGGAACTGGCTCACGCTCGCATGAACGGCACCATCCCGCGTTTCGGCAATCCCGATCCTTATGGGCCTGGCGGCACACCGAATTTCATCCGGCGCTAAACGAGGGCAGACAATAGCAAGGAAACTGATCGTCGAGGTTCAATCCGTTCGCGGTGGTGACAAGGCTACGGAAGATCATGAAGTGAGGCTCGTCTTGTGGTATGCGCAAAGCAGGTTCCGGACGAAAGGAAGTAGGCAACATAGATGGTTATCCTAATGATTGGCCATGGGGAAAGGAAACTGAGGGTCCAATGACAACGATGCAGACGGCGGCGAAGCGCGAGCGCGAAATGATGCGAATGCAAAACCGGTTGCTGGGTCTTTCCAAAGTGCACCGATACTGTCCCGTGTGTCGTTCCCGATTCTGCCTTGGGTGCGATTTCGACATTCCCGCAAGCAGCGGTTCGGCAACCGGATGTGAGGCGGCCGGCTCCATCCGGGCGACGTCGTTGTGATCGGACCACCTGTCATTGGTGCGAGTTCGCTCGATGAGTCATGGAGAACGGACCCGGTATTACACGGCAGCAGAGGCAGACATGTCCACTTATCCGAATTTGTCCGCTCCACCGGGCTTGACCGCCTTTGTGTTCGCAGGCGGCGGCAGCCTCGGCGCGATCGAAGTTGGCATGCTGCGCGAGTTGCTCGATCATGGTGTGCATCCGGGGTGCGTGATTGGCGCATCCGCCGGTGCGATCAATGCGGCGTATTTTGCTGGCCGGCCCGACGGCGATTGCGTCGCTATGCTCGAACTACTGTGGTGTCGGATCAGGCGGCGGGACATCATGCCGCTCACCATGTTCGGGTTGCTCGAGATGGTGCTGAGTCGGCGCTCCCACCTTGTCGAAGCTACGGCGCTGCGCACGCTGCTGGAAAAGAATTTGTCGTTTTCCCGGGTGGAGCATGCGGCCATACCACTTCACATCGTCGCGACGGAGATGCAAAGCGGCAAAGAAATTATCCTTTCGTCTGGCCCGCTGGTGGATGCCGTTCTCGCGAGCGCTGCGATTCCCGGTGTGTTCCCGCCTGTGCGCATTGACGGGGTGGATCTGGTCGATGGCGGCGTGGCCAACAATACGCCGATCTCCGTGGCCATCTCGCTTGGTGCGACACGCGTCATTGTGCTTCCGGCCGGGTTTGCCTGCGCAATGCGCAAGCCGCCCGGTAACGCAATCGCGCAGGCCACGCACGCGCTGACACTTCTCATTGCGCGTCAGCTTGTGCGCGATCTGGAATCCTATTCATCCCGCGCAGAGATCTTTGTAGTGCCGCCCTTGTGTCCGCTCGATGTGTCGCCTTACGACTACACGCAGTGCGACCGCCTGATTGAGCGTGCGGCCGCAAAGACGCGTGCATGGTTGAACGAAGGCGGTCTTGAGCGCGGAGTAATCCCGGGTGAGCTACGCGAACACAAGCATGCGTGACTAGAGCGAGCGGAGGCGCTAGACGACAGTGGCATCGTTGCCATGATTCTGTCGCCCTCTCACGTAGTCGTGCATCGCCATGAAAACACGCAATCACGACCTGGGCGACCTGTCGCCAAGCAGATAGTCAATCGATATCAGGCCAGGCCCCCAGGCTGCAATTCCCAGTGCCATCGCCAACCAGGTCAGGTGGATGGGCCAGCCGTCCGGTATGGTCAACTCGACAATGCACGTCATCAATATCAGGCCGGCCGCGGCGAACCGGGTTCCGAGGCCAAGCACGAGCAGCACCGGGAACGTCACCTCGCCGAGACCCGACAGAAACGCAAAAACAGCTGGCGCGGGAAACGGATACGGACCGCCTGGGAGGTGCAACTTGAACTCGTCCGTGAACAGGTCGATCGCCGTATCGCTCAGTTGAAGGAAGCCGTGCCATTTGAGAATGCCCGACTTCCAGAACGGCACAGCCAAGGCAAGCCGCAGGACGAGTTGAACGAGCCACGGTTGTGCGAGTTGCTGGATCAGCCGCCTCGCCGTGCCAATCGCGGACACGACTACGCCCGGAATCGGCAGTTTTACACTCTGTAGGTTCGACATCTCTGTGAATCTCCAAGTTGGACGGCGACAAATACGCCGGCTGGGATCATCCCTGCCAGGTTGGCCAGGAGATCGAACGACGGGGCTTCAAAACACGCGGCCGTGACTGCTTCGCCTGCCGATGCGCCGTCGGGAAAGCCAATGAGGAAGGTTCAATCATTGGCCGGCAGCCGCGACACCATCACTTCCTGCGCCGGTCGCGTTACGGGTCGAGCTTCCCGGTCGCTTGAGCGAAGCGGAGAAACGCTCCCTTGCTGCCAATCGATGTACCGACGCCATGAATGTAGAGCGGGTAGTGCTCACGGATGGCCGCAAGCGTCCGATGTGACGGAGCGCCGACGCTCATAGGGTTACCCGCAGGAACATCGAAGAATCCGTTGCTCAGTAAGTCCGCGAACCTCGCAGGCAGGTGCTGATGCCTGAAACAGGTTCAGGCAAGCCCGTCTGCGACAGGCGCCGCGTGGAGGGGTGGTCTGTCTGGCCAACTGCCGGTGTCACTGTGGAATTGCCCATGGCCGCCCCCGTCCATCGTGTCGTTCGCCGAATCAGGACTTCAACGGAGTGAGCGAGCCGTGGCCGCCACCCGGCACTTCGATACTCGTGCAGGTGCCGCCCTGAACGAACTTCCACGAGTTACCTTGGAAATCCATCGCGGATGTGCCTTGGCACGTGGTACCGGGACCGGCGGCGCAGTCGTTTTGCCCTTTCAGCGCAACGCCGTAGCACTTTTCCTTGTGTGCTGCGACAGCAGCGGCTCCTTCGGCGGGCGTAAGTGGTGCTGCATGGGCGACTGATGCAAGCAGGCTCGCGACAACGCCGGCGAGGAGGGTGGAGCTGACCGTGATCTTTGTGGACATTGAATTTCTCCAGTGATTGGGATGGAAGGTACCCGTGATGGATACGTGATCTAGTTCGCGGGCTGTAGATGTCTGGTTACAGGGAAATCGCTATTTTTTTGCTTTCGGCCTGTGAAGCGTCGACATCTGCCAGAACCGCTGCGGCCAAACCGCTTGCAGTAATTCGCTGCCCGGTTGCCAGACGGTTACAGGACACCGCTGTTTTTTGTCGAGAGCGGCAAGATGAAGAAGTTCCGGTCGTCAGAGGCGAGGGAGCTGCATGCGTGCCGCCTGGGTTTGGGACAGAGTCGGCGGCTTGAGTTTGGCATGGTTAATTTGTATCGCTAAACGAAAATTCTGACTCGGGACATTCGATATTTCTCGCGGGATGGCAGCTGAGTGGCGAAACAAAATTCGTGGATCGCCGTAACCGTCCAGCCGCCGGGGACGAACTATCAGTCGGATATGGGCATGGTCCCGCAGAGCCGTTGACATCTGGCAGTAATCCAGAGTCGGGCAGGCGCTAGCGACTTGCCGTCCTGGGCCTTCAGCTTACCCCGTGCATCCGTCCGGCAGTCTGTTCTCTGTCCGCGGTAGAACGCCGGGCCGTTCATGGATACTTGGGCGTTCTATCTCTATGTTACGAAAGACCCTTAGACGTGCCTGCGGTTTCGGCCTCGCCCTGCGCGTGCTATGTATGCCCTGGGTGCTGTTGTTTGCCCGGATCTGGTTTGGACAGGTCGTCTTCGTGCATCAGATCATGACGATGGCAGAAGGCCCTCATGATGGTCTGTTTTCCGGCGGCCTACATGTCCCGTCCGGGCTCGATGCAGCGCTGCACAGTGCGGTGCCGTTGCTGCTTACCATGGGGCTGCTGACTCGTCCTGTTGCGCTGGTGCAGCTCATCGAGACAATCGCCGACAGTCACGGTGCGCTGGCGGTGGGCGCACAGGGAGCCAAACTCGCGCTCCTTTCGTGGCTCATCGTAAGCGGGGCGGGGGCCATGTCGCTCGACAATCTTCTGGGGCGCGGTGTGTCATGGATTCCATTTCGCCCGATAAGGCTCACGCGTGGGCTTTATGTCTGGTTCGAACGCTATCTGGGTCCGCTTCTTCAGTTTGTCATTCGTGCCGGGCTTGCCGCTTCACTCGTTAACTTCGTATTGCCAATGGGTTCGTGGTTGCAGAAATCGATGTTGGGTGCCGCGGCGACCTCTCTTGTTCACCCAGCCTGGTGTGCGGTGGCGCTCGCGTTGGCGTTGACGCTTGGCTGCGCGACGCGCTTTGTCGCGCTGGTCATCGCGGTGATGGTGCCAGTGGCCGGTATCGCCATGTCGACCGACGACCGGCTGGCAGTCCTGCTTCTTCTTTTTGTGCTTGTAGTCGCAGGCGGTGGCGCATTTTCCGTCGATTGGCTGCTTGACCGGTGGACGGACACCAGGTTGCAGGAAGACGATTCCGCCCCAGAGGATTTGCCGCATGTCGTCGTAGTCGGGGGCGGCTTTGGCGGCGTCGCAGCCGCGCAGGGACTGCGCAATGTGCGCTGTCGGATCACGCTGATCGACCAGCGCAACCACCATCTGTTTCAGCCGCTACTTTACCAGGTGGCTACGGCCGCGCTGTCGCCCGCTGAGATCGCCACGCCGATCCGCAGCCTGTTCCGGCGGCAGCGCAACGTTCAGGTCATGCTGGGGCAGGTGACGGGGGTGGATGCGGTCGCGCGCGAGGTACACGTTGGTACGTTAGCCGTGAAATTCGACTATCTGGTGCTGGCGACGGGCGCTCGCCACAGCTATTTTGGCAAGGACAGTTGGGCGCCTTTTGCACCGGGCCTGAAGAGTATCGAAGATGCGGCCGACGTGCGCAGTCGCCTGTTGCGGGCGTTCGAGGAAGCCGAAAGCGCGGCGAGCGAGACCGAGCGGGCCGCGTGGCTGACTTTCGTGATCGTCGGCGGCGGTCCCACCGGCATCGAACTGGCGGGTGCCATCGCCGAACTGGCCCGGCACGGGATGGCCGAGGAATACCGCAAGATCGATCCGGCCCGCGCTCGCGTGATCCTGTTGCAGTCGGGCCCGCGTATCCTGCCCACTTTCGCCGCTACGCTCTCGGGCGCAGCAGAACGCTCACTGCAAGCGCTCGGGGTCGAGGTGCGGCTCGACACCCGGGTGCTGGGCGTCGACAGCGAGGGTGTCGACATTGGAGGGCAGCGCATCGCCGCACGTACCGTTCTATGGGCGGCGGGCGTGGCAGCGTCGCCTGCGGCTCAATGGTTGAACCGCACCGCTGATCCGTCGGGACGGCTTGCCGTGGGCGCCGACCTGTCCGTGCCGGCCCTGCAACGGATCTATGCAATCGGCGACACGGCATCCTGTCTGGGATGGCGCGGCGCAGTTGTTCCTGGTCTCGCGCCGGCGGCCAAACAGCAGGGTCGATATGTGGCTGGCGTGATCACGGCGAGTCTGACGGGGCGGCGCCCGCCGCCGCCGTTTCGCTACCGGCATTTTGGCAGTCTTGCCACGATCGGACGTCAGGCGGCTGTTGCCGAGATCGGCAAACTTCGCGTATGGGGGGAGCCCGCGTGGTGGTTTTGGGGCGCAATTCATATCGCCTTCCTCGTCGGCGGACGGAACCGGGCCATCGTTATTCTCGATTGGCTCTGGGCGTATCTGACCTTCCGGCGCAGCACCGGCTCATTACAGGCGACACACGAGACGAGACGATGGATTGACCGGACGAGTCCACCGTCGACGAGGTGGTGACTGAATCCACGGACGAACGGGTGGCGCGTCTGTGTTTCGCTTCCGAAGCAACTTGCTCACAAGCCTGCCGTTATGGTCGGAGCCGACGGCTACGGTGGTGTTGCGGCCATACGGGACGGTTTCGAAGAATATCGGGGTGCTCTGTCCGGCATCTGGGGATGCGCCTGGTCCGCATGATGTTGCCACTGCGCTCGTTAATTTCATCGCGCAGGGCCGCGTCGATCTGCGCCTCGGCTTGACCGAACCATGGTCGAGCGCAATACGGCTCAAACCGCTGCAATGCAATCGATCTCGATATCGAACCGTCCGGGCCATGCGGGGACGTTCACGAACATCCGTGCCGGTGGCTGGACGCCAACGAACTGTGCATAGATTTCAGTGACGATCGGGAACATCTCGACGGATGTGCAGTAGACGTTGCACATAAGCACCTGGCCGAGCGACGATTCGCCAGTCTCAACGCAGAGCTTCAGTTGCTCCATCACGTCTCCGGTTTGCTGTTCGGTTGGCGCATCCAGTACCTCGCCTGTCTGCGAATCGAATGGCGTCACGGCGATACGTAAAGCGGGTCGCCGTGACGCGTGGCACGGCGGTGGGTGCCTTCCAACGCTCAAGCCAGCTGGACAATGGTTCAACACGGACGATTTCGCGAGCCATGTGTACCTCCTTGAGCGATGGGATGGGTAGCTTACGTACCGGCGTAACGCCTTCAGAGTTGCGACCAACCGCCATCGACTGGAAGTTCCATGCCCGTCGTGAAGGTCGCGTCGAACGCGAGGTAGAGGACCGCCTTCGCAATTTCCTCTGACGTGCCGAAGCGCTTCATCGGAACCATGCTGATCGTCTTCTCCCTAACCTGGGCGGCCACGGCTTTATCGGGAAACACTTTGTTGAGGATCGGCGTGTCGATGGGGCCGGGCGTCACCGCGTTGACGCGAATTTCGCGAGGAAGCAGTTCAACGGCGAGCGTCCGGGCGATTGATCGCAGCGCAGCCTTGGCGGCTCCGTAGGTGGCTTGGCCCGGCAGTCCCTTGACGTTGGCGACGGAGGTCGTTAGGACGACGGAGCCTCCCCGATTGATCAGCGGCGCGAACTTCTGGACCGCGAAAAAGGGGCCCTTGGCGTTCAGGTTGAACATCTCGTCATAGATGGCTTCGGTCACGCTCTCGAGAGGCGTTGGAATGCTGAACCCGGCGTTGACGAAAAGCAGATCGATGGTATCGAACTCGGTCTTGACCTGAGCGGCGAGGGCGTCGATGTCGGTTAGCGACCGCGCGTCGCTCGAAACCACGATCGCGCCGTCCCCAAGCTCCTGCTGCGCCGACTCCAGGCCCTCCTGCGAGCGGCCGGTCACCAGAACGCGCGCGCCACCGTCGAGGAACATCTTCGCTGTTGCGAGCCCCATGCCGCTCGTGCCGCCGATAATCACCACCTTTTTATCCTGGTACCGATTCATATGAGTTCTCCGTCAGATGGTTAGGTTTACTTTGCCGATACTTAGCTACTTTGTACTACTATTCATTTCAAAATTCCGTATGGCCCGCGGGCGATCATGTAACTACGCAATCGCCCGCTGATTCCGGCAACTGCGAACATTTCGCCGCGACCGGCGCGCCTTCAGGACACCGCGCGTAAGGATTCCGCGTATGACCAGTTGACGCCAGAGACGTTGACGACGGCCTGCCACGCGGCTTCCTGATTAGCGCCATCGAGGAGGTGTGGGTGTAGCTGCGCCTCAATTGGGCCTGAGAACTTCCCTTGAGCGGAGGCGAAGAATTGCCCTGAGACGTCGGCTCCGAACTTCGAGGCCTGGATATACCGGCCTGCTGCCGTCTCCGGCGTCTGATTCATGCCGGGAATGAGGTTCGCAATCGGGATAAACAGATACCTCACGGCCAAGCTAGCTTGTCGCGAAACGTTAGTAGCAGTCGCCGCACCGGGCGAGACAGCGTACACGGCCATGCCAGAAGGTAGCCGCCGCGCCAGCGCTGCAGCCCACCAGGCGACGATGAGCTTCGCGTCGGCATACGCATTGTTGGGCACATATTTCACGTTTGGCCCGTTGCGAATCAGGGCTTCCATAGCGGCGGTCAGGTCGCCCTGGTGGTATTTGGCAGCGAGTGCGTCCACGTCGGTGTACTTGAACATGGGCACGCCCCCACGGGCAGGCTCCGCACTGGTGATGACAATCCGGGCGTTGGGGCTCAGCAGGTTGGCGCGGAGCAACCCGACAGTCAATTGATGGTGACCAATGAGCGGGGCCTGAGAAGCCTCGATGCCCTCTGCGGTGATCACGCGCGCCTTGCCAGGAACCATCCCGGCATTGAGCAGCAGGAAATCGATCGGCCGACCTCGCTTGACGAGTTTGGCGAGCGCGGACTGGACGCTGGCCGGCGTGTCAAGCTCCAGCTCCAGCGGCGTGAAGACCTGTCTTTTAGTTTCCGCTGCGAGTTGAGCGGCCGTTTCCTGGGCTCGAGCCAGGCTGCGGCCAGTGACGATGATCTCGTGCCAGCCTTCTCCGGCAAGTATGCGGGCAGCCGCATAACCGAGCCCGGAGGTGGCACCGGTGACGAGCACGATCGAATGTTCCATGGGCGTCTCAGTGGAAAAAAGGGGAAGGGGGAAGGTTGAGTCGTTAGGCCGGGACAACTTGCTAATTTAGAACTATTCAGTTATATATTGATGCAATGACGAGTGTCAAGGAGTTTTGAACCAAATGATTCAAAATGCTGCTAAGCCGAGGGGCCGACCGCGCAGCTTCGACGAGACAGGGGCGCTGGAAAAGGCGACTCAGGTGTTCTGGTCGAAAGGCTACGACGGAGTGACGATTGACGATCTCGTCGCCGGGATGGGGGTGGGACGGCCGAGCCTGTATGCCGTGTTTGGGGACAAGCGGGCGATATTCTTGCGGGTCCTTAAGGCATACGCGGAACGGAAAGGCGCATCAGCCGCGAAGGCACTCCTTTCATCACTAAGTCTTCGCGACTCGATCACGGGCTTTCTGAGGTACGCCGTCGAAAGTGCGACCGAGAAAGGGTCTGCCCGGGGCTGCCTTCTGATTTGCGTCGCACCGCTTGTGGACGACCCTGAGGTCCGGCAATTCCTGCAAAACGCAGCCGCTGGTGGCACCGCCCTGGTGGAGGGTCGTTTCCGGGACGCAATCATCGCGGGAGAAATCCCATCTGACTTTCCCGTCGCCGCGCGCGCAACCCAAGTCACGGATTTAGCGCGCGGGCTAACCATGCGTGCGCAGCTAGGAGTGCCGCGCAAGATGCTCCTCAAAGATGCCGAGGAAGCGGCCGACCTGGTGCTCCTGTCGCGACGCGTCTGACGGGTTATTGGGCGAAAATTACTTGAGAAATGACCACGACAACTGACATGAGCGGCGACGGAGGCCAAAGATAGCGGACGTGGGATTCCGCAAGGCTCACCCATCTCACCACTACTGGCGAATGTCTATATGCGCCGGTTTGTGCTGGCGTGGAAGAAGCTCGGACTTCAGCGCAGTCTTGGCAGTCGTATTGTGACCTACGCGGATGATCTCGTGATCCTGTGCAAGGGAGGCAAGGCCGAAGAGGCGTTGCTGAAACTGCGTGAGCTCATGAGCAAGCTGAAGCTGACGGTCAACGAGGAGAAGAGCCGAATCTGCAAGGTCCCGGAAGGTGAATTCGATTTCCTGGGTTATACGTTTGGGCGGCTGTACTCAGCGACGACTGGCCAGGCCCGTATGGGCATGCGTCCGTCGAAGAAGAGTATCCGGCGCATGGTCGAAAAGATTCATGCGATGACCGCCCTCAAGACGGTGTGGCAAGAGACCACGGAGTTGGTGGGCAGGTTGAACCGTACGTTACGCGGCTGGGCGAACTACTTCAGGGTAGGCTCGGACAGACGCGCGTATCGCGCGCTCGACAGCTACACCGCTACGCGGTTGCGTCGGTGGTTACGCAACAAGTACAAGCTCAGGCGTCGCAGGGGCGGGACTTATCCATCCCAGCACCTTTACGGGCACTTCGGTCTCGTGCGTCTGACTGGTCCATGGTTGTGAACCTGCCGTGTACGAAGGCGTGATGTCTTGTCCGAGAGCCCGTTGCGGGAGATCTGCACGACGGGTTCGATGAGCGGGATGTGGAAACGGGGTTAGGGTAAGGTTACTTGGGCACCGCCAGACGAAAGGGGCGGCAACAGACAAACCGAGCCTACAGCTACCGCGCCACATTCCGACTCTACCGGCGTATGCCTTTCGCATATCTGCCGCGGTCAGCGATCCTGCTTGGTTTGCGTCGGCCCGGGTTCGGCCACGAACAGCCGTTCGACACTTCGGTCAAGATCGTCAACAATGACCATCTGCGGTTGCCGAGAGGCCGCGCCTTCCATGTGCGACTGGAGCGATGCTGTGACAATCACAGAAGCGGTAAGGGTCTACGGAGCGGCATGGAGCGTATATGTGCGGATCGTCAGGCTGGCTCTCGAAGAGAAGCGGGTCACGTATGATTTGGTCGAGGTGGAGTTTTCGCAAAGACAGGTGTTCCGCAAGAGCATTTGGCTCGCCACCCGTTCGGCCGTATCCCGGCCTTTGAGCATGGCGAATTCCATCTTTACGAAACCAGCGCGATTGTTCGTTACATCGACGACGCTTTTCCGGGATGCGAGTTGCAGCCGACGGAACCGAAAGCCCGCGCCAAGGTAAATCAGATCATCGGTTTGATGGACGCATACGCTTACCAAACACTCGTTTGGGACATATATGTCGAGCGTGTAGTTTCGGCCCGCGAAGGCCGGTCGCCCAACGAGCACAAAATCGCCGCAGCGCTGCCACCCGCCGCAGTGTGCTTATCTGAATTGACTAGACTGTCCGATGACCGAGGATTTTTGATCGGCGACACGGCGACACTCGCCGATCTGTACGCCGCACCGATCTTCGCCTGCTTCATGCAGGCGCCGGAAGCCATATCATTAATGAAAGGATGCGAAAAGCTGGCTGTCTGGTGGCAGCAATTTGCCGCTCGCGACAGCATGTCCCGAACAACAGCGCGATAACCGCCCACGGCCATCTGCGGCCGTTCGACATCGTGTTCACTTGGTCATTTAGGCGACCGCTCCGCTCACACAGCGGACCTTCATGGTCGGATCGGGTGGGACGTCATGTGCCGGGGGTGGCCAAGATCGCTTCAGATGCCCTGTGGCCGGTGCTTCGGCTCTCCGCAAAACCTGAAAAGCGACAAAGCACACAGGTTTCATCTTCGCGCAGCAGCACGCCGAGGGCGCACAGCGCATGTCTGAAGGAACGTAGCGATCGAGCAAGGCCTCCAGACCAATGTGATCAATGAAGTAGTTGACGAGGAGTAACTGTCCCCGGCACTCGCTGTGCAGGGAGAAGCGAGCCTTGGGCGGAGCAAGTTCTTACGGGCAGAACATTCTTCCACTATGTCAGCATAGGACTACTAGTTTTCAATGCTAGATTCGATGCCATTACAGCCCATAAGCGGATTTTCAGCGTTAGTTGCTCATGCTACGCGGCGGCTCGGAGGCGCATTTCGCCCGCCGAACTGAGAAAAAAAGTCACGCCAAATTGTGTTCGCGACCTGCGGAATGTGAGTCTTGCTACTTCATAGGTATCCGTGCGCGTCGGCCATCGGCCGCATATTCGGTCCCTCCTATGAGCGCGGCCGCGTGACACCTCGGAATCCTCGACCGCCTTGTCATCATGCTTTGATTAACACGCTTTTGCGTCCTCCAGGAACCCATTGCGAGCTTTCGCTTGGTATCGGGCATTGCCGCGCCAGCACCTACTTGATCGGCGACGGCAATGGTACGACTCGTCCGAATTCGACATAGTAGTACGCCAATTCCCGACCTCGGGAGACGCCACGCTCGCGTCTTTCTTTACAACATCGCCAAAAGCTCCGAACCACCGACAGTCAGGCTGCGCTGAGTCGAACATGGAGATAATCGCCGAATCGCGTTGGCGTGAGATCAGGCGATTGAGCACGTGCAGCGTCGAGACAGCCATCATTTTCGCAGCTATCGCCGCGACAGATGGGCTGGCCGGCTTGCGAAAAGTCGCTGTCTTCGTAAGGTCGAACAGACGTCTAAGAAGGAATGATCCGCTCCTGCTTCAATTTATCGAAGAGCGCGAAAAACGCATCCGGTGTGCTCTGGTAATCGAGGAACCCGGCTTTACGGCTTTTGCTCATGTCAGTCAGAACTTCCATCGGACGTCCGAGGTCGGCGTCGGTATGCCACCACGACACGAGCCTGTCGATGCCTGCTTCCTTCAATTGATAACGGGCCGCGATTTCCGACCATTGCCTGCCCGCCTCCTGCATGCGATGTTCGAGCGGACACGTCTCACCGTCGAAAGGCGCAGGCTCGATGCCGAAATAGTGCGCCAACTGCGACCACATCCATTTCCACCGGAACACGTCGCCATTGACGACGTTGAAGTCCTCGTTGCGCGCGCTGGCCGATGTGGAGGCCCACTCGAGATGCCGCGCGAGCAGGCGTGCGTCGGTCATATCCGTGAGACTGTTCCATTGCGCGGGCGAACCCGGAAACACGAACGGTTGCCCCGTTTCCTTGCACAACGTGGCGTACACGGCGAGCGTGACGCCCATGTTCATCGCGTTGCCGAGCGCGAAGCCGATGATGGTATGCGGCCGATGCACGCTCCAGCTGAAGCCATATTGACGTGCTGCTTCGAACAGCCGGTCTTCCTGCTCGTAATAGAAATTGTCGACGGGCTGCCGGCCCTGTTCCTCGCGAAACGGCGTGAGCGGGACACTTCCTTGCGCGTACGCTTCGAAGGGCCCGAGGTAATGCTTGAGCCCCGTGACGAGCGCGGCATGTTCGAGCTTGCCGGAAGGGCCGAGCGCGTCCAGCACGTGACGGACCATTGCGCCGTTCACTTCGATGTTCTCGCGCTCGGTTGCCTGTCGCGACCACGCGGTAAAGAAGACGTGACTGAAATGCTGCCCTTGCAGCGCGTCGGCGACGGATCGCGCGGAAGTCAGATCGGCTGTGACGGATTCGATGCCGTCGGGCGCCTTCGTACGGCCGCGCGAGAGACCTGTCACGTGCCAGCCTCCGCATGCGAGTAGATGTTGCGCGAGATTGCCGCCGACGATGCCCGTCGCGCCAATGATGAGTGCCCGCTTGTCCATGTAGAGTCAAAGAATCGAAAAGTAACTGGGTTTGCAGGAAGAATCTGCGGATGCATGCTTCGATAAAGAAGTCGTCTACACGCTTTCGAACGTCCGGCTATCGGGCCGTATGCCGTCGAAAGCACATGCCAGCAAGCGATGTACCGCTTCATAAGAGAGCGGCCGAGGGTTGTAATAGGGCGCCTGCATTGCCGCCGTGGCCGCCGCGCGAATATCGGATGACCGAAGGCCCAGCGCTTCGAGCGACGCTGGCGCATGAAGCGAGCGGCCAAGGTCGTGCAGCGCGGCGGCGGGTTCCTGCGTGTCCAGCGCCCTGCACAGACGTTCGTGCGCCGCTGGCGCGGCAGGCAGATTGAACGCCATCGAGTAAGGCAGCATCACTGCATGGGTTTCCGCGTGCGGCAGATTGAACATACCGCCGAGCGTGTGGCACAGCTTGTGATGCAATGCCATGCCGACGCTGCCCAGCACGGTTCCGCACAGCCATGCACCGTACTGGGCGGCTTCGCGCGCCGCGATATCGTCGGGCTGTTCAATGATGCGCGGTAACGCGCGCGCGAGGCTGCGGATGCCTTCCTCCGCAAACATCGACATCACGGGATTGGCGTCCTGCGCATAGAGGCCTTCGGCGGCATGCGCGATCGCGTTGAGGCCACTCGTCGCCGACAGCGCTACCGGCAGGGTCAGGGTGAGGCACGCGTCGTAGATCACCGTGCGCGGCAGCACGCGATAGCTCTTGCCCGTCTTTTTCTCGCTGGCCGACGTCATGCCATAGATAGGCGTGACTTCGGAGCCGGCGTACGTGGTCGGAATGGCAAGGATCGGCAACGAGGTTTCGAGCGCGATGGCTTTCGCGAGTCCGAGTGTCGAACCACCGCCCGCTGCGACCAGTCCATCCGCGCCCGCCGCGAGCGCCGCCGCGACACCTTCCTGCGCAGTTTCGACGGGCACGTGCATGACGGCCCGATCGAACACGTCCGCGCAGTGCTCGCCCGCGAGCTTGCGCACGCGGTCGGCGAGAAAGCGCTGCTCCGGCGTGCAGAGCACGAGCGCGCGCCGGATGCACAGTTCGTCCAGCTCGCCGGCGAGGCGCTCGATCGCTCCCGAGCCGAAGACGATCCGGCCGGGCCGGCCAGTGTAGGTGAAGGCAATCATGAGGATCGGCTCAGAACGAAGTCGAATGCGAGCGTGCTGAATGGCGTCGCCATGACCGTGCCGTCGGGCGCGGTGCCGCTCTCGTGGCGAATCCACGGCGCGATCAGCGACGAACGCACGCCGAACACGGCATCCGAGTCCAGGTAGCGATCGCCTTCGCGGAAGACATGCGTGACGAGCCGTTCGTAGCCGGGCGCCGTAATCATGAAATGCAGATGCGCAGGGCGCCACGGATGACGTCCCAGCGCTTGGAGCATGCGTCCCACGGGACCATCGTGCGGAATCGGATACGGCTCCGCCACGATCGAGCGAAAGTGATAACGCCCATCGGACAGGCTGTGCAGCACGCCTCTCGCGCGATGCGTGTCGGCGTCGCCGGTCTGAACGTCGTAGAAACCTTCGGCGTCCGCCTGCCAGACTTCGATGCGCGCACCGCTCACCGGCTCGCCGTCTGGGCCGCGCACCACGCCCGACACGAAGCACGGTTCGCCGCGTGCGCCATTGGCGACGTCGTCGCCGTTGCGATATTCGGGCGCATTGTCGACGAAGAAGGGACCGAAGACCGTCGCTTCCGTGCAGCCATCGGGCTTGCGATGCGCCATTGCTGTCACGAGCATCGACAGGCCCAGCGTATCTGACAGCAGAATAAATTCCTGGCGGCGGTCGTCGGTGATATGGCCGACATCGGTGAGAAAGCGGATGCCGGCTTCCCATTCGCGCTCGGTCAGGCCGACTTGACGGGCGAAGGCGTGCAGATGCCGCACGAGACTCGTGACGATCGTCTTGAGCCGCTCATCGGGTGCGTGTTCGTGGCGTGCAAGCACGGCATCCGTGATGGTGTTCTCGTCGAGGTTTCGCATGAATCGATTCCGTTGGTCTGACTAGCGGTTGTCGACGCGCTTGAGAAACGGTCGGATATCGACGGTGCGCCAGATTCCCGCCTTGTTGAACGGGTCGTTGCTGTTGAAGCGCATCACGTCGCCGATCTCATCCGCTTCGTAAAGAAAGAAACTGCCGATCATCGTTTCCTGATCGCCTGCCAGCAGCGGGCCCGACATGACCATCCTGACGGGTGACGTGGCCAGATAAGCCTTGTGTTCTTCGTAATGGGCAAGACGGCGTTCGACCATGTTGTCGTGGTCGAGGCAATAGACGGTGTAGTGCATCGCGATTCCTGAATGTGGTGAGATAAGAATTCAGCGGGAAATCCCGGCTTGCGCTTCGACGGCGCGCACGATGGAGAAGAAGTCCAGATCCGCGCCGTCGCCTTCTGCGTAGCGCGCAAACTGCTCGCGTACGAGCGCCGCCGCTATCATTGGTACGCCGGCGTCCGCGCCCGCATCGACGACGAGCGACATGTCCTTGAGCATTTGCCGCGACGAAAAGGCAGGGGAGAAGTCCCTTTTCTTCAGCGGATCGAGTTTGTATTTGACGAGCGGCGACGCCGCGACGCTGTCACCGATCACATCCAGCATCTCTGCCCAGTCGAGGCCGCCCTTCGTGCCGAGCGTCAGCGCTTCGGCGAGCAGCACAGCAGTCGAGCCGACCAGATGATTGATGGCGAGCTTCAGATAACGTGCCTGCTGATCCTCGCCAACATAGTACTGGCGTGCCGACATGGCCTGAAAGACGGGCAACGCGCGGCCGTACGCGTCTTGCGGGCCCGATGCGAACACGGTCAGCTGTGCCTTGCCGGCAAGGACGGTGCTGCCGGACACGGGCGCGCAGATATAGCCAATTCCGCGCTTGCGTGCCGCTTCGCGGACTTCGGCTGAGGCGGCAGGCGAAACCGTGCTCATGTCGATATAGACGGCGCCGTCGTTTGCGTTCTCGATCACGCCGTGTGTGCCGAGCGCGACCTTACGCAATACGGCGTCGTCGGGAATGATCGAGAAGACGAGCGGGGCCGAACGCGCGACGCTGCCCGCATGTTCAGCGCGGCGCGCGCCGAGTCGAACGGCCTCGTCGATGCGCGCCGCGTCGACGTCATATACGGTCACGTCGAATCCTGCGGCGAGCAGATTGCGCACGATCGGCGTGCCCATCTTGCCGAGGCCGATCCAGCCGATCTGTTGTGCGTTGTGTTTCTCTTGCGTTTGCGGCATGTCGTCACCGTACTTGGGGATTGATGAGAATCTTCATCTTGTCACTGCCTTTGTCGCTCAGCACGTCGAAGCCTTTTTCGACGACATCGTCGGCATCGATCAGATCGTGGATGAGCTTTTCAACGGGGAATTTGCCGTTCGCGATCATGCCGATGATGCGCGGCCAGATCGTGACGGGATAACACCACGTTCCTTCTATCCGAATGTCCTTCAGCGACCATTTCATCGGATCGACACTTGCTGTGCCGACATGCAGACCCGCCTGCACGACGGCGCCCGCGGAACGCACGGCATCGACGCAGGCGTTCAGCGCATGCTGGTTGCCCGCGCATTCGATCGCCACGTCGACGCCCACGCCTTCCGTGAGATCGCAAATCTTTTGCGGAAGCTCGCCATCGGATGGATCGAAGATGTCGGTCGTGACGCCGAAGCTGGCCATCTTCGCGGCGCGCGCCGCGTTGGGTTCGCTGACGTAAATCTTCGTGGCGCCCGCTGCATGGCAGGCGAGCGCAGCGAGCACGCCGATCGGGCCCGCGCCAGTAATCAGCACCGTCGAGCCGACCGTGACGCCGCCCCGGTCGACGGCATACAGTGCGACAGCGGCCGGTTCGATCAGCGCTCCCTGCTTGTCGCTGACGTTGTCGGGCAGGCGGTTCGCGTGATAGTCGTTGAGCACCGTGTACTCGGCCATGCCGCCGCCGTCCCAGCTCAGCCCGACGCAGCCCATCTTCGTGCACAGATGGCGCATGCCGCGCGCGCAGTAATAGCACTGGCCGCACGACGCGAGCGGCATTACCGAGATGCGGTCGCCGCGCTGCACGTTCTTCACGTCCTTGCCGACTTCGACGACCTCCGCGCTGAATTCATGGCCTAGAACCTGAGGCGCTTTCGCGCCCGTCAATGCATGCGGCTCGGTCGGCACGACGATGGGACCCGCCTGATATTCATGCAGATCGGTGCCGCAGATGCCGCACCACAGCGGCTTGACGATCATCTGGTTCGCGCCCATGCCCGTCGGGTCCGGTACGTTCTCGACCCGGATATCGTGCGCACAGTGAAAACGCACTGCTCTCATATTCGACTCCTTGGTTAGTCGGGCCATTTCGAATGGCCTCGTGTGGATCCGTAAATTCAGCGCTGACGGCGGCTCACATAGCACGCGGATGCGCCGATGATGATCACGCCCTTGACGATGATCTGCGCCTGCACGGGCATGCCGATCAGCAGCACGATGTTGAAGACGATGACGAGAATCGCTGCACCCGCGAGTCCGCCCAGCAGCGAGCCGCGGCCGCCGGAGAGCGCGAGGCCGCCCATCACTGCGGCGACGATCGAATCGAGTTCAAAGCCGCGCCCCACCCAGTTATCGACGATGCCGACATAGCCCGACAGGATCAGTCCTGCCAGTCCGGCCAGCAGCGCGCTGATCACGTAGCACGCGATGCGCACGGTGTCGGGACTCACGCCAACCAGTCTCGCGGCGACGGCGTTGCCGCCCACCATGTACACGCGTCGCCCGAACGTGGAGAGATGCAGTAGCGTGCCGAAGACGATCGCGCATACGGAAAGCATCATCACGTTGACAGGCACACCCGCTACGGCACCGGTTCCCATCGCGTGAAAGAGCGGCGGTACGTTGCCCGAGGGCGCACCCTGCGTGTAGGCAAAGCGCAGGCCGTCGAGTACCACGGCGGTCGCAAATGTCGCGAGAAACGGCGACACCTGACGCTTAGTGACGAGCAGACCATTGAGCAGCCCCGCGCCGATGCACAACACGAGCGTGACGCCGAAGATGGCAGGAGCCGAATGGTTCGTGTCGTCGAACGCGGTGGCGATCACGGCGGCTGTCGCCATCACGGAGGCAACCGAGAGATCGAGTCCGCCCACGAGAATCACGAACACCTGGCCAATCACGACGATGCCGAGCGGCGCAAACTGCACCAGCATGTTGACCACGTTGTCGGCGCGCAGGAAAGCAGGCGACCATGCACCCGACAGCGCAATCAGCGCCACGAGAAACAGATAGATGCCATAGCGTCGCGCGACACCGAGTGACAGCATGCGCGCCGGTGTGGCGTCGCTGCGCGGAGCAACCGAGTTCATGCGAGCCTCCGTTTCTGCTGGACGTTGACGCAGACGGCCGCGATGATCGCGATACCCTGCACGATGAGCTGATACTGCGACGGCACGCCGGCGAAGTTGATCAGGTTGTTGAGCATGCTGAGCAGATACACGCCGAGCAGCGTGCCGATGACGCCGCCACGCCCTCCGCTCAGAATCGTGCCGCCGACGACAACGGGCGTAATCGACGCAAGCGTGTAGTTCGCACCGAGATACGGTTGGCCCGAGCCGAACTGGGCAGCGAGATAGATGCCCGTCAGGCCTGCGCAGAGTGACGAGAACGTGTAGACGAACAGAATGACGCGCTTGCGCGGAATGCCCGATAGCGTCGCCGCGTTGTCGTCATCGCCGACGAGGTAGACGTATCGGCCGAGGCGCGTATTGCGCATGAAATACAACACGCAGCCATAGAGCAGCAGCACGACGGTGGCGGTGACGGGCACGTTGGCGTATCGGCCGTAGGCCAGCGCGTCGAAACCGTCCGGCACGCTGCCCGCGGGGCCGTTCGCGTAGTACAGGATGCCGCCTTGCAGCACGGCACCCATACCCAGCGTGACGATCAGCGGATGCACGCGCAGCCGGAGCACGAGCAGGCCATTTGCCAAACCGACGACGATCGATAGCGCAATCGCGATCGAAATCGCCATGTCCCATCCGCCTTGTGTCCCATCGGAGAGGCCTGATGTGAGCGTGGCCGTCACGCTGATCAGCGAACCAACGGACAGGTCGATGCCGCCTGTCAGAACGGCGAGCGTTTGCCCGAGCGCGACGAGCGCAAGGCCCGTCGCCTGCTGGTGAACGTTCAGCAGATTGGATAGCGTCGAAAAGCGGTCGTTGACGTTTGCGCCCGTGACAAATAGCACCGCGATCAGCACGGCTACGATGAATGGCGCTGCGTTCGATGAGACGCGGCGCCTAATGAGCGTACGCATGAGTGCCTCCCGTCTGCGCGAATTGCGCGCCACCCGTCGCGAGCGCCATGATGTCGTGCTCGGTCATCTGCTCGCCGCTGACTTCGCCCGCAATGCGTCCTTCGCGCATTACCAGGACGCGGTCGGACATGCCGATCACTTCCTGCAACTCGGAACTGATCATCAGGATGCCGAGTCCGCGATTCGTCAGTTCGCGCATCAGTCGATAGATTTCCGCCTTCGCACCGATGTCAACGCCGCGTGTCGGTTCGTCGAGAATCAGCACGCTGGTACACACGCGTACCCATCGGCTGATGAGCACCTTCTGCTGGTTGCCACCCGATAACGTCGCAACGCTGCCCGCAGGCCGCGCGCCCGCGATGCCGTATTCGCGGATTGCATCTGCGCCGGCGCTTCGCTCTTCGTTTGCTCTCAGCAATCCAAAACGGGACACGCGCCGGAGGGTTGTCGCGGTGACGTTCTGCGCGACGTTCAGGTACATCAGCAAGCCTTCTGATTTGCGGTCTTCCGTGACGAAGCCAAGGCCAAGGCGGATCGCCGTTGCAGGCGTCATGCGCGCGTGGCGCGCGCCGCGCACTTCAATCGTGCCGCGCGCGGGCAGGGCACCGAACACGCCCGACGCGAGTTCGGTGCGGCCCGAGCCGACCATGCCGGCAAGTCCGACGATTTCGCCGGCGCGCACAGACAGCGAAGCATCGAACACGCGATTGCCGACATGCAGGCCTTCGACATTCATCAGCACGGTGCCGCCCGGTTCCAGCGCGGGCTTTGGCGGATAGATATCCTTCATTTCGCGGCCGATCATCATGCGCACGAGATCGCCGCGCGTCGTGTCCGACACGGCTTGTGTGCCGATCTTGCGGCCGTCCTTCATGACGGTTACGCGGTCGCACAGTTCGAAGATTTCATCCAGCCGGTGCGAGATATAGACAATCGCGACGCCGCGCTCGCGCAGCACGCGCAGCCGTTCGAACAATAGTTGGACTTCCTTGCCGGCGATGACTGCCGTCGGTTCGTCGAGTATCAGGACGCGTATCTCGCTCGCCATCGCCTTCGCAATCTCGACCATCTGCTGGCTGGCGACAGAGAGCGCGCCGACACGCTCGCGCGGATCGAGTTGCACGCCCAGTTCGTGCAGCAACGTGGCGGCGCGTTCGTTCATCGCGCGGTGGTCGATCATGCCCAGCCGCGTGCGGGGCTCGATCCCGGCGAAGATGTTCTGCGCCACGCTCGATTGCGGAAACAGCACGAGTTCCTGATAGATGATGTGAACGCCGTGTACCTTTGCATCGGCGGGAGACTTCCACGCGATGGGCTGACCGTCGAAGCGCAATGCGCCTTCGTCCGGTACGTAGGCGCCCGCGAGCACTTTCATCAGCGTCGATTTGCCCGCGCCGTTTTCGCCGACCAGCGCGTGAATTTCGCCGCCGCGCACGCCGAAGCTCACGGCGTCGAGGCTCTTGACGCCAGGGAACTGCTTGGTGATGCCGCTGACTTCGATGACGTCGGACGGCGCGGCGAGGCTATCGCGTGACGGACTGGATGGGTGCGCGTTCATTTCTCACCTGGCAGCTTGATCTTGAACGTGGACGGGTTGTAGTCCGCACCCATGCCGCCGTCGATGATCTTGTCGGGCGGGCCCTTCGCATCGACCACCTGATCGACGTACTGGTCGGGATGTGGGACGGATGCCGTTTCATCGCCACGCGTCAGCGCGATCTGCGGACTGATCTCGTAGATCTTCGGCAACGGTTGACCTTGCAGCACCTTGAGCGCGACATCGAGCGACGTGCCGCCCATCGAAGGCGGATAGCCGATCTCGAGCATCGGAATCTTGTACTTCAACGCGAGTTGCAACGGGCCATTGAGGTCGGCTGTCGTGTGCGGCGGAATTTCGCCGGGCTTGAACCCGGCCGCGAGGAACGCTTCGATCGAGCCCGCCACAGGCAAGCCGTGCGCGCACCATACGGCGTTGATGTTGTGCCCGTACTTCGCGATCATCGCCTGCATTTGCTGCTTGGCCTTCACGGGGCTCCAGTCCGAATAGACCGTGTCGAGGACCTTGATGCCTGGGTATTGCGAGAACACTTCGTGGGCGGCCGCTTCACGGTCGGCGCTGACGCTGGAACCCGCCTGGCCTGCCAGCATGATGACGTTGCCCTTGCCGTGCAGCTTCTCGACAATCCATTGCGCCCACACGCGGCCCATCATTGCGTCGGACCCTGTCACGAACGAAACGAAGTTGTCTGAGGAAATGCGCCGATCGACCATAACGACAGGTATGCCCTGTTTCATCGCACGCGTGACGACGGGATCGAGCGCCTTTTGCGTGTTCGCGCTGACGATCAGCAGGTCCACGCCGCGCGAGATCAGGTCCTGAATGTCGGCAGCCTGTTTGGCGTCGTCCATGTTTCCGTTGGTGATCAGCAATTGCTTGATCTGGTCCGGATGCTCCGCTGCGGCCTTCATCAACGAGTGCTGCATCACGACGCGCCAGCTGTCGCCGAGTCCCGCATTCGAAAAGCCGATCACATAGGGCGGTTTCTTCTTGAATTTCGCCGTATCGGAGAACGGAATCTGCACGGCGGGGTTGAACAGAAACGTGCGCGGCGCGCCGGTGTAGTCCGCACGCGCGGCACAGGATGCCGTCAGGATGAAAGCCGCTGCGGCGATTACGCTCGCACGGTGAAAGCGGGTCGAACGACGCATGAATGTCTCCGTAAATGTTCTGATAGCTGCCGGTAGACGCACGCGTAGTCGTCACTGATCTTCGACGCGGCTGGTCGTCACATGCACGGGTAACGGGTTCTATAATCTGGCGTTACCGATGCTGGACACCGCGTGCTTCCCGACGGCGCCAATGTGGCATGGTTGACGAAGCGCATCTAGCAATTGCTATTACTAGTAATGGCAGTAACAGGGAAAGGAGAAGGAGGCGAGACATGGAGAAGCAGCAGCGCCTGAACGAACTGGCGGATTTTCTGAAGACGCGCCGCGCACGTCTTCGGCCTGAGGACATCGACTTTCCGAGTGGCACCCGCCGCAAGACACCGGGCTTGCGCCGCGAAGAAGTGGCCGAGCGTGCTGGCATCAGCGTCACCTGGTATGCGTGGCTCGAACAGGGCAGGGAAGTGAATGTGTCGTTCAAGACGATCGAGAGCCTTGCCAATGCGCTGAAGCTTTCGCCGCATGAGCGCACGCATCTGTTCGAGCTGGCCAATCACTACACCCCGCCTGGCCCGTATCCCATTGCGCAGAACGTGACGGATACCGTTCGGCGCATGCTCGATCAGCTTGGCAACATGCCGGCGTATGTCGTCGACGGCAACTGGAACTATGTGACGTGGAACGAAGCAGCCGTACGCGTGTTTGCCGACTTCCGCAAGATGCCTGCGGGCCGCTGCAATCTGCTGTGGTTCACGTTTCAGCAAGACGGCGCGCGTGCGCTCTTCCAGGGCTGGGACGCCTACGCAAAATGCGTGCTGGCGCAGTTTCGCGGCGACTATATTCTTCGGCCTTCGGGCGAAGTGTTTTTACGCGATCTCGTCGAAGAACTGAACGATACGGATGCTGACTTCTGCCGCTGGTGGGCGGAGCATGAAGTACTCAAGCGCAGCGACTGGCGCAAGGTCATTGAGCATCCTGTTGCGGGTGTGCTCGAACTCGATGCGCTGTCGCTGGAAGTGCCGGATGCGCCGGGCATGCGCATCATGGTCTACACGCCGGCGCCGTCGACGGATACCGCACAGCGCATCGAGGCGCTGATGAAAGCCAGCAATGCGGCTGCAATTCCTGTTCAAGCCGCTACGGTACTCGATACATTCCGAAAGACGCGGGTTTCGAAAACAGGGCGCGGCGGATGATCTTCGAAAGAAATCTTTCCCCTTTTCTTCCGTTCGCTAGCGCCACGCTGCGGTCACCCGAACGGCTGTAGAACTCCCACACCAGTCGATGCCCGACGCGCGGATCGGTCGCAGCGGGCTCCATCAAGGAGCCCTCGTCCTCTATGAAGTAGCAGGCTCAGGGCTGCTTGCTCCACAGATCGTCGATCGCGCGGATCGCCAGCAGATATCCGTTTGCTCCTGCCCCGCAGATTACCGCCGTGGCCGCGACCGAGATTGTCGAGTGACGATATTCTTCCGAGCGCGCGTGGATGTTGGTGATATGCAATTCCACTACCGGCCGCCTGACGAGCTTGACTGCATCGAGCACGGGAATTCGACCGAACGAAAAGCCGGCCGGATTGATGATCAGCGCGGCATCCTGAAGGAACGCTTCCTGGATCCAGTCGATCAGTTCGCTTTCGCTGTTGGTCTGACGGAATACGCAGTCGAACCTGAGCGCATCAGCGAGTGTCAGGCAGCTCTGTTCGATGTCCGCAAGCGTGGTGCTGCCGTAGATGTGAGGCTCCCTTACGCCCAGCATGTTCAGGTTCGAGCCATTGAGGATATAAAGTTTGCGAGTCATGGTTTCAATGTGTGGAGGAGCGTTCGAGGGCGGTGCCTTTGGTTTCCCGCGATACCGCAATCATGAGAAAGGAGAGCAGATTCAATGAGCCACACACGGCGACGATGGCCCACGGAGAACCGTGAAAGGCATTCAGCAGCGCGACAGCGACGATGGGCATCGGGCCGCCGGTGAGCAGGTTCGCTCCTGAGTAGGACAGCGCGGACCCCGTGTAGCGTGCCTCGGTCGGAAAGGACTCGGCGAACCACACCGGCTGGATGCCACTCTGGAACTGCGTGAAGCCGAGGAATGCGCCCATCACGGCCATGGTCATAGCGATCGAGTTCTGATTGAGAATCGGAAAATAGATCAGGCAGCAGACCAGCGTGCAAAACGAGCCGATCATCAGCGCGCGCTTGCGTCCAATCCTGTCACTCAGATAGCCGCCCGCCAGTGCGCCCACGATTGCGCAGACATTGGCGATCATCAACAGCATGAAGCCGGTCTGCTTTGCCACGCCAAGGTGTTTGGTCAGGTAGCTGAGCGAGAACACCACGATCAGATAAAACAGGGCAGCGGGCCCGCAAAAGAACAGCGTCAGGCGAAGTGCAGTGCGCCAGTGGTACTTCAGCACGATGCCGAGCGGATTCGCGGCGCGTGCCCGCACGCCGCTTTTGTTGAGCGCCTCGAAGGCCGGTGTCTCGGATACACGACTGCGGATGTAGATGCCTAGCAGCACAAGAACAAAGCTGGCGAGAAACGGGATCCGCCATCCCCAGGAATCAAAGTCGTCCGACGAAAGCACCGCCGCCAGTGAAAACAGCGTGAAATTGGCGAGAATCTGGCTTAGCGGCGAACAGATGCCGAGCAAGCCCGAATACCAGCCGCGTCGTGCTGCCGATGCATGCTCCACCGCCATGAGTTGGGCGCCCGTTGATTCCCCGCCGAGCGCGAAACCCTGGATGATCCGCAGCGAAACCAGCAACGTCGGCGCGAGGACGCCGACCTGCTGGTAGGTGGGCAGCAAGCCCATCAGGAACGACGACGCGCCCATCACCGAGACAGTGACCAGCATCAGTTTGCGGCGACCCCAACGGTCGCCGAGCATCCCGCATATGATCGCGCCCAGCGGGCGCGCGGCGAGCCCGGCCCAGAAGCTGGCGAGCGACGCGAGCAGCGAGGCGGTCGGGTCGAGCGACGGGAAAAAGAGCTTCGGAAAGACCGTGGCCGCGACCACGCCATACAACGCGAAGTCGAACCATTCGAGCGCGGTACCGACGGTTGCACCGGCCACCGCGCGGCGCGCCATCAGGTGGGCCTGCGCGGACTGCCTCGCTTCGGCGAGGTCTGGGTCAGCAAAAGATGACATGTTGTCTCCTCATTTCTATGTGGTGAAACGTTCGTTGTTGGTGCCGAACAAGTGCTATTGTTCGCGCTGCAGAGAGGAGCCGTTCCGCGGCGGAACTCCATTTCGTATTGTGGAACCGACAAGAAATGTCACTCAAACAAGGCCTACGTATTCTCGATTTTCTGGCATCGCAAGGCGAAGGCGCGGGCCTCGTGGCCATTGCCGACGCCTTGTCCCTGCCGCGCAGTTCGTGCCATCGCCTGCTCACTGAACTCGTTGCGGGTGGGTACGTCAGGCAACTGGTCGATCACAGCCGCTACATTCTGACAATGCGGATGACGTCTAACGGACTCGAATTCCTGAGCCTCACGGGCATCGCCGATATTGCGCAGCCGATCATCGAACGTGTTGCCGCGCGGACCGGCGAGTTGGCGCGGCTGTCGCTGGTCGACGGGGAAGCGATTATCTGGGTGGGCAAGGCGGATGGGCAGCGCGTCGGCTTTCGCTACGATCCCGACATGGGCCAGGCGGCACGACTCTCATGCACATCGACCGGACATGCGTGGCTCATGACGATGACAGACGAACAGGCGCTCGCGCTCGTTCTAAAGCAGGGCTTCGGACAGCCGAATGAGTTTGGACCCAATGCACCGACGACGGTCAAAGCGCTGTTGGGGTTCCTGCACGCCGCGCGTGTGCGTGGTTACGCGATGATCGACGAGGTGTTTGCGCCGCGAATGTCAGCGGTGGCAGCACCCGTCATCAATGGCTCGCGCTGCGTCGGAGTGATCAGTCTGGCTGGGCCACGGGTGCGGTTGACCGCCGAGAAGATCCACGAGTACTCGGTCCTGCTGCGCGAGGCTGCGAATGAACTGGCCCAGTTGAGCAACATGGCAGGGTTCCCCAGCCGACCGCCGCTGGGCAAAGGATGATAGAAACTGAACCAACGCCGTGCGGCCGGCGAGGTAGGCGCACTTCGATCGTACTGCGGTTTCCGATACTGCGGCGTGGATGACCGAACGTCTCTGTTAGCGGCCCCTTGTTTGCCGACCCGACGAACGGCCGGTTCGGGTCCAGCTTGTGTGAAAACGTACGCTGATCGCCTAAACTGAAGTAACGCATCCAGGTCGGGCGGGTACATGAAGCGATTCGTCGAAGGCGCAGACCGTAAGCAAGCTGTTTTGCTGCCTGAGTACCTTGAGGACTATGTGTCCGACGACAATCCAGTACGCGTAGTCGATGTCTTCGTCAATGAGCTTGATCTTCGTGATCTCGGCTTTGACGGAACTGCTCCCGCAGAAACGGGACGGCCCTCGTATCATCCATCCGTGCTGCTCAAGATTTATATCTACGGCTATCTGAATCGCATTCAGTCGAGCCGGCGTCTGAAGCGTGAGACCCAGCGCAACATCGAGCTTATGTGGCTGACAGGCCGCCTATCGCCCGACTTCAAAACCATCGCCGATTTCCGACGCAACAATGGCAAGGCAATCCGCAATGTCTGCAGTCAGTTCATCGTGCTATGCCGAAATCTTGACCTCTTCTCAAAATCGATAGTGGCCATCGACGGCAGCAAGTTCAAAGCCGTCAATAATCGCGATCGGAATTTTACTAGCGCGAAGGTCAAGGCGCGCCTGCAACAAATTGATGAGAGCATCGCGCGATATCTTTCCGCGTTGGAGACGGCAGACCGGACTCAATCCGATGTTGCTGAGGCGAAGACGAGTCGCATTAGCGACAAGATCAGCAAGCTCAAACAGCAAATGCAGGATCTCAAGGCGATGGAACAGCGATTGCGAGAGTCACCAGATGGACAGGTATCGTTGACTGATCCGGACTCGCGCTCAATGGCTACCAGCGGTCGGGGAACGGGAATGGTTGGCTACAACGTTCAGACGGCGGTTGATGACACGCATCATCTGAGCGTGACGCACGAGGTCACCAACATAGGCAACGACCGCGGCCAGTTGACGAACATGGCGGGGCAGGCGCGCGCGGCTACAGGCATCGAGGAACTGACTGTGGTTGCCGACCGAGGCTACTTCAAAAGCGAGGAAGTCCTGCAATGCCATGAAGCGGGTATTACGACCTTCGTTCCTAAACCGCTGACTTCGGGCAAGAACGCTGACGGCTACTTCGGCAAGCAGGATTTTATTTACATAGCCAAAGACGACGAATATCTTTGCCCCGCCCAGCAGCGGCTCAACTGGCGTTTCACGAACATCGAGCATGGCATGACGCTACATTGCTATTCGAGTTCAGCCTGTTCTACCTGTGCAATCAGGAAACAATGCACATCGGGCAAACAGGCTCGCCGGATAAAGCGCTGGGAACATGAGGCCGTCGTCGAGGCGATGCAGAAACGGCTCGACCAGAAGCCGGACATGATGCGCATACGCCGTCAGACCGTTGAACACCCATTCGGTACGCTGAAATTCTGGATGGGCGCGGCGCACTTCCTGATGAAGACACGTGAGCATGTCAGCACCGAAATGAGCCTCCATGTGCTCGCGTATAACCTCAGGCGCGTCATGGCGATCCTTGGCACTGGGTCGATGATGCAAAAGATGCGAGCCTGAGGACAGACTTGCAGCAGGCCGGCCGCGCTCGCGCGCATTAAGGCGCCCAGGCACTTCTTCTTCTCACAACGTGATCAAAGAACCGATGAACGTAAGACGGGCTTAACAAGGCCGTCGACGGGCGCAACTGCTCGTGTGAAAAGTCGTCAGAGCGCCCGCGCCGCGTTTTTACACAACCTGGGTCGCGAAGGGGCATCCAGCAACGCCGGTAACAGTCACTCGCATCGGCCGACGTCAACCATCTGACGCGCTGAGCATGGTTCGCCGGCACCCGGGCGAGTTACAGCGGCATGCGTACTGTTGCCTGATCTCATCGGTGGGTTCGCCGTCGATGACCAGCGCATAGTCAATAAACAGTTTGCAGCCGGGCGCAATGTCGGCGAGCGCGTGGATGAAGACACGATTACCCGACTCAATCGCTTCGCAGTTCGGTGCGCATGCGTGATTCAGGAAGCGGGCACTGTTGCCACCGCGACTGCCATCAATTACCCGTCCGTCCGAGAGTCCGAACACGAAGGTGTGGCCAGCATCCGCGCGCTGCCGCGCGGCCGCCTGCCGCCAGGTGGTCCGTTCACCCCTGTACTCAATAAGCCGCTCGCCTGCCGCGATCGGCCGCAGCGCGAAGAGTCCTTTGCCATGCACCGACGAGCGTCGTGCGGTTATGCGTCGCTGTTGCATGCGTGAAGTCCGGTGGGTGTCTATCTAAGCATCGCGGTTCAAAAATCAGTCGCGAAGCTTATCGCTACTTCCTCTACGAACTCAACCCTTGCATACTGGTATTGCGCAACTAACTGTCTGCTAAGCAAACATACGGATCAGCTCCGCCAGAAGACCTGCCGACAGGAAAGGGGCCCTTCGGGGCGAAGCGGTGCCTCGTCAGCGAACTCGCGGGTTGTCGGACCGACGCACGTGCGGTAGGGTGGCGTCCGTCCCGCTGCATCGGGGATTTTATTGCTCAAGGGAGACTGAAAGATGAACAAACACGAACTGATTGATGCTGTTGCATCTACCACAGGCGAAAGCAAGGCCAGCACGGGCGAAGCCATTGATGCCATTCTCGAGGCCGTGACGGCGGCGGTCACGCGCGGCGAAACGGTCCAGCTGATCGGATTCGGCTCGTTTTCGACGGGTGCGCGCGCCGAGCGCGCGGGGCGCAACCCTTCTACCGGCGAGACAATCACCATCCCCGCGGCGAAGACCGTCAAGTTCACCGCAGGTAAGGGATTCAAGGACGCAGTGAATGCCGCCTGACATCGGCTGGATGTGACGGTTTGAACGACTGACGCGCGAGAAAGCGAATCGCCCGGTCGTTTTCAATGGTATGGCTTGCTCCGTTGCTGGACTATATGTAATGTCGACGCATCCGGAACTTGTAGGTTACCCTTGACTTTTGGTGCGTGTTGATGCCCACCGACCTCATTTGGCGGTGGGTATTTTTTCGTGGCGAGAATTTTTCAGGCAGTGCCTGTAACGGATAGCGGGTTGCGAAACAGGTTTATGCGCGCTGCAGCCTCGCAGCGCATTGGTCGTGGATCTGGCCGACGAGTGGCACGCGATAATCGAGCCGCCCGCCGTCCGTGAAGAGCGATGCCACTGCTTTCTCAGTTCCGAGTCCGAACGTCACAAGGACGTCGGGTGCGAGGTCGACCGCCATGCGGACGATGCTGATACGGTGCCGCCACTCTGGATGCGCGCCGTTGGCGCGCATCCAGAGCAAAGAGAGTTCGACCAGATGATCGGTCCTGAGCCAGTCGCCGGTACGTGCCTGCGCGGCGACAAATGGAATGAACGCCCCCACCTGGTAGGTGGGGGCGTTCATTCCATTTGTCGGTAAACCGGCCATGCTGCTTGACGCTATCTAGTGCCATGGCCACGAGTTCACTGACCACCGGGTAACACAGCATTTCCGCGCGTGCTTCGTCATCGAAAATAAATGACATAGCGACGGCCTCACGGGCGCGCAAAATCGGCGGCCGTCAGCTCCAGATGGGTCGCTGGATGAGCAAGCGCCTTGCGCTCGGCGATTGCCCGGATACGGCTGTATCCATGCCGGAAGGCGCGCAGGATCCGAATATCATCGGCGTTGGGCTCAAGCCAGAAATACTCCTGCAGTGCCTTGATCGTGATGACACATTCGACGGTGCCTTTTGGACGGGCAAGACTGAACGATACACCGCAGCGACCGGCAAGCACCTGAGGTTGGAATTCAAGGGTATCCATGGCAGTCTGCAAGCGATACGAAAAAATGCGTGAACGATTGTTGAACAGGCGATACGGCTTGATTATTGAGGTTGCAACGTTTCAGGCGTCAGCATTGCCGACATTTACCCATTTTCGTTGAGCAGCCACACCGGAATATCCCGCACGCCATTGATCACGCGCCAGATCTCGACGTAATCGTCGCGCTCCACATAAAAGACAAGATGTGGGTAGCGTTTGAGTGGCCATGACCGAAGGCCGGGCAGATCGAGTTCGTAGGCGTAGCGTGGTGATCCCATCACGGGATTTTTCCCCAGGCGCTGGAATGCCTCTTCGACAGCAGCGATAAACCCCAGCGCAGCGGTCTCCGAACCTTCCTCGAACAGGTAATAGTCAATCCCGGTTTCCAGATCCTGCTGCGCCTGTCGGGTCGGGACGACAGGTTGCGACTTCATTTCTGCGCGCGACGCACGCGAGCGCGCAGTGATTCGAAATACTGTGCATCAACGGGCTCTGTTGGGCCCGATGCAGCGCCTTCCACGAGAAGAGCACGCAAATGCTGCCGCTGCTGGTCGCGGCGGATCAGTTCGCGGACATATTCGCTGCTTGTGCCGTAGCCCCGTTCGCTGACCTGTTCGTCGACGAAGCTTTTCAGCGCGTCCGGCAAGGAAATATTCATCGTCGTCATATGGTCAGCATAGCAGTTTTGCCAAATTTTGCCAAAGCGGGGTCGTTATGAGCGGGGGATGGCGCTACGGTTTTCGCCGGCGTCGCATCGGTGATCAGAGCGCAAACGCGAAACCGAAATGACGCATCCATCGGAGCAGCGGCTGCTACGCAGTCCCGTTGCCCCGTCATCCGTCTCCCGGGCCGCCGGCACTGGCGTCACCAGTCAATCCGGTGTTTCTCGTCGGTTTCCTGGTGCCGGCGATCTTCGTCCACGTGCAGGTAGATGCTCGTCGTCGTCAGCGAGGCATGCCCGAAGTTGTCCCGCACGTGCCGCAGATCGACGTGATGGTCGGCCATGTGCGAGCCGGCCGTGTGCCGCAGCCAGTGCGCCGACGCTTGTTTCAGCAGGTCGGCGCGCGCCGCCTGTTCATCCCCCTGTTCACGTAACCGTTCAGCCGCGCGGGCGAAGACATCCTTGACGATCGTGTGCACGGCGGCGCGCGTGAGCGGCCGGCTCGCGGGGGCGAACGTTGTGTCCCGCGTCGAACCGTTTGCGCGTCCTGCCGTCTTTGCGGCAGTCCCATCCGCTGTGCTACCCGCGGTACTGCCCGCAGTGCTACCGATTGGCAGGACGAGTGGCGTGGCCTCGTTGGGTGAGGGCAGGGCTGTCATGCCGAGGGACTGCCGGTAGCGCGACAGTTCCGTCATCAGCTCGCGCGTCACCGGCACCAGCCGCTCCCTGTCGCCCTTACCCTGTACCGTCAGCCACCAACGCATCGTGCCGTCGCGATCGCGTCGCACGAAAAACTGCCCCATCGTGTTGCCCCCGACCTCGGCGATGCGCAGCCCGCCCAGATAGAGCAGTGTAAAGAGCCATCGCACGCGGTAATAGTGCGCGCGATCCCGGGCGGTCTCCTGCGGCATCGACGCGATGAAGTTCTTGACCTCCTGCCACAGGCCAGGCTCCAGATAGCGGGTGATGCGCGGGGCGGCTTTCGGGGTGCGCTGGCGCGAGAGCGCGAGCGGGTTGCCGGCGAGATACCCGGCCTGCACCAGCCACGAAAACAGCACATTGAGGATCACCATCGCCTGGCGGATGCTGGTGGCCGACAGCGGGCCGTGAAAGGGCCGCCAGCGGGCGTCGCCACGCGGATGCTTGCGACCGCCTCCCGCGCCGGCGTTGGCGATCCATGTGGCGGCCGGCTGCGGATCGGCCAGGAAGCGCTGGTAGCGCAGGCAGTCCTCGTGGGTGAGTGACGAGAGCGGCTTGCCCAGTTGCACGAGCGACCACAGCAGCAGCCGTTCGGCCTCTTTCCGGTAGCTGTCGAACGTCGTCTGTTTGTCGGTGAACCGTGCAAGCCACGCGCGGATCGCATCGAGATCGTTCGCGGCGGCGAGCTGCGCGACGCCGCCCGTGGCGCGGTTGCTCCCGGCATGGCCGTCGAGTGCAGCCGGAATTACGAGCCTTTCCAGCGGGGCGGGGTGCACCAGGACGAGGGCGGCTGACGGTGGCGCGGGCATGGAGGGTGAGCTTTTCCGGGAAAGGTGAGCGTTTGCGGGAGCCAGTCGGGTATTGATATGCCCCTATATAAATAGTGCAACAGGCTGCTGCATGATTATCTCTATATTTTCGACATTATGGGGTTAATGTCAAATTACTATTGTCATGTGATTGGATATAATGCGTTTTACGTTGTATTATTGATGCATCAAAACGTCTTCCCATCTCCATGTCCGGTGATCTGTCCGATATTCCGTCCGATGATGCCCGGCTCGCGGCCGAGATCGAGCGGCTGAAGGCCGCCTTCCCGAAAACGCGCGAGCTGTACCGCGAGGTCTGCGCGCTGCTGTTCTTCCGCTTCGGCCTGACGCCGACCGCGAACCGGCTTTACCAGCTGGTGAGGCGCGGCAGCATGGGCACGCCCGCGGCGGTGCTCGGCGAGTTCTGGGCGGAACTCCGGGAAAAGAGCCGCGTGCGCATCGAGCACCCGGACCTGCCGGCCGATCTCGGGGCTGCGGCGGGCGAGCTGGTTGCGACGCTGTGGACACGCGCGACCGCGTCCGCGCAGGCGGAACTCGAGGCACTGCGCGCGGAAGTGGAGGCGCAGCGTATGGAAGCGGAGCAGCGCGTCGCCGCCGCGCGGGGCGAGCTGGGCCGCACCGAAACGGCACTGGAGCAGCGCACTGCGGCGCTGCTTGCCGCGCAGATCGAGGTCCGTGAACTCGAGAAGGCGCAGGCCGAGGGGCAGGCCGCGCGGCAGGCGCTCGACGCCGAAATACCACGTTTGCGAAACGAGGCGGCGGCGCGCGATCGCGAACTCGCCCAGGTGCGGGAAGGCTTCTCACGCGATCTCGAGAAACTGCGTGAGACCGCGGAGCGGGCCGAGGAGCGCCTGCGGGCGACCGAAAAGCGCGCGCTGCTCGAAATCGACCGCGAGCGCGGTGCCGTCGCCAAACTGCAGAAGGAAGTCGACGAGACCACGAAACGGGCCGACAGGCGCGAGGCGGAGCATCACCGTGCGGTCGACTCGCTGCAGACACAGCTCGGTGATGCGCGCCATCAGGCGGGCGTGCTGCAGGGACGGCTCGATGCCGTGCAGGCGACGAACGTGACACTGCAGCAACAGCTGGCGGCACGGCGTGACGTGGATGACAAAGCCGGCCGGCCGGCCCGTGCGAAGGCTGTTGCGGCTCGCCCGACTGCGACGCGTCCAGCGCGGGCACCGGGCCCAGCACGCAAGGTCCCGGTAGCCTCCGCGTCATCCAGCAAGACGATGGCGCGCCGGAAGAAGCGGGGCTAGGTTGTGATGGAATCAAAGCCTCGCGTGCGGAAAGAGAACGCCAGGCGAATCGGCGGGCGCAAGGCGCCGGCATGCCCCCCGGTCGGCGGCTGGCGCGCTATGGCGAGCGGGTCGTGCACGTGATCATCGAGTCAGTTAATGAGGACGGCCGCGCCTTTCGCAGCACGATGAAATGGACTGAGCGTTTTTCGCGATCAACTCTTCTGATCAGGAAAACGACGCAGCCGATCATGCAGCAGCTCGATATCGCCGACAGCCGCGACGTGGTGCTGCCCAACGGTGTGCTCGATCAGTTGCACCGCCGCGATGGAGCAGCCGAGCAAGCGGCCTTGGAGGAACTGGCCCCAAGTATTTAGAAATTGGGACGGGGGTTTCAGCGCGTTCCTACCAGGCCAGATTCCCGAATCAGTGATTCGGAAATGCCGGCTCGAAGGCGGTCAGGGCATAATCCTAATAGCCGATTCGGCAGTTTTCGCCGTGGCACCGCGCCGATTACTGCGAAGGAGAAGAGGTCGGTCTGCACCAAGATAAGAAGCAGCGCTGCAATGCTCAAAGAATTGGCACTCTAGCGTGGCAATTTTAAACAACTTACTTACGGAACGCGCATCTTCTTGAATATTCTGGCGTATTTATGTATATTGGCCGCACTTTTACGGGGGCGGAGATGAATCTCACGGATCTCATTCGTACCGCGCATCGGTTGGCCGAGGCTCAGGAGCAAGGGCGCAGAATCACTCAAAAAGAAATGGCGGCCCGGATCGGGGTGAGCTCGCGCGCATACAGCGAATATCAGACTGGAACCAATTGCCCGCTTGGTATGAAAGCACTGCTGCGACTGCTCAATGGGCTTTCTGATCGAGAGATCGTTCGTCTAGTTAGAGAATACCGAGACGATGCAGCAGAAAAATAATACAAACAGGCGCAAGCCCAAAAATAAATCAACTAACCAAGATCATCGCAGCATTGACGGATATGGACTAGTCGACAATTCCGAATACCTCATGCGATGTCAGGTAGACACGCCCCAAGATATCGTTTCGGTAGTTTGGGGAATTGCGCATAAGTACCGAACGCACTTCCAAACTGTGCTCGACGCAGGCGCGGGGGACGGAAGGTTTTCGACGTCCGGTAACTACGACAGGTATGTCGGTTACGAGATTGATGTTCGGCGTCGTCAAATTCCAGACCTTCCCGCAAAAGCTCAAATTGTTCGGGCATGTGCGTTTTCTGACGCCACGAGTGAACGTTATGACCTTAGCATTGGTAATCCTCCGTATGTACGGCATCACGACCTAAGCGATGAATGGCGGACTCAAATCTCGAACTGGATTGAGCTGATCACGGGAATAAGACCACATGGATTGTCAAACGCGTACCTCTACTTTTTGTGGCTAAGTTTCATCTCCACAAGCGACGACGGACTAGTAGTGCTCGTTGTTCCTTTCGAATGGATTGTTCGTCCAGCCGCAGAGAGCCTACGACGATACATCGCTTCGCAAGGGTGGTCAGTTGACGTCTATCAGTTTGATAGGGAGCCGTTTCCACGCGTGCTGACCACAGCGTCAGTGACGGTCATCGACAAGAAGCAACAATCCGGTCGAATTCGACACTTCGGCATTGACGGAGACGGAAACACTCGGTCGCTGCGTAGTCCGACACGAAGCAATAGACAGTCGTTGACATATAAAAGGCGACTTGAGACGGCTTACGCACAGCGCGGCCTCAGCCCTGGTGGGCAGAAGGTGTTCGTGCTAACCGAAGCGGAGCGCGCGCATTACGGTTTGAAGGTAGACGTCGACGTAGTACGTTGCATAACTTCCACAAGGCACGTTCCTCAAACGGTCGCCGTACTAACAGAGCAAGTGTTTCAACAAGAATACGTAAGCGCCGGAAAGCGTTGCTGGCTTATTCGTCCAGTAGAACCGCTAAGTCGACAATTGAAATACTATCTGGACGCCGTGCCGCATGATGAGCGCGATAACTTTACTTGTAACGCGCGCGATATCTGGTGGAAATTTTCGTTGCCAGATGCCCCTCGATTGCTTTACTCATCGGGATTTCGTGGACATCGGCCGAAGGTGTTCGTGAATTCAGTCTCGGCAATCAGCGTCGGTTCAGTTTGTGGCATTTACGCGTCATCTGATGCCGTTTCGCGCAGAATCGAAAGGGAGATCAGAACGGCCTCATTGAAATCGGAAATAGTCGCGGTTTCTAAGGGATTCATGAAGATCGAAGTCAACCAGATGAATGCGTTCATTCAGAGAACGATTGAGTAGTATGGAACTCCAATAACAGGACAGAGCCGTGGCCACAGCCAAAGAAAAAGAATTGGACAAGGGACAGCTGGCGTTCCGTGCCGAAGCGCGTTTATTACAAGAACTTGGCGAGCGTTTGGTGGCGCAGCCGGAGGTCGCGCTGGTCGAGTTGATCAAAAATTCCTACGACGCGGATGCAACGGAATGCCGTGTGGCCTTTTCGGCTGATCAAAAGGCTCTCTGTGTGTGTGATGATGGTCACGGAATGACGAAGGAGGAGTTCGAAAGTCGTTGGATGACGATAGCCACTTCGAAAAAAGCGATTGATCGCACATCCAGAAAATATCAACGAGACCTCACTGGACAAAAGGGCATCGGTCGGTTTGCCGTTCGTTTCTTGGGGACTTCGCTGCAAGTCATCTCCGTGGCTGAAGACGCTAAGCGGGGCTGCCTGACTAAGCTCGTGGCGGATTTTGACTGGCAGAAAATCGATGAAAATGACTCTTTGGTAGACACCGAAGTGCCCTATCGATTGTTTAAGGCCGGCCCTGACGATAAAGAAGGGACCACCTTGCGTATATCTGGTCTTCGGAGGGGCGGGGAGTTTGCGTCTGGCCCAAGCTTTCGGTCTGGGGTTTTGAAGATTGTCAGTCCAATCTCGGGGCTTGACCGAGGGCGGTTCAAACGTGCCAAAAGCAGGGCAGATCGAGACCCTGGTTTTCGAGTAGCACTTCCCGGCGAAGACGACTCGTCGACAATAAATGTAGCTGAGTATGTGCTCGAGAACGCGTGGGCTCGGTTGGCCATAGATTTAAAGAATAATGCGCTCGAATACAAGGTTTCGTTTTCGCAAGAAGATTTTGAATATCAACTTCAATTGGATTATCCATCTGCTATTGCGGCCGGACTCCACGCTGACATAAGGTTCTTTCCTCGGCGGGCAGGTCTTTTTGCAGATAAGGGAGTAGATGGAAGAACCGCGTACACTTGGGTCAAAGAAAACAGTGGAGTGGTTGTTGTCGACCGGGGCTTTCGAGTGAAGCCGTATGGTGACGTTGACGACGACTGGCTGTCTCTAGACCGCGATTCAGCTAGGCACGTTCGTGACTGGCGAACTTCAATCGCAGAAGTGGCATTCCCGATGTCTACTCGGCAGAAGGCAGAGCCTGCCTTAAATCCAATGCTAAATCTGCCAGCAAACCATCAATTGATCGGAGCGGTGTTCGTGCGCTCCGCGTCAGTGCAGGCGGTTTCAAGCATCGAGGACATTATCCCCTCCACGGACCGTGAGGGATTCCTTCGCACGCAGGGCTTTGAACAACTGACCGAGATTATCCGAGGTGGAATCGAGTTTCTGGCGCACATTGATAAGCAGCGTCAGTTGGAGGAGCAAGAACGAGCCGCAAAGCAAGCAGCCAAGCAGATCAAGGCTGACTTTAAGGCTGCTATTGAGTTCGTGCAAAACGTGCCGACGTTATCGGTTGCTGAACGATCAAGGTTAGTAAAAGACTACAGCACGCTTTCGCGAAGGATCGAAGAGGTTGAAGAGTATGACCGTGAGGCGAGACGCAAGCTAGAAGTGATGGGGTCGCTAGGTGTGGTTGCAGGCTTCTTGACACATGAAGCGTCGCGAATTGTCACAACGGTACATGACGCTGTGAGCCTTTTGACGGCACTATCAGACACGCACCAGGAGTTGCAGCCGCATGTTGAAATTTTAACGGAGAGCTATGACGCACTGAAGGCGCATTTGGAGTATACGAAGCTGTTTGTTGACGCGGCACATAGCTTTAAGGCCGTTTCTTTCAAATGCGCGCCACAAGTCAAACGAATCGCGGAGAAGTTCGGGAAGTTCGCTCATGATCACGGTGTTGAAATAAAGATCGAAATTTCACCGGACGTCCAGGTTCCGGCAATGCCCATAACGATTTATAGTGGAATCATTCTGAATTTGTATACAAACGCGCTCAAGGCCGTTATAGCAGCTGAGACACCTTCTTACGTTGCCGAGATCTGCTTTAGAGCATGGACAGCGGCAAATCAGCATGTGATCGAAGTTTTGGACACTGGAGTGGGAATACCGGAGAATCTTGCGTCGCGAATTTGGGATCCGCTCTTCACAACGACATCTCGACTCAACAATCCACTGGGTTCGGGGATGGGGCTAGGACTTTCACTCGTGAAACAACTGGTCGAACAGGTTCGCGGAAAAATTGCACTTGTTGAGGCACCAGCACCCTATTCAACCTGTTTTAGAGTTTCTTTCCCTTTGAGCGAGAAAAAATGACCACAGCACAGTCCATCATACTTCTCTTTGAAGACACTGAGGCAAATGCCCGTCAAATAGAACAATTTCTAGATCCTAAGCTTTCTAATAAGTTTAAGTTGGCGATTTTTGCTACCGACAAACCCGTCACAGAGGCTTCATTTGTCCAGCGTCTAAAGGATGAGTTGGGAAGATACGGCGATATCTCACTGATCGTTTCCGATATGGATTTATCAAAAACGCAAGGGTATAAAGGGCTTACCGATGCGATTATTACACGGGTGGCGCATGACTTAGGAATTCCGACAGCCTACTACAGTACCGCGTTGGCGGCACAAGAAGGTCACCGACAAGACCAAGCCGGAGATGGGAGGATATTGCTCGGTGCTGCTGAATACCCATTGATAGCACATAGAATCAGCGTGCTTGCCGAAGGGTTTGCTGAGATAAAGCAAAAAATCGTTGAGATCCTTAAAATGCCTCCTGCTCAGCGCCCGCAGAGTGCGGCGGAATTTGTCGCTGAATTAATCGGCAGAAAGGAAACTTTTCAGCGGGTCGGTTTGTATGTATCGGGCGATCAGCGAATTGGTGCGGAAATTTTATCCAGCCCGAAAGATCGAGGTGCATCCCGCCAGGCAATGATCTTCGGCACTTGGATATTCGATTCTCTCATGCGCTATCCCGGCGTCTTTGTAAACCGGACCGCTGCCGCGAGCTATCTAAATATAAATCCAGAGCAATTTTCCAGTCACGAAATCTTTTCGCTTTGGACAGATGCGCTTTATAGCGGGCCTTTCGCAGACCAAGAAAGTCCTCTGTTTTGGCGTGATAAATTGGATAGAATGCTGTCGTCAGCGGGGGCGGACGATGGACGCGAATATGTAATAGGCAAAGAAATTTTTGCAGAGCCCTGCTATTGCAGCGTGGATCCAACTGTCGAGGCTGGCTATTTTTGTATGGTCACGGAGAAGCCCGTCAGTTATGAAAATTCAGTCGGAAACGTTAGTTGGTTTCCACCGGGAGCCGACTTGGCCAGGATATCAGTGCCGAAATATGAGGAATTGGCTCCTTGGTTGAGTGCGTGACAACGAGAGACCGATGAAAATAAATAAATTGCGAGGGCAATATACTACGCTCGTCGACGAATTCGTACGGCAGGCGAGAGTAGTGGGGGCTATTGTCGAAGCCTCGGACGTGGCGCCGGTGAAGGATGTGGCTGGCGGGTACCCACAGGTTCTAGTGGGCGGTATTTTCTATCTCAAAGAATGGCCAAGCAGTTCAACCTCAAGCAAGGCAAATAAGAAGCTGGATATTTTGCTACGGTCCAGTGAAGTTTACGAACCCGATTCACTGGTTCTTGTTAAGTCTACGATACAAGTCATGTATTTCGAGGCGAACACGGAGGAAGCAAATCCGACACTCGGTATCCATTACGACTACGAACACAAAATGGGCGCTGCGCATCCGATATTTCACGCACAGCTTGGTTCCACCAATTTTACTTTGGAAGAGTTGGCCAAAGTGAAATTTGACAGGAGAATTTTGCCTTGGAAGGATTTAGTGCGAGTACGCATTCCAACAGTTCACATTAATTTTCCGAGCGCGCTCTTGACGCTGTTTGCCGACCATCTACCCCATCAGGCATTTGCAGGTTTTCTAGGCTGGGCTAAAGATCACAGCTTGTTTAGCGATGCGAAAGCTCGCATTGATTGCCGTGACAAGCCACTCGGTGACAACGATCCCTTCGTGTTCCAAGCATTTCGGCTTTACAAATAAGCGCGGTAGATCGAGTAAATTTTCGAATTGTAACGCCTGGTGGTTAAAACGAGAGGCAATTTCGAGGATGCTCTGGATCAGCGACTGTATCAATGGCAGAATTCATACGACAGATCCGCCGTCGATGGCCGGTTGAAGACCAAAATCAATACAGGTAAATTATGCGACGCGGCACTGACCGGGAGCAGAACGTCAAGAGAATGGCGGGCCCGAAAGCCGATAGAATAATGAGCGAATTACGGCGACCCTTTCGCGGCGCGGAAAGCCTTGAGCAAGAAGAAATCACGCGCGAAGCGATCGCGCCGTTCCTGGCAGTGCGGGGGTACGTGACTCTAAAGGATGAGCGAAAAAGAACACATTTTTTGCACGTGCGCACACCCGACGGACAAACGCTGAAGATGCGCGTTTGCTTATGCTGGCGTCGCGCGGAGGGAAATTCGAAAGAGAAGAAGTATGCTGCCGCTCAATTGCGCGAGTCATTGGTCAACGGCAGTTGGAATGAAACACTCGAATTCCTAGTCGAGCGCGACCTTCGGGAAGGGAATACGTATAACCTCATTGTGCAGCGCGATGGAGCAGACATCGTGTACGCCGTCCCCATTCAGCGGGAGGAACTTCCCGCGATTTGGCGTCGACAGCGCGCACGTGAGTGCGAACTTAATCGCGAAGGGGCCGTTGGGCAGGCAAAGAAAGAACCACGCCATGAACGGATCAAGTCCCTTGATCTGGCTGCAGGATGACCGCACGGAACACGCCCATGAGATCGCGGACGTGCTGCGGGCGTGGCCCTGTGTCGCTGATCTGGCCGCGGTCGCGATGTCCGCTGGCGACGGTGAGATTGTCGACGACACGTACGACGATTGCCCCGTCAGCGACCCACGGCTCATTGGCAGCGACGGTGCAGAGCGGCGATGTGTCGTGCGCTCTCAAGTGATGCGCGATTCCAATGCGCGCCGCGCCGTACTTGCATGCGCAGGCGCATGTAAGGTAGCGGCTGCGGCGAGACTCATCGTTATCACGGCTTCCTCGACGAGCATCGCATTCTTGGTGTCGAGAAGAGCGACCGGGTTTGGAACTTCGTTGCCTTGTGTCCCAATTGCCATCGCAACGCCCACTACTCGCCAGCCGCAGCTGCTTTAAACGATCAACTGCTCGAGTATGCGGAGCAGTACAGCCCAGAAATAACGAAATAGACGTGGTCATCCAAGATTCACCTAGGGCCACCACGGAAAGTTCGGCTTGAGAACGTCGGTTGATCATTAGTAGAGAACCAACTGGTGCGAGAAGCGCCCCGAACGGCCGGTAGCCGGACCCCAAAAAAGGATGCAAAATGGAATTCGATATCAGTAAGGCTAAAGCAATTGTCGAAGTGAGATCGGCGGAAGAGGTAAATCGCTACCTGAAGGCCGGTTGGACGTTGTTTTCAAATGCCAGCATGACGACAGACTCGCGCGAATACAGCAGCCCGATCATCAAGTACGCTTTGGCGTGGACCGCCGACAACAATCCGGTTCACCCGAACTCCTACTGATTCGCTCGATCCCGCCGCCTTTCCGCGGCGGCGACAGTCATGTAAAAAATACTGAAGAACGATGAGCCTTTTCGCAAAAGAGGCTCTCAGCAGTGCAAGGACCCAATAAACGCGCAGCAGTGGCCGAGGCGATGGTTCTGATTTCGAGCGCGTTGCTAAAGCCGTCAATAGACATAAAAACCGCGGTCTCGACGCGGACCACTCGCTCGTAGGGGTAGTCGTCCTTTTCGTGCATGTATGGACCCGACGCCTTTTGCAAGCTTCTTGTTCGTGATGTCGAAACGGTCTGCACGCATGTATCCGGCTTGCCCGTTGGGCGATTGCCGAAGCACGCCCGCAGCCTCGATGAGATCCGCGCACCCCGTCCTTAGCAAAATCGCGGCTTGCCAAAAATCGCAGCCGGCACGAAAAACAGGCTTCAGAGTGCTGGTTCAACCTATTTCGTCATCGCTTTGAGAAGCTTCGCAAAACCTGTGCGGGTGTGATTCTCCATGAAGGTGTGACGCGTCAAGCGCGGGCGCGAGCCCGGCAAGGCGAACGCTTGACGCGTCGTCGGTTTGTCATACTATGGCATGGCTGTGAGCACGGCACGGGCGAGCTCACAGCCATGCAAAACTGGTCGTTTGATGTTGCTGTTCACGTTGCCCACTTATACCTGGCCCAGGCTACGCTTTAGGAATGAAGTGTTCGTCGCTACTGAGCAGCGCCTGTACGATGCGCGCGTTCTTGTTGGCCAGCGCGACGGCGGCGCAGTTATATCCGCGTCGCGCGATGAGCTGCTGTAGCCAGACGCTGTGCGGGTCAGTCTTGGCTTTCACATAACGGAGCACGGCCCGTGCGCCATGGATAAGCAGCGTGCGCAAGTAGGTGTCGCCGCGCCGGCTGATGCCCTGCAGACGCAGCTTGCCGCCAGAAGAATACTGTCGCGGTACGAGCCCCAGCCAGGCAGCAAGATGCCGGCCGTTGCGGAACTGCCGGGCATCACCAACAGAGGCGACGATAGCGGTGGCCGTGATCGGACCGATACCCGGGACCTCGGCGATTTTCTTGCACAGCGCCGAATGCTTCATGAACGCCTGGATCGAAACCTCGATCAGATGAATGCGGTCTTCGATCGTCTTGAGGTGCTGCAGCAGCTCAGCTAGCAGCGTCTGGCAGAACGACGTCAACTCGTCTGCGCTACTCAGCAACAACTCGGGCATCGCGCGCTTGAAGGCTTCTGGGGAGCGCGCAATCGTGAGACCTCGCTCGCCGAGCAGGCCGCGCATCTAGTTAATCAGCGCGGTACGGTGACGCAGCAGGATGGCACGCATGCGGTGCGCGGCCTGAATATCCTGCTGTTCGATTGATTTGACCGTCACAAAGCGCATCGTGGGACGGCTTGCGGTCTCAACGATTGCTTCAGCGTCGTTGAGGTCGTTCTTGTTCGTCTTCACGAACGGTGTGACGTATTGTGGACTGATGAGCCGTGCCTCAATCCCGAGCGCCTGAAAGCGCCGAGCCCAGTGATGAGCGGTGCTGCAAGCCTCCATGACGACCATCCTCGGCCTCAGTGTCCGCACGGTCTCGAGCAATGAGCCCCGCGAGACCTTCGCGCGATATAACGCTCGCCCGCGACGATCGGCGCCATGGAGCTGGAACACGTGCTTTGCGAGATCAATACCGAGGATGTCGATTTCGATGATGGGCCTCCACGCGTCAGATTTCCGGATGGTCAGTGTCCCCCGGAAGGGGGCGTCGGGTCCATACATGCACGAAAAGGACGGCTACACCTTAACGCACTTAGGTTTACAAGCCGGGCGGCGCTCGTATCAGCCGAATATGCCGTGTGGGCGGGACTTGAACTAGCACACGAGTCGAGCGGATGGGTACTGTGAGAGACGCTGCGCCCGCTTTCGAGAGCGACTGCTGGCCTTGCATAATGGGCAGCTCGCCGTTGTGCCACTGCACGAGATGGATTTCTCGTCGCGGCGCTACGCAGCCTGAAGTTTGAGCCGCTTGCGGATCCGCCGCTCCATCCGCTCACGCGGCAAAGGCCAACGCCGCGCCATTGGCGATGCGGGATATGCATATCCCGCAGGTTTTCTGATTTCACACAGTTCGATACCGTACATACGACGCGGCGCTGAGGTGAAAGATTTGTTAGGCCGCTGGCACACACGCGACGTCACGATGGCAAGCGAGGTATGCACACTCCGGACGCGCATATGCGCGCAGTGGAGGGGGGAATACGATGAATGTGAAAACCCTGCCCGAAAACGTGCGTGCTGTCCTTGGCGTTGCCAGGAAACTGCTCGGTTCATTTTTACAGCCCTTGATCTATCTGTGGCCCTGGTGCGTCCCGGCGTTAATCTTTTCGGGATTTCTGCAATCCTCGCAGGGTATCTCCCTCACCGGCAATCTCGTTGATGAGCCGGTGGGCACAGCATTTCTGGTTGGCGGGCTGCTGGTCTATATCCTTTTGACATTATCGGGCTGCTGGCTTTCGGCCATGGCATTTTGGATGTTTCGTCGACCCGGGCAGCAGCAATGGTCGTTCGGAGGAGGCGAGCTGCACATGCGTGTAGTGGGTATTGCCGTCTGGATAGGCTTTCTGACCATCTACCCGGTCGCTGTTTTCACGATCCATACGCGGGAGCTTGCGGTCGCGAGCTTGGGCGTCCTGTGCCTGCTGCTCATCGTCGCACTAGCTCTGGCCGCGACGCGGTCGAGCGGAGGATCGTCAGAGGGATTCTGGTGGACGACGGTTGCTGCCGTGCGACGACACCGTGTGCTGTTTGCCACGTTGATCGTTGCTGCGGCGATTGCGCCCTTGCTGGTGGGCGCGCAGATTGCAACGGGCGCGCCCCTGCAGCTGTCCCTGCTAGGCCCCTTGGCGCTTTCGCTGGTCGGACTCAGCGCAGCGTGCTCGCTTCTCGGGGCGAGCGTTGTCATCGTTCCGCGATGCCTCAGGTTTTACGCGTTGGGCCCTATCATCGGAGCGGCTCTGCTTCTGCATGCATGGTTGGCACCACTATCGATCGATAGGGACAATCCGCTGTTGCGAAAGGCGAGGATGGAAGTCACCGCCTCGCAGGACGAATGGGACGAGCATTGTGCGGAAGAGGCGCGGGGGACAGCGGGCATCGCACTTAAGGAGCGTATCCAGGATGACCTCCAGGCAGCGGATGATGCCGCTGACGATGACCTGCCCGCACCCCGTGACGAACCGTTTTACCTCGTCAGTGCGGAAGGGGGCGGGATCAGGGCCGCATACTGGGCAGCCGTCGGGCTGGGGAACATGGACGTGGCAAGCGATGGGCGGTTCGCATCCCGGGTCATCTCGCTTTCTGGCGTGTCGGGTGGCAGTCTGGGCATCGCAACGTGGCTGGCAGCACGCGAGGTGCCGGGGCTTTCGCCGCAACAGCGACTCGGGCTGATTGAGGACTTTCTCTCAACGGACTTCCTCTCTCCGTTGATTGGTGGGCTACTCTTTCTGGATGTGCCGCGACTTTTTTTTGACGGCGTATGGCCAGAAGCGCGCCGCGACCATGTTTTTGAGAAGGCCCTGTATGACCGGTGGAAAGAACTCACGGGCTCGTCGTTTTTTGCGCAACCATTGCGCAGGCTTTGCCTGCGGGCATTCAGCAAAAGCCCTCACGTGTATTTCAACGCGACCGATTCGATCACTGGCCACCTTGTCCCACTAGGGAACGCGAACTTCGCCCGTCAGAACGTGTTCTACGGATTCGCCAATGCGCTGGAGCACACAAGTCTGCGCTGGGTAACGGTCGCCCAGGCCGTGTCCATCAGCGCCCGGTTTCCCTTTCTTTCTCCTGGCGCAGAGGTCGGGATCACGAGCGCGCAACTGGGGCTGAGCGGACAACAGGCCGAGGTCGACGCGATGCAGCAGACGCTCGACAGTACGCCCGCCGAAGACGAAGCGCGCGAGCTCCGTAAGAAGACACTACAGGCCGACATTGACAGCAGGGCGGAATGGCCCGACACGGATCGCGATGCGCTCAGGATTGCGAACCTTGTCGATGGGGGCTACTTCGACAACAGCGGGTTGACCCACAGTATCCGTGCGCTTGAATACTACAACGAATGGCTGAAGAACCGGAGCAGGGCAAGCCAGCAACGCCTGATGCAGAAAACGGTCTATGTTGTGCATTTTGGTAACGATCCTGCATCGGCCTGTGTGCCGCTGTCCTTGGGTTGGGGCGACAGGCTGAGCGGGCGCGCAAGAGCATTCATCGAGAACTCGAAAGCGAAGCTGATCTGCGGCAACCAGTTGGACATGCTCGAAGCGGCGCTGCGCCCGCGCGCTTTCCAGTTTCTGACCACACCGTTCGAAGCCATTTTTTCTGTGCGGTCGGAGCACGCCGTGTCGCAGCTCCAGTTGCTGACCGACAGATTCTACAAGGGTCAGTACGCTTCCATCGTAGCCGGCAGACAGCAACTACGCGAGTTTTCACTCGCACGGGAACTGTCCGGCATGTACCTTGGACCGGCGGCTGTGCCCATCGAGTACTCGAACACGGCGTGGGTGCTAGACAAGGCAAATGTGGACATGCTTTATCAGGAGCAGAAGGGTTGGCTGCAGGGCTTCGCGGCAAAGGGCGTTGTGCCGTCCGAAGGTCACTACCAGAACCTTGAGGCGTGGCGGGAACATGCGCTGGATGCTGCCCGTCGGTGGCAGTGCGCGGCGAAGCTAAAGGGTGGCCAGCCACCACTGGGATGGAGCTTGGGTATCAGGGATCGCGAGTTGATGCGGTGCCTGGCGATCCGGGCCGCCATACGTGAGGGATTTCCTGTCCTGCGGCCTCCGTACGAAGTGGGGTCCATGCCGCTCGCGCTGTCGCAGACTTGGCTGCTTAAGGACCCAAAGCCCTACCAACCCATGCAATAGCATGGCAACACGTGGCGCTACACGCGTGACCACCGCTCGCCTGGAATGCGCTCACGCGCTATCTGCTGGTCCGGCGGTTGCCCGTTTCGCCGGCCCGCTGGCAGTGGGACACCTCGCTGGTCGGCAGCCGGGAGACGGACATTGATGGGGCGATCAGGTGCGTGCGGCTGTGGGCGATTTGGCGGCGCTCCTTTCATCTGGCTGCGGAGCAGATTTAGGCCGACCATCCGCCACTCGCCGACAAGCTGCGTTGGGAAAGTCCGCACTGGATGCGGCACACGCACGCAACGCATGCGCTCGCCCACCTAAGGCGGAGCAACGAAATTTGACATAAAAACCGTCGACAACTGCAGCGAGTTCACGTCCATGACATCGGACGATTTCTCATTTGTCGGACTGCGCGACCAACGACCGCGCTTTCCGGCTGTCGTCGAGCGTCGTGAATGCCCATGCGAGATCGAAGGGTGCCACTTTGCCCAGTTGCGTAACCCGTCCGAGGGCATGCACGGTATAGCGCGTACCGGTGCGAAGCGGCTCATAAGGCGTGCAGATTGCGGTGTTTCGCGCAGCGTCTGCCGCCGTCAGCGGGGCAATCTTGCAAGCCACTTTTTTGCCCCGCTGGTCACGCAGTTCGACACTGCGTAACTCGATGTGGGCGTTAGGTCCGCCCGACAGCGTGATCGGAAAACCGAGCACCTGCCCGCGATAGCGCGCATCGGTGCCCATCGGATCGGGTTGCTCGTTGTTGACCCATGCGGTGGGCACCCCGCGCTGGCCATCGTATGGCCACGCCACGAGTTCCGTTTCAGAAAGTGTGGGCGCGATGTCCGCAAAATCGACGACGGTCACGGAACTGGATCCTACTATCGACGCTTCGCCGGCGCGTGCCCAGTCAAACAGGATTGCGCCGCGATGATAGGGCGACGCAAAAATATCCTCGATCGGTGTGTCGACGGGACGTGGGCCGCCAAACACCGCGAGGACTTCGCTCGCGCCATACGCTTGCGTATGCAGCCTCACCCGTGTGATCACGTCCACGCCGGTGAAACCGGGTCTACCTTCGATTTCATCATGCGTGCCGACCCGGTTAATGTCGAGGTAGCGGGCATGATCTGTCGCGGCCTCGGCGAGCTTGTCGTCGACTGCGATGAGCGGCAATCCGGCTTCTTCGCGACGGGCATTCACGTAATCGAGCGCTGTGGGTTCACCAACCCGAATGATGTTCGAGGGGCCGGGTGCATACCGTAACCGCACGATGGGTCCTTGATAGGGCGGCTCCGGTTTTTCGACCTGGGTCACCTTGGTTGCGCATCCCGCGAGCGCGGTGACCACAACGAAGTATGCGGTGGTTATTGTTCTCTGCATCTGGTTCTGCCGATAGTTCAGGTACCAATCCCATTTATCGACGACTCATCGCGAAAGTTGAGACCACTCTAAAGTTAACCGACCGGATGCCGTAATCGATAGAAGTGAGCCTGTCCCGTTGAATTGGACAGGCAGATCAAAAAATCAGCGCCCATGCAGGCGCGACGAAAACCGAACCTCCGAGGGGTTTCCATTGAGAGAATTGGGCAAGGCAAGGCCAATATGGCTTGCCGCGATTACCATTTTTGCCGTTACCGGGTGCGCAAATCCTGGCGGTGTCCAGCAAGCAGACGGGACCCGAAGCGCTTCGACTGATCAGGGCGATCTCAATATCTTCGAAAGCACGTTCGCCAACCCCGATCCCTGCGCAAACAGTAACCGGAACATTGGCATCGCCGTGGGTGTCGGCGTCGGGGCGATTCTGGGCGCGGTGATCGCCAACAAGAACAAGGCGGCGGCAGCGGCAATCGGCGGCGCCGCAGGGGCGCTTGCGGGAGGGATGATTGGTCACGCCGTCGACAGCCGGCGTTGCGCGTTATCGAAGATCGCCGCAAAGCACGATCTGACATACACGTCGGCGCCACTCGAAGTCAAGACGGCAGACACGGGAAAGACCGAGCAGGTCGGAAGCTCGTTCACCATTGTCGATACGGCGCGCCATACCCAGTTTGCAACGGGCTCGGCTGAGCTCACGCCCGAAGCGAAGATCTACTTCGGCGAGATCGCTGAACAGTACCGGACATCAACCCGTGTCGCGGAGGCTTCCTCGGATGCAGAGAAGGCGGCCGCGGCACTGACGAAGATCCTGCTGATCGGCCATACCGACGATACAGGCAACTCCGAACTCAATGCCGATCTGTCGGAGCGACGTGCCCGCGCAGTCGCACGGCTGTTTGCGGACCACGGCGTTGCAGCGGAAAACGTCTTCTATCAGGGGGCCGGCGAGACGTTGCCAATCGCCGACAACCGGACGGAAGATGGCCGCTCGAAGAATCGCCGGGTCGAAATCGTCGACCTCACGGGTATGCGGCCGGACATTCTCCAAAGCTACGTAGGCAGCCGCGTTCCGAAATACCAATACTACCGGGCCGCGTCACCGCAACCGGATGAGCAGCCGACGCGAACGGCGAGCACAACGGTAGTGCAGAAACAGGCAAAGGCACGTGGAGTAGATTCGCAGCGCGTGAACAACCATGTTTCTACAACGGCGTCTGCAGGCCCGGCCTCAACGAAAGCGCCTGCTACAGCGCAAGCATCACCGCCGCCGACGGTTACAACCCGTGGCACGCCCGACAGCATCGATTTCGGCTGGCGCGAGGCTGCGCCGGCGGGGATCGGACTTCAGTTCGCAGCCGCTCCCGCGCAGTCGTCGTCATTCTCGTTCCTGTCAACGGCGGTCGCCGACGAGGCGCCTGTCTCGAAGAGTTGCGTGAATGATCGGCCACGCGTGTCGCACGCGATGAAGTCGGTGGCAGACGACCGCGCTGTGCCTGTACGTGATCACGTGCAGAACCTGTATGGAAGCAGCTGGGGCGCGCCGCTCAATGGACAGTATCTTGCGCTGAAGGATGTCTCCGTGCTTCGCAATGGCTCAACGGCTGGTACGAAGCCAACCCTGCTGGTGTGGAAAGACTACGAACACAACGGCGGGCTGAGCGGTCCCGCGCAGGTGAGACTGTCACCGGACGTCAATGCCTATGCCGTGAAGGGCGGTGTGCTGTACCGGGTGTTCGTCAACAATGCCGGCGTATTCGACTGCGCCGACATCATCTTTGCGAACGGCAAGGCGACCGCCGGCGAACTCGTACGCCGCAAGAGCAATCAGTATTTCACCGTTGAATACGTGCCCGTCATCGCACGAACATAAGAACAGGAAAGACGATCATGATGGACTTCATTCAGGCCAATCTCAGCACGATCATCTGGTGGGTGGTAGCCGCACTCCTCGCGGTTGGTGCTTTTTCGTATCGGTCGACGCTCGAATTCTGGCTGAACCACTGGAAATATACCTTCCCCGTGCTCGGCAAGACTGCGCGTCTATCCCGTCACGGCATTCACGGTCAGGGCGGATGGACCGACTCCGAACGCACGCTCTGCGGCGACTACAACAAGTTCATTTCCTATCTTTCGAAGGCTGAGTTCAGGAAGCGCAACGAGTATCTGGCCAAGGCTGATGACAGCGGGCGTTCGCCGACACCGCTGTGGCTGATGGTGCTGCTGACGGTACTCGTCATTGCCGAAGGTCTTGGCTTTTCGTACCTGCTCGGTAGCTGGATGGACCGCGACGGCAGCGCGAATACGCACACATTGCTCATGGTAGCGATCGTGCTGGTGCTGTGCGTGATCATGGTGTTTCTCACGCACGTCGCCGGGCATCAACTGTATCGCTCTAATCTCGTCGCGCGTTGCCGGAAGCAATGGCGGCAGGACAAGACACAGGAGCGCTTCTCGAGCCGCAAGGTCAAGCTCGATGAAGATCAGTCGATAGATGACGGCGAGCCTGACTATACGCAGGTAGCGAACCGCGTGGGTACGAGCCACAGCTACTTCATGGTTGGCCTGACAGTCGCCGTGATTCTGGCGATCGCTGTGACGTCGACGTGCATGCGGTGGAGCAATCTGAATGCGGAACAGACCCGGGAAGCGATGGGCGTGAGCCGGAGCGCGGACGCCGGCAATCCGTTCGCAAACGGCAACGCGGTGCCCGCTGAACTGGTGTCCAGTCAGAAGGCGGCGGATGACCGCGCGCGCGCCGAAGAATCGTCGTCCACGCGCAGTGAAGGTGCCGCTGCGTTTATCACGCTTGCGATCATTTTCGTCGTGACGCAGGTCGTCGGCATTTTTGGCGGGTTCGCCTGGGGCTTTGGCGGCCGGGAAAGCCGCGCGGCCTGGAAGACCACGAAGGGTTTCACAACATTCGAGGACTACAACAACTACTATGCGCCGTTGCGGTCCATCGCGCAGTCGCAACTGGAAAACCTGCAGAAGCGGATGGCTGAGAATGCCGACATCTCGGGTAAGACGTTTTCGAAGACCTTCCGTGATTACGTGCTCGAGCAACGTGCACTGTCCGACCTGGAGGCGGACCCGGTTCGCACGCCGTCAGCCAAAGCATCGACAGGCGTGGTCTCTGAAGCGGCTGTGACGAAGGAGGTTCGGGCAGAAACCGCACCGATCGCGACGAACCTTGTGGCAGCCCCTGCCGCGGCGGAAGAGGTCGCGAACGCCAGCATCGACCGCATCGTGCTGGAAATCGAGGGAACGTCGGATGTCACCCGCAAGAAAGCGCTGATTTACGGTCTCGCGGAGCCCGTGCGGACCCAGGTGATCGATGAGATCAAGGCACGTAAGGAGCGGGCCGAGCAGGCGAAAAACGCGCTTGAATCGCAACTCGATGATCTCTTCAAGGTTTGATAGTTGATCATGGTCCGACATCTCAGGTATTCATTCGCCGCTGCCGTGTTGAGCTTTGGCGCGGGAAGCGTTCTCGCGGGCATCAGTAACGACGTGCCGAGCTGCTACGCAGCGAACCACATCAAACCCTTAGCGAGCGGCGTTGATCGCGAACTCTTCATTGCAGTGGACCAGACGACCGTGTTCGATGAAAAGCTGCAGGCACAGATTGCGGCAACGGCATCGGCAGCGATCAAACCGGGTAGTGCTTATACGTTGCTCGACTTTTCGGCGTTTTCCCAAGGCCGTTATACCGAGGTCGTGACACGCGGTGTGATCGAATCGCCAATCCCGGAGAAGCTGCGCGACGACATCAGCGAACGTGCGCTGCGCACTTTCGATGCATGCATGACGGGCCAGTCTGCGTTTGCACGGAAGTCGCTGTTGACCGCTGTTACGCAAGTCCAGTCGGCGGCGACCAACGATCTGGCGAGATCCGACATACTCGCTGCGCTGAAGGACATCAGCGACAAGGTGCGCGCGTCGCCTGCTTCTGATCGCGTTGTGTTTCTGGCCTCGGATATGCTCGAGAACAGCTCGGTTTCGAGCTTCTATGCGCGCAATACGGTCCGGCGCATCGATGCAGCCGTGGAAATAAAGAAAGCGAATGCGGCTGGTTTGATTGGCGACTTTGGGGGGGCGAGGGTGTACGTGCTTGGGGCTGGTTTGCTTGCGGGTGATGCGAAAGCAAAAAATGCGTATCGTGATCCGCAGACGCTCACGGCATTGAAGCAGTTCTGGACGTTGTATTTCCAGCAGTCGAATGCCAAGCTGCAGGAGTTTGGCGCACCTGCACTGCTTAGCCCAATCGCGTATTGAAAACGCGGAAAGCGCCCGATAGACGACCGCTCCGACATCCTGTCGTTTGTAATTCAACAATGCGGCCGCCCGATGGCGTTTGCCAAGCTCTACGACCGCAAGACCCCGCTGCCGGCAGCCGACCTGCTCAATGATCGCGTCGTGCCGTTCTTCGACGGCTACGGTATACCGCTCGCTCGCGTTCTGACTGACCGGGGTACCGAGTACTGCGGAAACCCCGAGCATCACGAATATGAGCTCTATCTGGCCGTGGAGAACATTGATCACACCCGTACCAAAGCTCGTTCTCCACAGACCAACGGAATCGTCGAGCGACTTCACAAGACCATGCTCAACGAGTTCTATCGCATCGCGTTCCGCAGGAAGATCTACGACTCGATCGCCGCCCTGCAGACCGATCTCGACGCATGGCTTGACCAATACAACAATGAGCGCGAACATCAAGGGCGATGGTGCTACGGCAAGACGCCTATGCGTACCTTCCTCGACTCACTCGAACTTGCCAGGGAGAAACTGATTCCTCACTGAATCGCCATCCTTCATTCGCTTCCCCGACTACCTGTCAGGTCCGGTCCAGGCTAATACACCTGAACAGAATGCCTTTCGCGCCAGCCGCAACCACCTCGTCGCCGATAATCCGCCTTGGCGGCTCAACGCGTTGGTTGAACCAGCAACCACGCCAGTCGCAAGAGAAGTCTTCCCAGATGGGGAGCCACTTTTCGTGATACCCGCTCGTGAAGTCGACCACTGGGTCGATGGTCAGTTGATAACTCAAAAAAAGCGTGCCCGGCGGCATCAACGGAGAGGTGCTGATATTCCCGCACCTACGTGTTGACATCAAGCGCAAGGCAAAGGGCGTTGAGTCCTGGCCGGTTGGCTCGCCAGCCGTGCTTGCCGGCACCTGCGCCGCTCCTTGGCGCAACCGCCCACTTGAGGACATGCATCCGGTACACGGTCACCTTCGTTAGCGCTGCGAGGATCATCCGGTCGCGCCCGCCTCGAGAGACGAAATATAGCGAAGCTGGTCGTCAGTCCGATCATCCGACACAAGCTGCTCAGCCGTTTTGTAGTCGAACACTGGCAGTGGCTCGTTCCTTTACCAGAACAATGCCTGATTGACGTCGCCGGAGATGTAAGTTGCGGCGCGGATCACCCTGAGCGCTTCCCGCAGGAAGCGTTGGACGCTCTCCGAGGCCGGTTGCCGGCTGAACCGCCACCGCCGCCACAACCCGCCAGCATGATGGCGGCAACCGCGATGAAAATTCCCGTGTATTTCGTGTTCATTCTTAGTCTTCCGTCGATATTGTGGTTTGCTGCGCATCTTCATATGCAGGTTCCTCGGCGCACGCAACACCTATCACCGAATATCCTGTAAGAAATTTAGAGGCAGTCCGATTTGATGCGTTTTTGGTTCGGAGCAGGATGATTCGTTACGCTATAGGAAAAAGGAAAAACATCTCCCTCGGGTCGGCGCTGCGGGAGGGCGCAAAGGAATGGTGTTTTAGATGTCGCCTTGTTCTCTCTGAGTCACCATCATGCTTTGCGAAGCGAACCTAAGATGCGACATTCGAGAAGGCTTCATGCGCGCCGCGCGTTCACACGCTTCCGATCGGTGCAGCCAACTGCATCGTGTAATGGTCGACCGTGAATCACGGTTTTAGGGCCTCCGGGATTTATTTCAGTAACCTTTCTATATGACGCCAATAAATTGCGTTAGATTTAACAATTTGCGCAATTACGACCGTTTAACAATTGACGATTCGTTTCCAAATTACCGTTAAAAGAAATATTCCTAAAGTTTTAGTAAGCGCTGCCGACAACGGTCCCATGAATACGAGCAGGTTGTCATGCGACCTGCATAAATTAAAGACCAAACGGGGAACTGGCCGACTGAGAGCGGCCAGGCAGCGGTATGTCGAGGCAATCTGTCAACGGTGGCGTCGGCGGCACAGTCCGCCGGATCATGCAGTTCTGTTTGTTTTCCCTGACGCTGATGTCGGTGCATGCGCACGCAGCAGGCGTCGTTGCGGACGGCGGTACGGCCACTTCCGTATCGACGGCTGCGAACGGTCGTCAGACCGTGAACATCGCGCCATCCGTCGGTGGTGTATCGCACAACACGTATAGCCACTTTAACGTGGGCAGTGCGGGCGTCGATCTCAACAACGTCGGCATCAACGCACGAACCATCGTCAATCAGGTAACGAGCACGGACCCGAGCGTGATCTCGGGCCAGCTCGCCGTGCTCGGATCACGCGCGAATGTGGTGCTGGCGAATCCGAACGGCATCACGATCAACGGTGGATCGTTCGTCAATACGGGCCATGTCGCGCTCTCGACCGGACAGGTCAGCTTCAACGATGTGCTCACCGGGTCGGTGCTGCAGCGTAACGTCGTGCTCGACACGAAGACGGGAACGATTATCGTCGGACCGCAAGGCTTGTCGAGCGCGCTCGTTGCATTGGACCTCATCGCGAAGAACATCCTTGTCAACGGGCCGCTGACCAACACGTTCACATCGCCGACAGCCACCGTCAGCCTGCTTGGCGGCACCAGCAACGTAACGCTGAACACGGGCGTGTCGCCCAATGACAATGCCAACGACTGGCTCTCGGTCAACGCATCGGCGACGCACGACTCGGCCAGTTCTTTCGCCGTCGACATCACGGCAGCGGGCTCGCTCACGAGCGGCCGCGTGCAGCTGATCGTCACCGACAAGGGGCCGGGCGTGCGCAGTGCAGGCCCGATGAACGCGACACTCGGTGATTTCACGCTTGCATCCAATGGCGCCGTCGAGTTCTCGAACACGACGCTCACTGCAAACGGCAACGTGAACATGCAGGTGCAGGACACACTGACTGCGACTTCAATGCAGATGCAGGCCGGCAGCGCTGCGTCGATTGCATCGACGGGTCTGCTTGGATTGAACAGCACGTCGCTCCTGGCAAGCGGCGGCATCCATCTCAGTGGCGGCGGCGTGAAGCTGTACAACGACAGTGGCACGCAGACGGTGATCGCGTCGTCGAATGCGGGCGTTGTTGTCAAGAGCAGCCAGGACATCGTGAACGTCGGTTCGCTGGTGCAAGGACAAACGCAAACCACCGGCGACAGCGACTCCAAAGGCGCGGTCACGTTGAACGCCTCAGACAACGTGCTGAACCAGTCGACCACGACCTCGAAGCTCGGCGTGCTGTTCGGCGTGAAAGGGGACGTCGTGATCAACGCCGGCGGCACCATCACCAACGAAGACGCGCGCATCCTGTCGAACAGCAACGTCACGCTCACGGCGGGCGGCGACGTCGACAACATCATCGACCATTCGAGCGGCGTGAACGGGGGCAACGCCGTCGGCTACTCGAACCGAAGCTGGCGGCTGATATTCGTGGAGCATCACGAGAACGGCTTCACCGTCGACTACGGCGCGCTCAACGATCCCGACAAGCTCGCCTACATCACAGCTGACAGCGGCAATGTGACGATCAACGCGCGCAACGTCAACAATGTCGGCGGCTCGATTCTGTCGAACGACGGCAGCATCTTCGTGTCGGCCGCGCAGAACCTGCTGACGCAAGGTGTGTTCGTCGGGCAGGCTTCGTATCACCAGTCCTGCTTCATCTTCTGCAGCGCCAGCGCGTCGAGCACGGTCCAGGCGTTCGGCGGCGTGATGGAGGCGGGCAAGGACATCACGCTCAAGGCGGGCACGCAGATCACCAACACGGGCGGCACGGTGATCGCCATCGGCAACCTGAGACTCGATGCGCCGAAAACACTCGCGCAAGGCGTGCTCGGCTACACGGTCATCAACCGGCGCAACGATCTCAAGACGTGGTTCGGCAACACGTGGGCGGCCATCTACGCAGCCGATACGGGCGGCGTCTTCACCGGCGGAAACGGCCAGGTCGAACTCACGGGCGAAGCGGACATCGACGGCGGATCGTTCAACGCGCCGGGCGGCATTCATGCGGCGGGCGGCGTGAACACGATTCGCGTGCCGTACCGCGCGCCCGTGACGATCGGCACTCACAATGAACTCGGCCTCGTTTCGTGGTTCGGTCTATGAAGCGGCGTCCTGTGATCTTGCGCAGTTGTCTTGCCGTGCTCGCCGTCGGCGCGCACGCGGCCGCGAGCGCGCAGGCGCTTCCGCCATTGCCGCCGGGCGGGTTAAATGCGCTGCCTGGACGCGTGGAACAGGACCCGGGCCAACGGCTGTTGCAGGAGCAGCAGGACCGGCAGCGGCGCAATGAAATCCAGCAGGCGCCCGCGCAGATCGCCGCGCCCGAAGTGCCCGCGCTGCCGAACCTGCCCGAAGGCGCGGACGTCGATACGCTGCCCGATGTCGAACCGATGTTCGAGATCAGCCACATCGAGTTCATCGGCAATCGCGTGTTGAGCCAGAAAGAGCTGGACGGCATCGCCGCGCCGTTCGTCGGCAAGCAACTGGGGCGCAACCGCATCAATCTGCTGCTGCGACGCGTGACGGAAGCGTTCATCGAACGCGGCTACATCACGACGCGCGCTTATCTGGGTGCGCAGAACTTGGCGTCGGGCACACTGAAGGTCAACGTGGTCGCGGGCAAGGTCGCGGGCTTCACGCTCAACGGCAAGCCGCTGCGCCCGCGCGATCCGAACGAGCCGTGGTACGACACGCATGGCGGCGGCCTGCTCACCGATGCCGGCACGGCGTGGGCGTTCGGCGACAGCGTCGGCGACGTGCTGCGCCTGCCGGATCTGGAGCAGGGTGTCGACCAGATCAACCGGCTGCGGCGAAATCAGGCCGAAATCCAGATCATGCCAGGCGAAGCGCCTGGCGATTCGATCGTCGCAGTGTCGAACCGCTACGGCGACCGCACGTTCTACAACCTCGGCATCGACAACTACGGCAGCTCGCAAACTGGCACGCTGCGGTATCGCGGCGGCGTCGAGGCGGATAACGTGATCGGCTTGCAGGAATCGCTGTCGCTGAACTATGTCGGCACGGAAGACAGCAACGCACTGGTGTTTTCCGCGGCCGTGCCGTTCGGCTATCAGACGTTCAGCTACACGACCTCGTACTCCGAGTATCAGCAGACCATCGGCGATACGGCGTTGTTGCAAGGACGCACGTTCAGCCAGATTCTCGGCTGGAACGATGTGCTCACGCGTTCGAAATCCGGCCGCATGAGCGTCGACGTCACGCTGAACAAGATGCGCACCGAGCGCAGCGTGAACGGAATCGACCTGTCACCACAAGACCTGACCGTGGCGCGTGTGGCGTTGAACGGGCTGCGCCGCTTCGTCGCGAACGAGCAGGGCGCGGCTGCGACGTGGGACATCGGCGTATCGCAGGGTCTGCCGTGGCTCGCGGCCAGTCATGACGACAGCGAAATCGGCAAGGCCGATGCGCACAGCCAGTTCACGAAGCTCGACGGCACAGCGACCCTGCAGATGACGCTCGGCTCATTGCTCGGCACGCAATGGGCGTATCGCGGCACGCTGCGCGGACAGTTCAGCCGCGTGGCGCTGTTCGGCACGCAGCAGATCTATCTCGGCGGCATGGACTCGGTGCGCGGCTTCACGGAAGGCGGCATCGCGGGCGATAGCGGCGCATATCTGCGCAACGAAGCAGCATGGCAGAACGTGCCCGCATGGCATGACGCGCGCATCGAACCCTATGTGTTTCTCGACGGCGGCAAATCTCATCTCGTCGCACAAGGCGGCTGGCCGACGCTGGTCGGCACCGGTATCGGCGCGCGTGCCGAATGGCGGCACAACGCGCAAACCGTCACGGGCGAAGTCCTGCTCGGACAGGCATTGATTCAGCCCGCAGCGCTCGGTCACAAGGCCACGGTGCTGCTGGCCACTCTCAACTGGTCGGAATGAAGGAGGTCAACATGAAGCGGCATCTCAATCACATCACGTTCACGCGTCTGACTGCAACGCTCGCGCTGGCTGTCGGGCTCTCGGCGATCGCGGCGCCTTCGATGGCGGCAAACAAGCCGTCGTCGTCGCATGCAAAGGCGGCTGCGCCCGTCGCAGCGTCGGGCCCGCTGCCAGCCAATGCTGTCGCGCGCGTGAACAACGTGTTCATCACGCAGGAGCAGGTCGATGCGATGTTGAAAGCGACCAATACACCGGATACGCCGCAAACGCGCACGGCCATCAAGAACCAGTTGATCGCGCGCGAGCTGTTCCGGCAGGCGGCCGAAAAGCAGCATTACGATACGCGCGCGCAGGTGATCGAAGCGGTCGAACAGGCGAGGTCGCTGGCGATGACGCAGGCGTATCTGCGCGACCAGGTGAGGCCCACGCCCGTCACCGATGCCGACGTGAAAGCGCGCTACGACGCGATCGTCGCGACGCTCGGCGACAAGGAATACAAGCCGAGCGTGATCGCGGTGAAGGACGAAGCGACCGCGAAGGACGTGCTCGCGCAACTGAAGAAGGGCACCGATTTCGCGCAACTGGCGAAACAGTACAGCCAGGGTCCGGCCGCTGCGCAAGGCGGCGCGATGAACTGGGTGTCGTTCAAGACGCCGATCCAGCCGGGCGCGACGCAAGGCTGGCCGCAGCCTGTCGCCGAAGCGATGGTGAAGCTGCCGCAAGGCGGCCTGACCACGGCGCCGGTTCAGGTGGGCGACGCGTTCTGGATCGTCAAGATGGACCAGGAGCGTGTGACCCAGGTTCCCGACTTCGATACGACCAGGGCCGCGCTGCGCCAGCAGCTCGAACAGGTCGCGCTGCAAAAGGCGACGGCGCAAGTGGTGGTCGATCTGATGAAGAACGCGTCGATCCAGCAGCAGTAAAGCGAAAGCATCGAAGGCCTCGAAGGCCTCGACAACAGGAGGCCGCAGCAGACGGGGAAAACTCTGCTGCAAGCGCAAGGCGGACCGGCCAGCCCGCCTTGCGACCAACAAGAAACGACGAAGAACGAGAACATCATGAGAGTTTCGACGCGCAATGCCTTGCGGCAACTCGACCACGTCCGGACCATTCGGGACGAACTGCGCGCGCGCCTGCGCGACACATCCGGCTATATCTGGACGGTTGCCTCGAACGCAAAAACGTACAGCTGGTGGAAGCGCGGCGTATCCGCCGTGGTGGCCGCTGCGCTGTTCGTCGGGCCGTTGACGGTCACGTTCGAGCAGAGCCAGTCGGCGGCGGGCGTGCTCGCGGCGGGCAGCAGGCGTCTGGACGACGATGCATGGCGGCAGATGCGCGACCTGGCCGGGTTGCGTGCGCGCTTCATGATGCAGCAGGCGTTCGCGACGCCTATCGTCGATCCGAACGCGCCCATCAGCTTCCAGCCGAGGATCACGCAGAGCACGGGCGCGAATGGCGGCGTGCCCGTCGTCAACATCACCGCGCCGAACGCGGCCGGGATCTCGCTGAACCAGTACCAGACCTTCAATATCGATCCCGTCGGGCTGATTCTGAACAACAGCCTGATGTCGGGCACGTCGCTCACGGGCGGCAATGTCGGGGCGAACCCGAATCTCGCGGGACGCACGGCGCGCGTCATCGTCAACCAGGTGACGTCGACGGGCGCGGCGTATGCGAGCTTGCTCAACGGTCCGCTGGAAGTGTTCGGCGCACCGGCTACCGTCGTCATTGCCAACCCGAACGGCATTACGACGCGCGGCACGGGCTTCACGAACACGATCGGCGTCACGCTGTCGACGGGCACGCCGCAGTTTCTCAGCGACCTGAACGGCACGCCCACCGACTTCAGTCACGCGACCGCCGTCGGCTACAACGTCACGGGCGGGCACATCCAGATCGAAGGCAATGCGGGTGCGAACGGGCCCGGTGCGGGCATTGAAGGCACCGTCGGCACCATCGACCTGATTGCCGAGACGATCGGTGTCAATGCGCCGCTGTATGCGGGCAACCGTATCAACGCGATTGCCGGACGTCAGTTCGTTGCGCCGAATGCCGTGTCCGATGCGGGCACGTCGTATGGCACGTCGTCCAACGGTAGCGCGAACACTGCGGCGGCGATCAACGGCGCGAACGGCAACGCGAACAATGGTCTTGCCATCGACGCGACCGCTTTCGGCGCGATGACAGCGGGGCAGATTCAGGTGATCAGCACGGCGGCGGGCATGGGCGTGCGCAGCGATGCGCAACTGGCCGCCAATGCGGGTGATCTGCTGCTGTCCGCGAACGGCGACGTGTCGGTTGCGGGCACTGCCGCGCAGAAGCAGGCGACGCTTCAGTCAGCCGGCAATGTATCGATGACGGGCGCACATATCGGCGTCGGCGGTTACTCGATCAGTGCCAACGGCGACGTCACATCGACGGGCACGTTGCAGTCCGGCGCGAAACTCGATGTGACATCGGGCAGCAATATCAACCTTGCGAGTACGCAGGCGAATGGCGATATCGCCATGTCGGCGGGTTCGAACGTTACGCTGGGCGATGTGCAGGGCGGCGGCGCGGCGAGCGTATCGGCGGCGGGCAACGACGGCGCGGGCGACGTCAATCTCAACGGCACGTCTGTCGTCAGCGGCGCGACGACGTTACAGGCAGCGCGCGATATCAACGTCGCCGGGCAGACCAACAGCGGCACCTTGCAGGCAACCGCACAACGCAACGTTAATGTGACGGCGGCGGTACAAACCGCCGGCGACGCGACAGTGACGGCCAAGCAAGGCAATATCAACGCGACTGCGAATATTGCGAGTGGCGGCAATCTGGCACTTGCGTCGGGCCAGGATACCGTGGTTGCGGCTCAGGCGACGGCACAGCAGGCGGTAACGGCAGCGGCAGGGCGCGATCTTTCGATCAGCGGCTCGCTCGCGAGCGGTACGACGTTCAATTCGACTTCGGGCCGCGATACGTCGGTTTCAGGTTCATTGCTGGTCGGCACCGATGCGCAGGTTGCGACGGGACGCAATCTCGATGTGTCGGGTGTATCGATCGTCCAGCATAACGGTGCGTTCGATGCACAAGGCGATATCACCGGCAGCGGATCGATTGCGTTCGGCCAGAGCGGCACGCTGAACGCAGCACACGATGTTTCGCTGACGGGCAAACTGCTCGCGAACGATCTGACGGTCACGGGCGCGAACAACGTCAGTCTCGCGGCGGTGCAGGCGGGCGGCGCGTTTGCCGTGACCGCGAACGGCAACGCGGGCGGCGGCGACGTCACGTTCAACGGCAATGCAGCGAGCGTCGGCGCGACGAATGTGCAGGCGGCGCGCGATATCGCGGTGAACGGCACGCTGGCGGGTGGCGCGCAAACCACGCTCACTGCGCAGCGTGATGTGAATGTCGCGAACGCGGCGACGGTGCAGTCCGTTGGCGATCTGCTGATGACGGCCACGACAGGAAGCGTGAGGTCGACGGGAACGGTCAACGGCGCGTCCGCGCTGACGGTGAAAGCTGCGCAGGACGTCTCGCTGACGGGCGACACGAGCGCGGTCAACGACGTCACGCTCAGCACCGGCCACGATCTGGCGATCGGCGGGTCGCTCGCCGGACAGGCGAAAGCGGCCTTGACGGCAGGTCATGACATTGTCGCGGGCGGCAACAGCGGCTTCGCGAGCGATGTGACGGCCACGGCGGGCAGCAACCTGTCGGTGACAGGCGCGCTTCAGGGCAACGCGGTCAACTTCACGGCGGCGAACTCGGTCTCGCTGAACAACGTCGTGTCGAACGCGGCGTTGCAGGTCACGACGAATGCGGGCGATATCGCGATCGGCGGCACCGTCACGTCGCTCTCGACGGCGACGCTCAATGCCGCGCGCGATGTCAGCGTGAGTGCGAGCGGCACGCTGCAAAGCGCGAACGCGTTGAATGTCACGAGCGGCCGCGATACGACCAACGCGGGCACCGTGCAGTCGAATGGCGACGTCACGCTAACGAACGCGTCCGGCAACCTGGTGAGCACGGGCAACATCCAGTCGGGTGGCAACCTCAACATCAGTGCCGCGCAATCGGTCGATCTCGGCGCACAGGGCACGTCGTCGCTCGGCGATATCAACGTGACGGCCGGGCAGAACCTGACGATGAACGGCTCCGTCGTCGCGCAGGGCAACGGGATCTTCAACGCGGGCAATGCGATCGGCGGCAGCGCAGCCCTCGCGCTTGGCCTGAGCGCGAACGTCACATCGGGCGGCGATACGAACGTCACGGGTTCGGTGCGCGCCGGCACGATACAGACGAACGCGGGCGGCTCCGCGTCGCTGCATGACGTGCAGGCGGCATCGACGCTCTCGCTCAATGCAACGAACGATCTGGACATCACGGGCGCCGTAGTCGGTGGTTCGACGGTCGTGCTCAATGCCGGCCAGAACATCGGCGTCAGCGGTTCGGTGCAGTCGTCCAGCGACATGCTGCTGAACGCGACGGCGGGGAGCATCGGATCGACGGGTGTCATCAACAGCAACGGCGCATTCACGGCGCTTGCAGGCACGGACATCGATCTGGGCGGCACGACGACGGCTGCGTCGGATGCGACGCTGAGCGCCGCGCGCGATGTGAATGTCAGCGGCATGCTCGCGGGTCTGGGACAGGGCGTCGTCACGGCGGGGCGCGATATCGGCGGTGCCGGCACGTTGACCTTCACGCAAGCGGCGACGCTCGCGGCGGGCCGCGACATCGTGCAGGGCGGGCTCGTACAGGGACAGTCGGTCGATATCACGGCGGCGGGCAATGCGACCGTCAACAATATCGAATCTGCCAGCACGATCGCAGTACACGCGAACGGCACGAACAGCGCGAATGGCGCGGGCAACGTTACGGTTACAGGCGCTGCGGCTGCAGCGGGCGCGGTGACGGTCAATGCGAACAACGACGTCTCGGTGACGTCGACCGGCAAGATCGCCAGCGGCACGACGGCGTCTGTCACGGCGCAGCATGACATCCATGTCGATGGTGCAATCGAATCGGTCGGTGACGCGACGCTCAATGCGCAGGCAGGCAGCCTGCTCGCGACGGGCGGCATCAACAGCGGCGGCAAGCTCGATATCACGACGGGGCTCGATCTGTCGCTCGGCACAAGCACGAGTGCCGTCAACGACATCACGCTGACGGCGGGCCGCGATGCGGTGCTGAACGGCACGATGGTCGGCGGATCGAATGCGACGGTCACGGCGGCGCGCGATATCACAGGCGGCGGCACGCAGAAGATCACGGAGACGGCGAACTACGCCGCACAGCACGATATCGCCCTGACGGGTGGTGTGCAGGCGAATGTCGTCACCGCAACGGGCGGTAACAACGCCGCGCTGCATGACGTGATATCGGCGACGACGCTCGATGTCACGGCCAACGGCAACGCAGGTGCAGGTGACGCAGCGATCACGGGCACGGCGACGGCGCCCGGCGCAATCCATCTGACGGGAGCGCGCGATGCGCTGGTGAGCGGCGCGCTCGCAAGCGGCGACGCGTTGACGCTGACAGGCCAACGCAACGTCACGGTGACGGGCAGCGTCGAATCGACGAATGACCTCAATGCGACGGCGATAACGGGCAGCGCATCGTTTACAGGCACGGCGGCGACAGCGGGCGCCTTCAATGTTGCATCGGCGCTCGATACACAACTTGGCGGACAGATCGCGGCTGCGAAGCAGATCGATGTGCAGGCGGGGCGCGATATTGCCTTGACGGGCACCGTCGCGGGGCAGATGGATGGTGTGCTCAGTGCTGGCCGCGACATCACCGGTGCGGGTTCGGCGGCGTTCGCGCAGGCCGCGACGCTGACGGCTTCGCATGATCTTGCGCTGACGGGTGCGCTGCAGGGTTCGACTGTCTCCGTCGCAGGTGGCAACAACGCGGGCCTCGGCAGCGTCCAGGCGGTATCGGGCGATCTGACCGTGACGGCCAACGGCAATGCGGGCGGCGGCGATGTGACGTTCGGTGGCAACGCGACGGCTTTGGGCACGATGCTGCTCACCGCGTCGCGCGACGTCACGGCGGCAGGTGCGATCAACACGGGCGGCACGACCACCGTCAACGCGGCGCGCAACTTCTCGCTGGCCGACGTGAATTCGGCGGGAGACCTCACGCTCACGGCGACGGGCGGTAATGGCTCGGCGGGCAATGTCACCACGCAAGGGCAGCTCAGTGCGAACACCGCGCAGGCACTGAATTTCTCGCGCGCCGCGACCGTCGGCGGCGATGCGCATCTGACTTCCGGCGGCGACATGACGCTGACGGGTGGCATCGGCGCGCAGAACACGGGCACGCTCACGGCAGGTGGAAACATCAACGCAGGTTCGGTCGTGTTCGGCCAGCAGGCGAACGTGCATGCCGGCGGCAGTGTGAATGTGACGGGTGTGGTCGGCACGAACGGCAACCTCGTCGTGACGGCGGGCAACGATATGTCGCTGGGCTCGGCCCAGGCGGGCGGCACGGTTCAGTTGCAGGCGCAGGGGCATAACGGGGCGGGCGATGTCGTGGTGATGGGTGACATTGCCTCCGGCTCGACCACATCGGTTACGGCTGCACGCGATGTGCAGGTTGGTGGTTCGGCTTCGTCGGCGGATATGCTGAATGTCTCCGCTGGCCGCAACCTGCTGATCGGTGGCGCGGCTGGCTCGAACGGCAACATCACGTTGACGGCAACCACGGGCGCGCTTGGAGTCGGCGGTGGCGTGACCACTCAGGGCAACTTTGCTGCAAGCGCAGGCGGCAATCTGGCGCTGCTGTCGGGCGGACTCATCAACGGCGATACTAATGTCACGTCGGGCGGCGCGATGACGCTCGGCGGCAACCTGTTGGGACTCGGTGTTGCGAACCTCAATGCCGGTGGCTCGATCAACGGTGGCGGCGCACTGACTTTCGGCAAGGACATCACGGTCAACGCGGGCGGCGGTGTCGCGCTCGGCGAAGTTCAGGGCGCAGGCAAATTCACGGCAACCTCGAACGGCGATATGTCGTTCGGCCCGGCGACGGCCGTGGGCGACATCGTTGCGACGTCGCGTGCAGGCAGCGTGGCGTTCAACGGACAGGTGCAGACGGGCGGCAACGCGACGATCAATGCAGCCAATAATGCATCGGCAACGGGCGGTATCTCGTCGATGGGCGCCGTCAATGTGACGGGCACGAACGGCAATGTCACGGTTGGCGGCGTGTTGTCGAATGGCGATGCAAGCCTGCATGCAGGACAGACCTTGACGCTCTCCGGTAACAGCGTTGTCGCGGGCGAACTGGCGCTGTCCGGCGCAAACGTCACGATGAGCGGGACGGCGAGCGGATCGAAGGATATCTCGATCAATGCGACGGGGACCGTCGATGCGGGACAGTCTTCGATCGTTTCTTCGAAGAACCTGCAGGTCGCAGGCGCGAACGTGACGCTCGGCAATGCGATCGTCGGCGGCACACTCGATGCGCGTGCTTCGAACCAGCTCTCACTGGTGGGAAGCCAGCTCGACGTGGTCGGCGCGGCGACGCTCGTGTCGCAGAATGCTTTTTATAACGCGAGCAATGTGCTGTCGGGTGGCACGCTGACCGTGACCGCTCCGAACCTCACGAACGCTGCGACGGGTTCGCTCGCATCGACGGGCACGACGAATATCACCGCGACGAACTTCGCGAATGCCGGGCTGGTGAATGGCGCGACGACGAACATCAATGTGGCGGGTGCGCTGAACAACATCGGCGGCTCGTTGATGGCCGTCAACAGCCTGAACATCAATACGGGGACGCTGAACAACCAGAACGGGCTGGTTTTTGCGGGTAATCCGAATACGCCGACCGGGCCGGTGACGGGCGATGTGTCTCTGACGATTAATGGAGGCGGCGGCGCGTTTTATAACGTTGGCGGACAGCTGCTTGCGCAGCGGAATATGGGTGTGAGCGCCGTCAATGCGACGATCGATCCATCGCAGGGCACGATCAGTTATGGCGGGCAGCTTTCGCTGACGGCGGGTTTTATCAATGTCGGGGGGACGTGGAACTATGGTGGACAGGGTGCGACGGTTGTTGCCTTGAGTGGTATCAACAACTACGGGCTGATCACGGGGTCCGCTCCCCTGACTCTCACGACCTATGGCACCTTCAACAACTTCGGTCAGCTGTCGGGGAATGACGTCACGTTCAACGGCGCGTTGAGCAATGCCGCGAATGCTGTCGTACACAGCGGCAGTTCAATCACGCTGAACGGTAGCGTTACGAATCGCGGCACGATCGAAAGCGCCAACAATCTGACGTTCAACGGCGGTGGCAACTACGATAACCAGTACGGCACGACGCAAGCCAACGGCAACATCAGTCTGAACACTGACGCGACCGTGTACAACACAGTCGGGACGATTCTTGCCGGCGGCAACATCAATATCAATGCCGGGGCGGTGGTCAATGATGCGTTGCAGGGCGCAACGCAAACGTCCACACAGCTCGTCGGTGCTTCAGCGAACCCGGATCTGTTGAGTCAGATCGTGATCGGGATGTTGTCCGGCTGGTATTGCCAGAACAGCCAGGGCGACTGTTACCTTTATCAGTTTTCGCAGACGGCTACGATCGCGACCCTGTTGCCGAACATGGGTGGCGGGTATATCGATGTCCGAAGCGGCGGCAGCACGTGCTATGGCGATTCCAGCGCCTGTGCGGAACTGCAGGTCGGTAACTCGCAAGCGGGAGACCATCAGTACATCGCGTTGCCCGGGATCGACCGGACGATCACAGCGCCCGGTCCGGTTTCGCCTGGTGTGATCGCAGCAGGAGGCAGCGTCAATATCACGGCAGGCACGTTGTCGAACGCAGGCAGCACGATCTCAGCGGGACTGGATGTCAACCTGAACCTGCAGTCGCTCAACAACGCATCGGTGGGCAATGCCGTCGCGACTATTGTCGACACCGTCGATAAGGCGCAACTTGATGCGTTCATGGCGCAGATGAATGCGCTGGGCACGGTCGGAATTTACGGGAGTGGCGGTCTGGGCATCTCCGGAACGGTCGTGCCGCAGTCGACCGTTTCGTTCAATCCGGGCGCTAACGTACCGCCGAGCTCCACCAGTACGACTACGACGTTCGGGGCGCAAGGCCAGATCATCGCGGGACGCAACATGAATCTGTCCGGCGGCAATCTGGTGAACGGCGGTTTGCTCTATGCTGGCAATAACTTCAACGCGAGTGCCGCGCAGTCGTTCTCCAACCAGGGGCAATACAACTCGGCCACCTCGACGCAACCGGGTTGCGCATCCGGTGTGAGCGGCGCGCAATGTGGTGGCGCCGGTGGCATGCGTGGCGGGAATCCCAATTCGACCACGTTCTCTTATGCGCAGCAGAACGCCACGGTCTTTGCCGGAAACGACCTCGTCATTGCTGCGGGGCAGATCAATAACACGTACGGCAACCTGCTCGCGGGCCATGACATCGTGATCGGTGGCGTTGGAACGACGGCGACGTCGACCACGCCGGCGCAGAGCCTGAACAATACGTCCGGCAATATCGTCGCGGGCAACAACATCACGCTCAATGTGTCGGGCGCGATTACCAACACGCTGCCGCCGCCTGTTCCGGTCCATGAGGACTACGGGTCGAAGGAGCAGTACTCGGGCTGTATGACCGTAGGTGGTTACAAGGAGAGCTATTGCGAAGGCTATGTCGACCAGCAGACCGGTAATTCATCGGTTATCAGCGCCGGTAACAACCTTCAACTCAACGCGGGCAGCCTGACGAACATCGGCAGCCTGATTGCGGCTGGGAACAACGCGACGATTTCGGTCGCAGGCCCGGTCGTCAACGAAGCGCAGACGCTGAACGCGTACTGGCATTCACATTGGGTCCAGGAGACGGGGGATTTCAGTCCCGACAAGCGGCACGACATCTGGGCATGCGGCTCACCTGAACAATGCACGGCGCTTTACGGCGATGCGTACACGAAGGTGGGTGGCGCGATCGATCCGCCGACGCCGGTCGGCAATATCGCCGCGACGATCCAGGCACCGAATCTGTCCATTACATCGGGTGGCGAGATTCAGAACGTCGGCAACGTGATCGGCACGTCAGTGACGCTCACCGGCCAGAAACTGATCAACGGCATCACGACAGCGAACACCTACACGCCCCGCGTAAATGGACCGTCGCAGGTGATTTCGCTGAGCGGGGTGAATCTGCCTGGCTTGAATCTGACCACACCGCGCACGGTCGGTGCGCCGCTGCCGACGCCTGTAGCCGGCCAGGCATCGTATGTGTCGGGTTCGCTGGGTAGTTCGGCGCTTGACCCGCTCGGTCCGCAGGCGTTGCTCGACAATCTGCCGGCAAACCTGCAACCGGGTTCGACGTTGTTCTATTACAACCCCCAGGCTGAAGATCTGATGCTTCAGCAGGCGGCATTGCAGCAGACGGGCAAGGCCAGCTTCATCGATGGATTGACCTACGACAGCAAGCACAATCTCTCTGTCACTGCGCAGGAAAAGGAGATCCTGTACCAGAACGCAATCGACTATGCGAAGGCCAACAATCTGCAGCTTGGCGATGCATTGACTCAGGCTCAGCTCAATACATTGAGCGCGCCGATGCTCTGGTATGTGGAGCAGTCGGTGCCCGACCCGGGTTGCGTGTCGACAGGTCCCGTGACGTGTCCGACCGTGACGGCGCTGATGCCGCAGGTGTATCTGCCGCAGAACTGGAGCGCGATGTCAGCGGACGGGACCATCACGGGCAAGGACGTCACGCTCAACTTTAATCAGGATGGCAACGGAAGCATCCTCAATACGGGCGACATCACCGCATCCAATACGCTAACGGTCAATACCGGGACGCTGACCAACCAGGCCAATCAGGTCAACGTAGGTCAGATCTGGAGCTATATCAACGAGGTCGGCTACTCCGAGACGACAGGCACGGCTGTTCAGCCCGGCGGCTTCATGAGCGCGGCGAACATGGACCTGAACGTCCAGACGCTCAATCAGATTGGCGGCGCGCTGCAGCAACTCAATGCCGATGGCACGGTTGATCAGTCTGGTACGCAGCAGATGCTCGCGCAGTTGCAGCAGCAACTGGGCACGAGCTTTACGCAGACGACCGTTAGCGACAACCTGCATACGGATTTTGTGGCGCAAGGTGGTTTTGGAGCCTCTCAAATCGTTGGTATCGCCTTTGCGGTAGTCATCGCCATCATGACCGCTGGCGCAGCGAGCGCTGCAATCGGTGCGGTGGCGACGGAAGGGAGCACGTTTGCTGCGGCGACTGCTGCGACGACTACCACAGAAGGGGTGGCCATGCCGGCGGTGTCAGCCGGGCTGGGCAATATTGCACTATCGGCTGCGGCTGCAGGGTTCACATCAAGCATTGCGTCACAGCTGACCATGACCGGGCAGTTGAACTGGGCGAGCGCTTTCGAGGCGGCAGGTGTCGCGGGGATTACTGCTGGGCTGACGAATGGCATCACGTACAACAGCGACTCGGGGCTTGGTTTTACTACCCAGCCTTTGGCCGTCGGCGGCGCTACCAATTCTATCGCGGGCCTGGCGGGTGTTAATCCGGTGGCCGGAACGAGCGTAAACCAGGCGACTACGACCACTGCTTCGTTGACAGAGCGAGGCCTGGCGATGCTTGCAGAAGCGGGCATTACGGCTGGTGTCGGCACAGCAATCGGAGGGGGGAGTTTTGCCAACGCGCTTGAGAATGCGTTGACGGGAGAATTGTCTGCCTCTGGTGCATTCGCCATTGGGGACGCCCAAGCCAGCCTGAATGATGTGCTCGGGCCTGTGGGAGGCGAACTGGCGTACCTTGCAGCGCACGCGGGACTGGGGTGTGCGGCTAGTGCGCTTGATGGAACTGGTTGTGCTGGAGGCGCTATAGGCGCAGCATCAAGTGCCGCATTTTCACCAGACTTCATCCAGGCGATAGACCCGACTGGAGCGCCTCTAAACGCCGCGCAACAGGCCGCACTTGCGGGTTTTGCAACGCTGCTTGGAGGCAGCGCTGGTGCCCTACTGGGGGGCAACGCTCAAGGTGCTGCATTGTCCGCTCAGAATGAGGCGCTAAATAACTCGGGCGATCATCCCGGGCAAAAAGGGCTATTCGAGAAGTTGGGGGATGCGTTTCAGGCAGCTTGGCAAAGCTATCAAAATCAGCAGGCACAACAAGCCATCACTGAAGCTCAGGTGGCTGCAGGTGTAGGTCAGCAGCTGGGTGCTTACGCTCCCTATCTGATTGGCGGAGGTGCGCTTGTAGCAGGGGGTGTGTTATTCGGTCCGGAGATCGCCGCAGCGTGCGTTGCCAACGCTGTCTTGTGCGCCAACGAAATCTCTATATTGGCGGGCGAGGTTTACGCCGGCGTGAATGGTATGCCGGCTGGTACGGGTGCCTCAGTAATCACTGGGGCGTTTTCGGCCACAAACACGAATCCCGTTGCGACCCAACCAAGTACAGCATTCTTTTGGTCAGGTCGCACCGGCAGCGTTGGTGGTCAAGACATCGCAGCCCAAATCGCTCGATTGAACGGTGGCACTACACTTGAGACGTTGATTGCACAAAACGGTATACAAATGCCGGCATGGGATGCGGCGAACCCGGCGGTAGTGCAGGCATGGCAAAATATTTCCGCACAGTATGCATCCGGTGCGTCGGGTACGGTTCGAGCTGTCATTGGTTCGAATCTTCGGCCCGGAAACGTTTGGGAAACTGCAGAATTACCAGCGTTGATGAAGAATCCAAACGTTACTCAGATCATTACCATTGATCCTGCTACGGGCGCTAGCAAAGTCATTTTTACGCGAGGTAATCAGTGATCTTAGACGTGTCACGAGGCCACATCCGGGTCAAGATCGGCAACCGGGTTGTAACAGTGCAAGGAGAGATGTTTTTCCCGGGAAACGACAAACTTGGCTTTGTCGTTTTCTCGGACAGCATCAAGTTTTGGGACCCGCCAGACCAAACTTCGCCAGTTTTGTCTTCTGAGAAAAACCTCATATTGGACGACATAAGAGCAGACTTTGATCGCGGAGGGCACACGCTCGAAATCGAGTAGCCAACTCGTGCCCGCGCTCGGTGCGTTCGCGACCGGCCGTTTCCTGAACGTGCCGTATATCGCGCTCCTTGCGCTTGCACTGTCGGGCGCGCTGGCGGTGCTGCTGCATCGCGCGGTGTACGGCCGCAAGCTGTCGGCGATCGGACAGAACGCACGGGCCGCGTGGCTCGCGGGCGTCGACGTGCATCGTACGCGCTGCCTCGCGTACGTGCTGTGCTCGATGATCGCGGCGCTCACGGCGCTTCTGCTCGCGGCGACCTCGGGCGGCGCGTCGCTCGACATGGGCGTCGAGTACATGCTGATTTCGATTGCCGTGGTCGTGATCGGCGGCACGCTGGTCGCCGGCGGCAAGGCGACGATCGTCGGCGTGTGGGGCGCGTCGATGTTCCTGTTTCTCACGAACGCCCCGCTCAACGCGCTTGGCGCGGATGCGGGCGTGCGATCGATCGTCTATGGCGTGCTCATCATCGCGGTGACCGTCGCGGCCGGCGGAAAGGCGGTGCGGTGAAGAGGTGCCAATCGCTTTTCCGATTCACGTCAAGAACGAGAGGGGAGATGAAATCCAGCGACTACGAAGTGCATGATCCGCGTTTCAGGCTGCTGCTTCAGCCCAATGCATTCCTGAGCCGCCTGACAGATGAATGCCTGTGGGCCGAAGGGCCAGTGTATTTCCCGGCGACCGACCTGCTCATATGGAGCGACGGCAATGTCAAGTTGAGTGCGCAGTAAAATGTGGGCATGAAGAAGATCAAGTCGCCGTATCACGGTTTCCGTTTCCCGGCAGCAGTCATTTGCTGCGCGGTACGCTGGTATCACCGTTTCAACCTGAGCCTGCGCGACATCGAGGAACTGCTGCTCGAACGCGGTGTGAGCGTCACCTACGAGTCGGTGCGCAACTGGTGTGACCGCTTTGGCGCGCAGTTTGCACAACGTGCGAAAGCCGAACGCGGCGCTCCGGGCTCGACATGGCACCTCGATGAGCTTATGCTGAAGCTGCGCGGTACACCGTACGTGCTGTGGCGTGCAGTCGATGAGCACGGTACTGAACTGGATATCCTATTGCAGAGGCGCCGCGACAAGGCTGCCGCCAAACGCTTCTTCATGAAGGTACTGCGCTCGCACCCGATACCCAGAAAGATCGTCACCGATCAACTACGCAGCTATTCGGCAGCGAAGGCAGTAGTGCCTGAGCTCTCCGGCGTAAAGCACGTTTTCGTGAAGGCGTCGGCCCGGGTGAACAACCGCGCTGAAAACAGTCACCAGCCCACGCGCCGGCGTGAGCGCCAGATGCAGGGTTTCCGTGATCCACGCCGCACGCAGGAATTCCTGTCGCGCTTCGGTCCAATCCGTCAGCACTTCGCATTGCCCCGACACCGGATGGAAGCGGGCCACCATCGGGAACAACTCAAGGCGAGATTGTCCTCATGGCACGACTGGGCAGGCCTGCAATCCTCACACGCATTTCAATAAGGAAACCTTACTTTAGTGCGCCATTGAATCCTTCCACTCAAACTTGACAAGGCCCTGCGCAGATGATCCGTGACAATCTTGCGCGGTACTTCACCATAGGAAGCGAGCACACGCTCGAAAAACCGCTTCGCGGCAGCCTTCGCGACGCTTCTGCAACAGGACGTCGAGTTCAGCACCGTGCTGATCAACTGCTCGCCACAACAGATATGGCTCGCCGCGCAGCTTCACGAACACCTCGTCCAGATGCCAGGTCGTACCCGGTTCGCGACGAGCCGCCCTAGCCTGACTTGCAAAGCCCGCGCCAAACTTGTTGCACCAGCGGCGGACGGTTTCGTAGCTGACGACTACACCCCGCTCGAACAACGGCTCCTCGCTATCGCGCAGGCTCAGCAGGAACCGGAAATACCAGCGCATGGCGCAACTATAACGACCGCCGGATAACGGTGCCCGTGGTAAAGCGGCTTTGTCTTCTTCATCGCCGCAGCAACGTGACAATGCCCTCCGCGGCAGATGGGATGGTAGTCGTATCGGGCAGTCGTCAATCATTTCCAACGCTGCTCGCTACGGATCGGTCCCGGTAATGGTTGACGTTGACGAAGACTCGCGCCGCTTCCCAAGGGGCCCGAACACGGCCCGGATCTCATGCCATCGAGCAGGCTTGGCTCGAAGGGCATCTGGTGCTCCTGGCGTACAATCGCGTTCGGCGGTACACGGGGTGCCGTACCGTTTCTGGCCGGGGCGGTAACGGCGGCTGACTAACGTACTCTGCAAGTCTACTGCTCGCGGGGCCGACCATTTAACGCCAGGCAGCGCAGTGAAGAAAGGGAGCGACATGCCCGCTCACATAACGCCCAATCAACTCGTCCAGCTGATCATTCCAGGTATTACGACCGTCTTTTCACTCGGTTTTGCCTGTGCGTGGGTCTATGACAAACGGCTGCGCTATCTACGCTTTCTCGCCGCTTCATTTGGTGCTTTTGCACTCGGCTCAGCAGTGCAGATCTGTCACCTGCCGGATGAATGGAAACTAAACGCGCTCGTATCGGCAACGTTTTATGTGCTCAGCATTCAATTGCTGGCGGAAGGCGTCTTGCGCAGGGCAGGGCTTCACTTCCGGCTCGCGACGCATGCGACGACGTTCACGCTCGTACTGGGCGGCATGTATTACTTCTCCTTCGTGGCGTCGAATCTACTCGTGCGCATCTACATTCTTAATCTCAGCGCCGGTCTGTTGATGTTATTCACTGCCGCCCGTTTTCGGAACCGCTGCAATGGCCGCACCATTAATCACGTTCTGCTCTGGGTGCTGCTAATCTTCGGTGCCAGCTTTCTCGTCAGGACGCCGCTCACGGTCATCCAGCCACTACCTCATAAAACTGTCCCGTTTGCACAGACCATTTTCTGGGTGTTACTCCAGATATCGCTCGCGTTGATGGGCTCTGTGCTGGGGCTTGTTCTGCTGGCCGCCGCGATGTCAGACGTGGTAGACCGGCTCGTTCTCGAACGGGATCTGGACTCGCTCACGGAAACCCTGAACCGGCGCGCGTTTGAACGCCTTGCGAGCCGCAGCATTGCGGATAAGAAAAGCTATCCGCTCGCTCTCATCGCTTTCGATATCGACAACTTCAAATCCATCAACGATCGTTACGGGCATGCGGCTGGCGATGCGGTGCTTCGGCAGTTCGGCGCGATCCTGCGCGCCGCGGTGCGCGAGAAAGACGTAGTGGGACGGATCGGCGGCGAGGAGTTCGTGCTTCTGTTGCCGGCCACCGACGGGAAATTCGCGTACCGGATCGCAGAGCGATCTCGCATCGCGCTTGAGTCCTCGCGCTTCGATGAGATCGACGCCACGCTGCGAGTCACAACGAGCGCTGGCATAGCCGCGTATCGACCCGGCGAGGGGGGCGCACCGTTGCTGGCGCGCGCCGATCATCTACTGTACGCGGCAAAACGCGCCGGACGAAACCAGGTGCTCACGGAGTCGTTAGATACCACGCGGGGGGTCTCGGAGCTTGATATTCGGTGATCGGCCCAAAAGTCGGGACGCAGCCGAACAACACCGATGTGTGACATAACTAATGGTGTGGCCTGTTATCGCATCGATGGACGCTATCTCCTGACGCGCCTGTCGCCTCCCTAGTCGAACGGAGAAGCTGTCTTGCCGCTCGTGATGAAATGAGTCAGCCGCTGCTCTGCCTTGATCAGATCTCCTGCACGGGCGCTCGCAAGCTGCGAATCGTGAACCTGGAGAACGACTTCCAGCGTCGCCACCGCCGATGGATCGAGTTGCCACGAGCCTTTCTCGTTGCCGCGCCGGATCCCTGCTTCGAGACCCGCCTCCGCCATGCGGTACAGATCAGGCGCGACGGGCATGTAGCCCATTTCGCCAAGATAGAAGCTCAGGTAGGTCGCGCGGGTCAACTCGTTAAAAAGATAAGAGCTGCCGTGGACCCCGCCACACGCTGCGAGTGCGAGATGGTATCCCAATGAAATTTCGGTGATCCTGGCTTGTGGGAGCGGGAGGAGGGCATTCTTCGAGGGGATAACACGGCGCTTGCCAGAACGTCCACGGTGTTTGGAGCGAGGCATCCTGAAAACCTTGTGGTATGAAAACGCGAGATCGCAGGTAGCTGTTCGGGCATATTGCCTTACGCCGACACCGGCACGTTAGGGGAGAATGTCCGGGATGGCAATCCCGAATATTCTCGGTCGGCACTGCGGGCGAGGAAGGTTTTCCCGCGACACTGCACGACCGGGAAACTCTCGCGGGAGCCCAGCCCGGCGGCACTGCCACGATAGAACGGCACCATCCTCGCGCTGCTAGCCGTCGGGGCGGCCGAAGCCGGAGTTCCACAGCAGACGTAGGGGTCACCATTGATGGGAAAAGAGATCAACATGGGCAACAGCCAGGCATATTCGCGGCCGGCACGTCTGCTGAGAATCGCTTCCTGGATCATCGCGATCGCCTTCGCGATCCTCCTGAACATGTTGGGCTCGCTCGTGATCCGCGATCTGATGTACGCCCCGCGTGGCGGGCGGCCGGAAGTCGCACAGTTCAGCGATGCAGCGACCTCGCCGCTCGCCGCGCAGATGCGTGATTTGCAACTTCAGCGGGATGCACTGAATGACAGGATGGAGAACACTCGCATCGCTCACGACCGCGCAGGCAAGCTGTACGTGGAGGCGCGTGAGAGTTTCAGGAACTGGATCGCTACCAGGCAGGCCACGGGGGACAGCCGCAATGATCCGGAATTGCTTGCACGGACGCGGAAGCTCGACGAACTTCAGACGAGTGTCGTGGGCTGGCAAAGCCAACAGAATGCGCTGGCCGATGAGGCCCGGCCGATCGACGCGCACCTGAAGCAGTTGCGCATCGAGATCGCGGCCGCCAGGCAGGCCGCCGACAAGCGCTACGAGGCGGCAAGCCGTCGTTACGAGCTCATCGTGTTCGGGTGGCGCCTTGCGTTGACGCTCCCGCTTCTCCTCGTTGGCGTATGGCTGTTCATCCGCTTTCGCAAAAGCCGATACTGGCCGTTCGTGTACGGCTTTGGCCTCTTCGCACTGACGGCGTTCTTCGTCGAGCTGGTCCCGTATCTGCCCAGTTTCGGGGGATATGTACGCGTGCTGGTGGGTATCGCGCTCGTGGTGTTCGCCGGAATCTACATGCTCCGTGCGTTCCAGAAATATGTCGAGCGAAAGCGCGCCGATCTGGAGCAGAGTCGGACCGAACGTGCACGTGGCGTCGATTATGAAAAGGCGCTCAGTACGTTCCAGAAGAAGCTGTGCCCGTCGTGCGACAAGCCGTGGCATCTTGGCGGCGAGCAGGCCTCGTACTGCATCCATTGCGGGCTGAATCTCTTCAAAGTCTGCGCCTGCGGCGGCCGTAACTTCGCCTTTTTCCCTTTCTGCAACCAGTGCGGCGAGCCTGTTGCGGAGATGGTGGAACGCCGTTCTGCAGAACCCGGCGAGCGGCCGCCAGCAAGTAACTGACAGAACCCGTTTTTCTGGATGCGCTGCCCAACGGAAAGCGCTTTGGTCACACCAGCCGGCTAGCCGATGGTCAGTTGAGTCGGAACGGATAGATGAGATGCTTCGGGAGCCAGACGTAGCGAACGTGAAGAGCTGCCGACCTGCATGGTGAGGGATACGAGGGCTGAAATGAACGCGGGCGCCGACATCGGCGCCCGCACAGGTCGCTGCCTGGAGGCAGCGGATCAAAGCCGTTGCATTTATGCAGCCGCGTCCTTGAGCTTCTTCAAAGCGCGCGCCTTGATGCGAACCGTCGCCGGTTTCGCGTCGAACCAACGTTCCTCGCCCGTGAACGGATCCTTGCCGAAGCGCTTCTTCTTCGCGGGCACTTGCTGAACCGTGATCTTCAGAAGACCCGATAGCGTGAATTCGCCGGCACCCTTCTTGTGAACCGAGCCGAGGATGGTGTCTTCCAGCGCGGCGAGAATCGCTTTCGCGGCTTTTGGTTCAACATTAGCCGCTTGTGCAACGTGATTGGCGAGCGAAGCTTTTGTGAACGTCTCTTTCACAGGTGCGCCGGCGACCAGCTTTTTCGCCGTCCCGTTTGCAGCCTTTGCCGGTGCAGCCTTGGTAGCCGGTTTGGCAGCTTTCGGAGCAGCCTTCGATGCGGTCTTGGTTGCCGTCTTCGTTGCAGTCTTTGCCATAGTCGTGGATGACTCACTTTCGAATTGGGAAGTGCTCGCCGCAGTTCATGCCGCAAGCACAGGCATTCTATGACGTCCGGTGCGCTATGTGTCAATAAAAAGCCTTGAAACAGGCGCTGAAATGAACTTCCCGCAACACAATTCGCTCGATGGACCACAAAAAAGTTGGGGGACGGGACGTCACTCATGTAGACGACGGACGGTTACTGACCATGGGTGAGTGTTTTCAGGATGCCTGGGATTGCTTCAGACTCTGGACTCGGTCTATGGCTCCACGACTCGCTTACGACTCCATTAACCGAAATCGTTTCCGCGGAAATGCGGCGGTGGAACGGGATGAGGATCGTTCTGGTGTCGACGGCACCGCGTGTCTTGCGAGATCAGGCGCGCTTACGCACCGGCTCGACTGGCGATCACGCGGCGCGTTGCATGGCGATGTGACGGGCCGGTCGACGCGAATCGCACCTTTACGCGATGCGGTTGGCTGGCGACGACCGAGTGGCTGTGATGAGAATGGGCAGAGGCGTGGTACAGCCTGGGTACGGCTACGGGCCTTTCATCGCCGTTCACCCAGTTGCGGATCGTGGCCAGATCAGCGGAGCGGGCACTGGATGAACGTGCGCCAAGCAGCGCAATGATCACCGGACCTCTCTGCATCGCGACGTCGACCACGATGCAGCGACCGGCCTCGCGCGTGTATCCGGTTTTGGCGAGTTGAACGTCCCAATCCGTCCAGCGGACGACGGGATCCGTGTTGCGATAGAAACGCGTCCGGCTGCCAATTGTCTGTTCGTATGCTGTCAGCGTGGTAAATGAACTGATCATCGGATAGTGCGACGCTTCGATTGCCAGTTTGACAACATCGCGAGCCGTCGAGACATTGTTCGGCGAAAGTCCTGTCGGATCCTCGAAATGCGTGTCGGGCGTGATTAGTCCGCGCGCCTTCAGATTCATCTGCGCGATGAACGCCGATTGGCCGCCGGGGAACGAGCGTGACAGGGCGGACGCCGCACGGTTTTCGGACGACATCAGTGCAAGGCGAAGCATCGCCTCGCGTTCGAGCGACGTACCGACGGGTATCCGGGAACCCGAGTGCTTGATCCGGTCGATGTCGGCCTCGTCAATGGTCAGCTTATCTCCCATCTTCTGTGCCTTGTCGAGCACGACCATCGCAGTCATCAGTTTGGTCAGCGACGCGATGGGGCGGAGATCGTCGGCATTCTTTTCCAGCAAGACTTCGCCACGCGTAACGTCGTACACGATCGCGCTCGGGGAGTAGAGCGACGGGGCGTCGGCACGCGCGCATAGAGACGTGGCCGCGAGCAGCAGTGCGCAGATCAATTTCTTCATGTCATTCTCACTTCGGAACTGCGACCTGCAATTCGGAGGCAGGGGACACTCCATGCGCAAGATCGTCTTCGTGCAATATAAATGTAGTCGCGCGAATCAGGTTCGGGTGTGGGAATGTGAACAGAATTTTAAAGGCCGTCGGACGCAATTCGCCGAAGCCCGCGGCGATGGTCAGAAGAGGGAAGGCTGTTCAGCGGGAGCGATGTCGGGCAGCGCTTTTCTGAGCCGCTGCGCGGGGAGGCACTCTTCCGTGTGCTCAGGTCGATAAAAGGTGAGGATTTCCAGGAGTCGCGCCAGTTCTAACCTCGAGATCCGGGCGAGCCGGGATGCTCGCGATGCGATGGATCGAACATCCTTTCCATCATCGCTTTTATCTCCACAGCCCTGAAGGCAACAGGGCCGCGCGCTATCGAATCCGTTTGTTGCAACCGGTGTTCTCACAGCACGAGAAGGTGAACTCGTCAGTCAGTGTACTGCCGCGCAAGTGGACTCCCCGCGAACGGGTCGTCGCGCCAGTCGATCGTCTTCCGCTGGCTATCCTGCACGGGTGATGCCGATGCCACCTCAAAATGTTCGAGTCTTTGTCCTGCGCTAATCGCCTGCTTCAGCCACTGGGGCATTTCCCCGTCGCCTGTCCAGGTATTGCCCGTCGCATTTTGATACCGGGCGGGTTTCTGCGTTACCTGATCGCCCGCTATTGCTGACGCCAGGTCGTCCGGCTCAATGCCGTATTCTTCCATGCGGTGGCGGAGATAAGCGATCATGCTGTCCCGCTTACGTTCATCCATTCGTTTTTATCCGTGAGTACCGTCCGACTATTTCTTCCACATGATCTGTGGACAACCTGTCTGAAGCGGATTTGATCTGCTCAATCGCGTTGGTCGGGGAGCGGCCGTCGCCGCTTTCCAGCCGAAGATTAAAGCAGCAGTTATCTCGTCAGCTCGCGCATTTGAGGTTGCGGTTTCGGCGCCGGAACTGAGTGACGCCGGGGTGGCGGTCCGCCTATAGCCGCTTTTGTAGCACAGCGATCGTCGTCGCTCATCCTTTGATCCTGCATTAACCAGATCTGACGAAGCACCGGGATTAGTCGTTCTGAGCTTGAGACTCTTTCAATTGTAGCGTGCCACTATCGACGCGCGTCTTACTTGCTGGCATAGTTCGGCCACTACTACATACAGAAAGGGGAAAGAATGGCTACGCTCGAAAACGTGCAGGCGAAAATCGCCAGGTTGCAGGCCCAGGCCGAAGCGCTTGCCGCGAAGCAGTCGTCCGGCGTCATCGCGAAGATTCGTGACATCATGGAAAAGCATGGCTTGACCATTGCCGACATCGAGGCACATCCGGGCGGCAAGAAGCGTGGCCGCAAGCCAGGCGCCAGGACAGTTGCCAGGCCAGCAGCATCGGCAAAGTACCGTCATCCGAAGACGGGTGCTACCTGGACGGGGCACGGCCGCGCGCCGGCGTGGATCGCGAGCGCACGTGACCGGACGAAGTTTCTGATCGACGGCGGTGCTGCAAAATCGGCCATTGCTGCAACGAAACCAGTAACGACGGGCAACTATGTGAAGGGCCCCCAGGCGCCGAAATACCGCGACCCAAAGAGTGGGGCGACGTGGAGTGGCCGCGGCCCTGCACCGGCATGGTTGGCTGGCGCCAAAGACCGTTCGAAGTTTCTGATTGTCGCCGCGGCAGAGGGCGCCTCGGGCTCGAAGGCCGTTTCGCCCAGGAAGGCAGCCGCAAAGAAAGCCGCGACGAAAAAGGTGACAGGAAAAACGGTCGCCGCGAAGAAAGTCAAGGCAGTAACGAAGCCGATGCCGGCGAAGAAGGCAGCAGTCACGAAAGCTACGGCGAAAGAAGCGGTGGCGAGTAAGGCACCTGCGAAGCGGGCGCCGCAGAACCCGGTAACGGCTGCGCTGACCAGTGATAGCGCCTCGGCGCCAGTCGCCGCCTGATTGTCGGTGGGGTGACTGGCCATGAGCAGGACTTGTCCGTCCTGCTCGACCCGGCGTACCGTAATGCCACCCAATGCATGGACTTCTGACGCGTTAAACCAAAAAATTTGACCCGCACAAGGCGGGTCATTTGTCAGGACGATGCGCGCGCCAGTTAGACTGGCTTGATATTGGCGGCCTGCTTGCCCTTCGGTCCCATCTTCACTTCGAAACTGACTTTCTGGTTTTCCTGCAATGACTTGAAGCCTTCCGTCTTGATTTCGGAGAAGTGGGCGAACAGGTCTTCGCCGCCTTCGTCCGGCGTGATGAATCCAAAGCCCTTCGCATCGTTAAACCATTTCACTGTACCAGTTGCCATTTTTGAACCTGTAGACGTTGAAAATCGCATTTGCGAATGCGACGCGAATGCGGTACGGCACGGAAGCGGCCGCCCGCGACGGAAGACTTTTTACCATGCCGGGATGAGACCTGCCATCAGCAGGTCCACGGACAGCACACCCTACGCTTCCCGGTGGCCCGAATCGGTTCAGGCTCCGGTCGTTCTGGCCAACGGCGGCTGCATTATCTGATGCTGTTGCGGATTCGTGAGTCGCCGCGGCAACCGTTTCGCACGAAGGGGCCTGGCACGCTACCACCGACTCACAACAGGACCGCTTGCTGCAAAAGTTCCAGCGCTTTCAATTCGTCCAGTCGACCCGTGCGCGCTTTACCTGCTAGCGTCTTGATCAACGCCTCCGCTATCGGTTCAATACCACGAAGATTGTCCAGGCTGGTCACGGAAGAGAAGGGGTGCGATACCGGGTTTCGCTGCAGTATTGCGGAGGCGGAGAGCGACTCAAGGGTAGCCGGTTTGGCAGTCGGTGCCTCGTCATGACTCTCTTCAAGCGGGCTGACGACGATCGTCTCTTGCTCTCCTGTGACATCCGCCGGAACAGGCGAGGGGCTTTCCGACTCGCCCGGGTCGCCCGCACGTGAGCGCTTCGTGTGCGCTTTCGCTTTGGCGAGCTTCGTTCGTGGCGTGCCATCGTCTGTTGCGGTCGCCCGCGCCTCGTCTTGTTGGGGGGATACGCGACCACGCGAAGCAGGCGTAAGCATACGCGACACCGACTCTGGAATCTCAGCTTCGGAGCGCGGCGTGTCCAGCCAGCCAGGTGGTAGACCCAGTCGCTCCGTGAACCGGTTTGCTTCGATACTGTCCATGCGCTTCTTGCCATGTAGCCGATCGGCTATGTTGAATCCACTCATCTCCATGACCACGCCAAGTCTTACTTTTGATCCGTTGCGACTCGTGAGAATGTGGAGGTTAGCACGTCGGATGTTCTCCACCTCGACGCTGTCGCTCAGTGCCAGCGGTTGCTGTTGAGGGGTTTTAGGCGACGCTTTGTCTTTCGAAGGCGAAGCTTTGAGCGGCGCACGAGGTTCAGGCTGTTCGGCCGTTCCGCTCCGACTGTTCCTGACGGCTGTGGGCGACCCGCCCGCTACTTTCTTTGGCATTTGCGCTTCCTCGGACACACTGTCTTTAAGTGATGGTTGCTGATCGACGTTCAGAGCAGAAGCCAGCTTAAGTGCTTCCGACTCCCCGTCAGGTCCGTCGTCCATTTGAATGAGGTCAAGCGGTGACTTCAGACGGGCGACGATTTCGGGTGCGAGCGCAGGGTTGGGCTGGTCAAAAAAGCCGTGCGGTAACCCAAGCGTGGTTTCCATGTGAAAGGCGGTCTCGGGCGTAAACCGTTCGCCTTTCATCAGTTCGGCCACGCGCATCATGTTCGATTCAAGGGCTATCGCAATGTTCTCTGCGCCTACCGCATCAACCAGAAACTGAAACGATCGTGTGCTGAAGATGGAGGCAGTCTGGTAGGCGTCTCGAGGAGGCGCCTTCACATACGGCTGTGCCTGCCGGTTGGGCGGAGATTGTTTGACGTACCGGGATTGGCGTTGGCTGCTGTCCCGGGATCCCGCATGTCGCCCGCGGGCTTGACTCATAAGGTACCGCTCCATGCGATGTGGATATTCTGAATCTCGATTATAGGGGAGGCAACGTTGCCAACTGGCGCATCAGTCGCTACGTATGCGTCTCTGCCGGGCGTCCAGCGGCAAAACGGCCGTCCTCATGCTGTCACATTTCGACGTCAAGCTTTTTGCCCTCGGTATTAAATCCACCTTTGTGGGTCGTCATCGAACGTCAGTCACTGGAAACCTGACGACCCGCGTATCTCTCTTTGCATCAGGAGCATCACGTGTTGAGCGCCCACCAATTTGCAACATTGATGCTGGTTAAGGACTCCGCCGATCACATCGCCGATCGGGAGGAACTTGGTACGTTGCTTGAACAGCAGCTTGTCGCACTGGAGCGACTTGCGGGCGGAGCAGTACGCCTTCGCATCACGGAGGACGGCGAGTCTCTTCTCCGTCACCTTGCCTTTATCCATTGATGAGAGAAATCCGTCGGGCGCCTCTCAGGACCTTCCACCCGCCCGACTCGCTGGCGGTAGGGCCTTAACGCAACGCTTCCAGACGGTGTTGGCAACGTTTGTCATCTCCACCGCGTCGATAGCTCTGCATGGCCTTTGTGCGGTTCGGGAGACCGCTCCTGTCTTCTGCACCCCACACGCCCTCCCAGAAAAGTCCGAGATTGTGTGCTGAGGCTTTGTGTCCCAGTTCGATGGCCTGCTCATAGAGCGAGCGCGCACGGCTCACATCCGCCTGCATGCCCCGCCCCAGTCGTGCGCTGTCGGCCAGCGCGGCGGCCGACAGCCCGCGCAGAGGACCGTCCGCGGTTTCATCCTTTATCACATCTTCAAGAATCGCGTTACCTCGCTCAAAGTCCGCGTCCCCACCTGTTGGTGTGACGAGTGATATGGCCATTGCCGTTCGCCAGGCCGGATGGCGGTTCGCGCCAATGCGCTCAGGTAGCCAGCGGCCCAGATAGGGTGCATGGTTTAACGTGCTGGTGAGAAGGGCGTTTGCGATTGCGGCGAGCGACTCTGGTGACAGGAATCCAGTCTTGTTTGCCGCAATGACGTGGCGCGAGAATTTTTCGACATCCAGCGCAGGGTCGGCGCGACGCAACTGATGCCATTCGCGCTCGATTGACCGACCCAGCTTTCCATTTTCATGGTGAGCGATCCCGTGGTGAAGAATGCACCTTATTCTATCTCACCTTTTGCTGGTTGCAATCTGCGGATTTAGAGGTCCGTGGCGCCCGCCACCAGGCAAGGCAGCATCAAGACTGTGCCCCGATATGGGGAGCCAGGATCGCCTCTTGGAATAAGGATTCCTTAATTGATAAACGAGTAAGGCAGTGCGCAGGATCAGGAGTTCAATCCGCTCGTTGTTCAGACGCACGGGGGCGGTATGCGTTGTTGGTGTATCGACGCGGGGAACAGCCAGACGCTTGCCAACGATCACGCGTGCAATGTAATCAACGCGATGACGACGACCGGTGATGGTTTCAACTCTAGTCCTACTTCACGCAGTGTGGTCAGCGCGGGTGTGGGTCTCGTGCATCGGTTTTAACGCAGGTTGAAGTTTCTGAAGCAGGACAGGGCGCTCCGATTGCGCCGCTTCGCAATTCATCCTCGTCGCTTGCGCACGCCCAGAAATTCTCTCTGGTCACTTTTTATTCTGCGAACGCCCGGCGTCCAGCCACTCAAGGAGTGTCCGATGACCATCGAGTTAAAGGCCGAATGCGCTCCGGCTCCTGTTTTTAGCCGTTCGAGTGCGCGGTTGTAGGACGCGAGCGCCTACGGGCGCGCTGTCCGGTGTGCCTGACGCCTTCGATGTGGCCGAGGTGCGCGGCGATAACCCACTTACACTCTGGTAACTGCCCGGACGCTGCGCGCGGGTAGAGCCGCGAGACGGAGAGAATCGAATTCTCGATCGGCACGAGATGGCCACGGATGACGCGTGAGCCCATCTGGGCCCTGCTCGGACGGATCCCTACCTCGCAGCGCCCAGTTTTGCTGTCGCCGTTCTGGCTGCGAGAATGCTCCGGATGGTCGCAAGGGAGTAGTCGGCCACCGGACTCGAGGTTTGTCGAAGCGGCGCGGAAAACGCCGGAATTCTCACGCCAAGGCGCCTGCAAACTGTCGAGAGGTAAGGTTTGCCCGATCCGGCGCACTGTGCGACAGCGCTGGCGATCGCGGCATCGCCAACGTGCTTGCGAAGCCATTCGAGGGTTTGCCGATCTTTCTCGTTATAGACCCTGACCAGGTGCTCCATTACGCCTCCCGAAGTGCTGTATATAAACACAGTACTGTAAATTTATACAGTTTCCAGGTAGATGGCAAGGACTCGTGGTTGCTTCATGCGAGCGTGCCACCGGATCGTAGGTACGATAGCGCCCACCGGTGCGAAATAAAGGGCGCTAACGAACGCATCTATTAACTTTGTATCGCGGGTCGTTCCGCTTTCCCTGCCATGCACCCAGGTGGGCATCGCGGGAGCCTGTCCATACGAGTGAGTTACAACGGATGGCCGCTGCTGTCGGACCGATAATGGTCTATATTTGGTCCTATCAGACCAGCAATGGAGCAGTGGATGCATATCGCCGATCACGTAAAGCCAATCAGCTACCTCAAGAGCGAAGCGGCACAAATCGTCAAGGACCTGACCGAATCGGGAGAGCCGCTCATCATCACGCAGAACGGCGAAGCAAAGCTGGTTGTTCAGGATGTGCGGACGTATGAAGCGACGCAACAGACAATCGCACTCTTGAAGATCCTGGCCATCGGCCAAAAACAGATCGACCGCGCAGATCACATCGACGGCGACGAATTCTTTGCGGAGCTTAACGAACTCGACCGCCACGAGAAGCTTCGCTAATGTCAGCCCCGCTGTTGAAGTACCGCATCCTGCCGACCGCCCGAATCGGCATCGATGAGCTGAGAAGTTACATAGTTCGAACGTTCGGGTGGGAGACATGGAGACAGACGTCGGCGCAGCTCCAGCAAACTGTCGCGCACATCCGTCAGTTTTCCGAAAGCGGCTACGTCCCCGCTGAACTCGAGGGCTTCGTCGATGACAGTTTTCGACAAGCCGTTTCTGGCAAGAACCGGATCATCTATCAGGTGCGGGACGATACCATTTACATGCACCTCGTCGTCGAACTCGACGCGATCTGCTGGGCCTTCTCCAAAGAATCGTGCTGCGGCTGTTGTAAGCCACAACGACGTGACGCGGCCGACACGGAAATCAGGAGTCCTTGACCTGAAGGACGAGTATTCCGAAGCGAGCTCGAAGAGGTATTCATTCACCGCTCGAGAATTTTTTTCTAAGCTGGGCGGCGCCTTCACGTTAGGCGGACAACAGCGAACGTAAGCCTTGATGCGCTTCATTCGCAACAGCCGCGGCTAGTTTGGACTTTCCCACGCCGCCTATACCCACGAGCGTTACGATACGACATCGATCGAGAAGCTCGAAAATTTTGCGCAGTTCTGCTTCGCGGCCAATCAGCTTTATTTGCAAACGCGGACGTACTCCCGTCGTTGAAGGAATTGATATTTCAGAACCATCCCGATGCGGTTGCTTGAGAAAGAGCACGTAGCCGCGGCCCGGGATAGTTTTGATTAATTCTCTAAAACTACCAAGGCCTTTACGCGAGGCTGATTGATCGCTTTTTAATTCGTAATCCTATGTTTTGCGAGCCGAAAAGATTTAAGTTTGCGCAGGAGGCCGCTGCAAAAATTCTGGATTCGACCATGCCTTTAGGGTGCGCGGTGACAATTTGCGCAAGGCGGGAAGGGCGGGCTTGCGCTGGATCAGTGTGGCGACACGCTCTTCAAGTTTCTGATGATCGAAACGTCGAAGGGGGAGGATTGCCTGTCTCACGAGGCCGCGATGAAGCGTCTCGAATTGACGATTGGCGACCTGCCCAAGGGGTTGGATGCCGTGGACATGGAGGCTGACTGGTCGCTGGAGGAGCCTGAGCAGGCGGCAACTCTGTTATCGTCGGCTGGTATGTGAATCCGAATTCAGAGCTCAAACCCGCCAGTTCTCTTCGGAGCCTGGCGGGTTTTTCTTTGCCTGCGGGTGCGGGCTATATATAGCGGTGGAGTCACTCAGCCGTTCAGTTGCGACTCGACGTTCAGGACGATCCGCGCGAGCGGGTTGTTGTCTGCGGATTGCGGCGCGAACTTGATCTGGGCGAAGGTGACGATAGCGAGAGCGACGACCATGAGTGCTCCAGACGCGGCGATGCGGGTAAGGTATTTCACGGGAACCTCATTTTGACGATGTAGACAGAAACTGGGCGAAGCTGACAGGCGTGGCGACTCACCTTCAGCGGCATGTCTGTCCGCAACCCGGGAATGCCGGACGCGGTTGTCGGATCGCACTTGCTGATCGGACGGGGCTTGTGCAGTGCGCTATAACATGACCGTCAGATCGCTCCCACCGATCGCACGGGCTTGTGCAGTGCACTATAAATGGTTTATCCGTATGCCCGTTGCGACTTCTGTCGCCAGCGGATGCTTAATTGCTTGAGCGTTTCCTGTATGAAAAATTTTTGTAGGCCTTGACGTGCTGTCATGCTATGTGGGCGATTCTCCAGGCACGGACGATGACGAGGTAGCCGCCTCCAGAGGCTCTCCGCTGGAGCCCGCTAGATTGAAGATGGTTTTGCGGACGGTATCATTTGCGCTATGATTAGGTATCAACTGATACTCTATTCGGGAGTCGCATGTCACTGATTACGCCTGAAGCAGTGGCCGCGGTCATGGAACTGCGGCAGGTTCCGCACACGCTCGCGGAACTCGAGGCACTTGTCCGCGACGGCCTGCCCAAGTCTGCGCTGCGCGCGGGCGTCGAACATGCGACGCAAGGTGCCGACGCCCGGCGTACGTTACTTGCTCGTATCATCCCCGAAGCGACCTATAAGCGGCGTCGCGATCGGCTGACGCCAGACGAATCGGAAAAGACTGAGCGGCTGGCCAGGATCGTCGCGACGACGACCTATGTCTGGAACGACGAAGAGGACGCGCGGGAATTCCTGTCGACGCCGCACCCGGAGCTCGAGGGACGGGCGCCGCTCGATGTTGCGCTGACCGAACTCGGCGCGCGCCGGGTCGAAGAGCTGCTCTGGAAACTGTTTTATGGGTTGCCGGCGTGAAGTTGTTTCGAATCGCTGATACTCGACACACGGTGTGGAGTGGCACCGGCGCGATGCTGGTGGGCGGCCGCTTCAATAGCCCGGGGCGACCGGTCATCTACGCCGCGTCGACCTTCGCCGGTGCGATGCTCGAGGTTCTTGTTCATGCGCGCATCGGCAAGGTACCGAAGACACACGGATGGGTTGAAGCAGCTGTTCCCGACGATATTCGCGTCGAACGCCATTCGGCCGAATCGTTGCCGGGGGGATGGGATGCGCCAGCACTGCGGGCGGCAAGGGAGTTCGGCGACGCCTGGCTGACCGAGTCGCGCAGCGCGCTCCTGATCGTACCTTCCGTCGTCGTCCGTGCGGAGTTCAACGTGCTCGTCAATCCCGCACACCCCGACGCGACGCGGATTGCCGTGACCGAGCCGCAACCCGTGGTGTGGGACGAGCGCCTCTTTGTGATGCCGCCGGTCGGACCCTCCTAGATTATGGTGGTGGTCGGCTAGCCTCGCCTCGACGCTTTGCTCCTCGACGGAGACGCTTAACTGATACCACCGGCGCAGCGGGGGCATCAACAGATTCAGTTGCAATCCTTGATTTTACATAAGGTTATTTATCACCGTTTTGGGGTCTGATCATATTGACTCTATCGGACAGTCTCCGTCTACCGGGAGCGCCTGTGGCCCGAGCCTCCAAGCCGGAAGCATGGCGCTAGACATTTACAGTCAGACTGTGTGATGCTATGATTGATGCGAATTGGCATCAATTGGAGAATCAGTATGCGGACCACGGTTACGATCGATGATAACCTTTACGAGCGTGCGCTCGAGCTTGCTGATCCAGAGATGGATAAAGCCGATCTGTTTCGGGTCGCGATGCAGACATTCGTTCGGGTTCAGGCGGGAAAGCGTCTGGCAGCCCTCGGAGGCACCGTGCCCGATATGCCCGACATCCCGCGGCGCCGCTCTGAGCCTTCTACTCAATGAGCGTCCTCATCGATACATCGGTGTGGGTTGATCATTTCCGTCGGGTCAATTCGAGACTTGTTCAATTGGTCACAAACGACGAGGCCGTTACTCATCCAGTCGTGCTTGTTGAACTCGCCTGTGGCACACCGCCCGCTCCCCGGGCGCGGACACTTCACGACATCGGGCTGCTGCAACATGCGAAGCACCCGACATGGGCCGAGGTCATGGAGTTGATCGATGCCAGACAGCTTTACGGTCGAGGCTGCGGTAGCAGCGACTTGACGCTGCTGGCGTCGACATTAATGACTCCCGGGGCGTTACTCTGGACATTAGACAAGAGACTAAGCCAGCTCGCTGGTGAACTTGAAGTCGCGTATATGCATGACATTCACTAAGCATCATTTCGTGAACTATCTTAGATATGAAATCCAGTGGCAGCCTCTACGATTTAGTTAGATAAACTATTTATATTTTCAGATTCGATCTTTGCCCGGTCCCCCTCAACAATCTTGAAGATTGACTAAATCAATTTACTGTTTTGGGGCCAGATAAATCGACGCCCGCAAACCGTGTTCGGCCCAGTTTAGAAAAGCCTGCACCGTCAATCGCACATCTTCCGTCCGGAAGGATCGTCAACCGCCGTTAGGTCATGATGATGACCGTCCAGGCCTTTCTCGTCGCCACGAGCTGCTCCAGCAATTGCTTCGTGTTCACCATGAAATGGATCTGAATTCGTCGACCACGGGAATCTCCATGTCGAGCGATCTGCGCCACATCTCCAAGTTCCCGGCGATCGGATCGCGCTGCTTCGAAACGTCTTCCATGGTTTTCTTCACCGGTTGGGGTGCGGCACGTCGGGACTGTTTGCTGACTTCCCGCCCCGACGTTCGCGGCGCCCGGTCGCGCGCCGCTGTCCGACGTCATCCCGTTGGCATGCGCCACCGCGGTCGGTCAACGACGAGCAACGGCCGTTCGGACAGACATCGCTTTCGGGCCACCATGCTGGCCCATAACTGGTTGAGCGAGCAAATGCCGGTAGCGGCATCGTGCAACCTCAGGCGCCGTTTCCAATGCGTGACCATCATCACCCGGCCTCGGATAAACGCGTGTGCGTCGGCTTCTCCGCTCGCGTACTGGAAGTACACGCGGCTGCCGGTTAACATTTTCTGACTTCTATTTTCTGTCGCCTTGCAGTGCCGCTTCACATGCACGCCGGATGATCCGGTATTGGACTGCATCGAAATCGATGGGTTGCTGACTGTCGAAGACGGCCCGCATGCCATCGGCGTCGAGCAGGCAGCCATGGCATTCCGCGAGGCGCACAGCGATGGGTAAGGCACGACTCGAAATGGTTACACGCCGCAGGACGTCAAGCACAGTCGTGTCGGCCGGATACCATTGACGCATGGTATGCACTGCCTGCGCCTTCGACATCCAGATGCGCGCCTCGGAAAACACGAGCAGGTGCAAAGCTACAAGCAGGGTGAGCAGCGTCACCTGTCCTTGAACTTCATTGTCCATTTTCCGTCGGGTTGGATTTCGGCTTTCCATCTTGATACCCCCCGGAAAAGAAAGTGTCTGAGTTTCGTCAGAGCACGAAGCAGACCCACGGTGACGTCCGGTCATTGCAAAGGAGACGATCAGAAACCTCAAGCGCCCTGGCTATTCTCCGCATGCCCTGCTCAACGAAGGCGATCATCGACCAGAGTCTGTGCAGCAGAGCTGCTTCGCCCGGGCAAGAGGTGCGCCGCGACCGTGTCGATCACGCATTGAGGCACACCTCATGCTGTATGGGCGGAGCGAGCCTTCACAGTGAAGCGGAACACTCGCACCGCATCCCTGGCCGGGACTTTGGTCCCGAGACCCGAGCGCCCGACTCCGGGTGCCGGTCGGTCAGCTGACCGATCTGCTGCTTGGGCAATCTCCGTTGATTACCTGCTGGCGCTTTTCTTCGCGCCGCGGGGATCTTTTTGTCTTCGAAAAAGGAGTGACTCATGTTTGCGCACAACAAACGCCTGCAATACACCGTCCGCGTCGCTGCCCCCAACCCAGGTCTTGCCAACCTGCTGCTCGAACAGTTTGGCGGTCCACAGGGCGAACTCGCTGCCGCCTGCCGATACTTCACGCAGGCCGTCGCTGAAGACGACCCCGGTCGCAAGGACATGCTGTTCGACATCGCCACCGAGGAACTCAGTCATCTGGAGGTGATCGGCTCGATCGTCGCCATGCTGAACAAGGGTGCCAAGGGGCAAATAGCGGAAGCCGTCGAGAAGGAAGCTGACCTGTACCGCTCGCTTACGGGCGGCGGCAACGATTCGCACACCACCGCCCTGCTCTATGGCGGAGGCCCTGCCCTTACCAACTCGGCGGGCGTCCCCTGGAGTGCGGCCTACATCGATACCATCGGCGAACCGACCGCCGATCTGCGGTCGAACATCGCCGCCGAGGCGCGCGCCAAGATTATCTACGAACGGCTGATCAACGTCACCGACGACGCGGGCATCAAGGACGCGCTCGGTTTCCTGATGACTCGCGAAATCGCACACCAGAAGTCATTTGAAAAAGCACTGCATTCGATCCAGCCCAACTTTCCGCAGGGCAAGCTCCCCGGTGATCCGAAATTTACCAGCGTCTATTTCGATCTTTCCAAGGGCGACGATGTACGCGGCCCGTGGAACGAAGGACCCGAATGGCAGTTTGACGGCGATCCGAAGCCTGCCGTCGATGGCGGTGACGGCACGGCGCAGGTGAATGTACCGAAGTCGGATCTCGCGACACTGAAGGCCATGGCCGCCCGAACCGCTTCAAACACCGAAGTTGATCCCACGACGGGTGCCGATCTGGGCACCGGTCAGGAAATCGCGACGAAGTAAATGGCGGAATCGAAGGGAAGGTCCGGTCGCCGAGTCGTATGTTTTATTGAATCTGGCTGACCGGGCCATGTGAATACATTCTGTTTGCTTAGAGGCACGGTATGCTCGGCATTGTGATCCCCGCACATAACGAAGAACGATTTCTCCCTGCCTGCCTTCGGGCGATCAGACGGGCTGCCCGGCACCCGGGACTCAACGGCGAGGAGGTCGCAGTCATGGTCGTGCTAGACGCATGCACCGATCGATCCGCGCGGATTGCGGCGCGATCCGGCGTTGGAACGCTTTCCGTCGACGCGCGCAATGTTGGTGTGGCGCGCGCACTCGGAGCATCGGCCATGCTCGAGAACGGCGCACGCTGGCTTGCCTTTACCGACGCTGACAGTCGCGTGGCGCCGGACTGGCTGGTCGCGCAACTGGCGTTAAGGGCTGAAGCGGTCTGCGGCGTGATAGTAGTCGATAACTGGCGAGAGCAAGACGCCGCCACGCGCGCGGCGTTTTACCGGTCGTATGTGGACGCCGACGGGCACCGTCACGTGCACGGTGCGAATCTGGGTGTGTCGGCCCGGGCATATCGGCGGGCGGGCGGAATTCCGCCGATCGCGTGTAGCGAGGATGTCGCGCTTGTGGACATGTTGATTGCGACCGGGACAACAATCGCCTGGAGCGCCGCGCCACGAGTCGTTACAAGTGCACGGCGCGCGTCGAAAGCCCGGGGCGGATTCGGCGATACGCTTGCCATGCTTGGCGAATGATGAAACCACTGGTCTTTTTCCTTTAGGGCGCCGTGCGGCACAATGGATCAAGGCGACCTGCGGTGCGCGACTGGTCAGTTCCCATGCCGTCAATGCCTGTAATCTCGCCACGACTACACTCGGATTTACAATTGGATTCGCCTCGCTCCCATGGCACATGCACTGATCGTTGACGACGACGCCGCTACCCGCGAAGCGCTCGCGACAATCGTCGCGGAAGAAGGACTGACTGTATCCGTGGCGGGTAACCTGTACGAAGCCTGCGACCAGATCGTGCGGCAAACGCCCGATATCGTGTTTGTTGATCTCCAGCTTCCGGACGGTTCGGGATTTGAGCTTTTCGGCAATCTCGATCCACGTTCCGGCGTAGTGTTTGTCGTGATCACGGGGCATGCGACGGTCGAATCTGCTGTTGATGCGTTAAAAGCAGGTGCCACTGACTATCTGGTCAAGCCAGTCGACCTTCAGCGCGTGACCGCGATTCTGGGCCGGCTGCCACGCACTGGCGACCTCATGGCCGAAATCGGCGCGCTGCGCGGCGAACTACGTCGCATAGGCAGATTCGGGTCGATGGTTGGCAGTTCGCAGGCGATGCAGGTGGTGTACGACCAGATCAGCCGGGTGGCGCCGACCTCGCTGTCGGTGATGCTCGTGGGCAAGTCCGGCACCGGCAAGGAAGTCGCTGCGCAAACTATCCACCAGATGAGCGCGCGTCACAAACGGGAATTCATAGCACTCAACTGCGGTGCGATGTCGCCGAAGCTGATCGAGTCGGAAATGTTCGGACATGAGCGCGGCGCGTTCACGGGGGCCGACCGGCAGCACATAGGTTATTTCGAACGCGCCAACGGCGGCACGCTCTTTCTCGATGAGATTACCGAGATGCCGATCGAGCTTCAGGTCAAGCTGCTGCGGGTGCTCGAAACAGGCCTCTTCATGCGCGTTGGAACGACGAAGGAAATCGCCACCGACGTGCGCCTGATCGCCGCTACCAACCGCGATCCGGAGCAGGCTGTGGAGGCAGGAAAGCTGCGCCTCGACCTGTATCATCGGCTAAATGTCTTCCCGATTAATCTGCCGCCACTGGCCGACCGCGGCGATGATATCGAACTACTCGCGCAGTCATTCCTTGACGAACTCAATGAGCGGCATGGCACACAAAAGCGTTTTCCGCCTGCCGTGCAAGATCTCCTGCGTTCGTATGAGTGGCCCGGTAACGTGCGCGAACTCAGAAACTACGTGCAACGCGCCCACATCATGTCCACACGGGAGTCAGGCAGCACCGCTGTGGTGCCCGTTCAGATTTCACTGGCGACACCCGCCACCAGTTCGACAGTCAACATCCCGTTCGGCATGTCGCTTGAAGAAGCTGATCGTCAGTTGATACTTGCGACGCTCGAGCAGTGTGGTGGTGTAAAGGTGCGTGCGGCGGACGTATTGGGCATCAGTCTCAAGACCCTATACAACCGGCTTGTGGAATATCGGGTTACCGGGGACGAGAATGGCAGCAGCGACTCGGAACCAGACACCACCGATGTTTCGTGAGCCAGGATGCGAATGCGCTCGCGCCGGCTGTGAACGCAACACCGCGCGCTCGTCATCGCCCCTGCTGTATCGGCCAGCGCGATAACTAGCCGGTATTCTAGGGCCAGCAGTCGGCGATGATGGCAGGCCAGCGCGAGGCGGCCCGCTGCGCACAACGGAGCGCTTCGACCGATACACGCTTTACACCCGTGAGCCGCGGCGCGACATGCGCATCGATCAGGGCCGACAGAGTCCCGAAACCGGCTGGCTTGCGCAGAAAGTATGTCCATGCTCGCGGCGCGGACACGGGCTCAGGCGCCGCCGACAGCATCACGATGGGCAGCGACGCATGCGCGCCCCACGCGCGCACCATGCGGCATAGCTGCGCACCGTCCACGATTGGCATCTCGTAATCCGTGATCATGAAATGGACAGGCTCGCGTCGCAAAAGGTCCAAAGCACGTCCAGCATCTTCAACCGCCACTACCCGGTGCCCGTCGGCTTCCAGCGCGAGTTGGAGTGCCCACAGATTTTCCAGATCGTCGTCGACCCACAGGATATTTGCCATCATCGCGGATCGCTTCAGTGACGCGTGCGCGGCGCCGCCGCGACCGACGGCACCCCAGCCTTCTTATTGAGCCGCCGAGGCGGCGGCATCCTGCGCGCCCTTGCCCTGCGAACCTTTTGTGCCTGACTTCGACGACTTGCGTTTCATGGCGGTTTTGCCTTTATTACTGGAGGCCGCTCCCGTGACGTCGCTCGCGTTTGGCGTGCCCATGCCCGTTCCACCCTGTCCCGCGCTGCCACCACCGGCTCCCCCGCCACCGTTGCCGCCGCCTGCGCCTTGCGCGAAAACGCTACCCGTCAAAGCGAAACAGACAGTCGAGATAACCAGATGCATTTTCAGCGATTTCATGTTGCCTCCTTTTCCTTCTCTTGAGTCGTTCATCTTGCTGCCGCCAGCGTGGATCACTTACCCGGCGGTCGCGTTTCATCAAGTAACTCGATGCGCGTTGTTCCACCCATCGCCGGCGCATCGCTTGCGGGAAACGTGTCTTCGACGGCTTCATCGACAGCGTCTTGTGTACGGTCATCCGGTGCCCGTTGTTCCTGCGGTCGATTACCCATAGCTAATTCTCTAAAAAGATTGAAGTGCTCAGAGTTCCGCAATCGACGTGCCGAACGGCCCCAATCTCCGGCTGGATATTCGCTGACTTTAGCGAGCAGGCGCATGGAATTTCCAAAGTTTCAAAACCAGCGCGCAGCGCGCGTTGTGAGGCATGACCTTGCCCGACGACCGCGGAATCAAACGGGGCGGGAGATGGTGCTCACGCGCGCCGCCGTCGGCTGCGACGACATCCCTGCTCTGCTCTGTTCTGTCATGGCCGCGCATTCATCCGGCCAGAGCGATCATCGGCACGCCCATCGTTTCGTTGTCTTCGCCGGGTCAGTGCGGCTGTCCAGAGCTTTGCGGATTCGCGTCTTGTTATCGACATCGCCGCGCGTCGACCCATCACCGCATTGGCGACCCTGAGCCACATGCGTAATAGCCAGCACTTCTTCAACCATGGGCTTTTCAAGCTTCACTCCGCATCGCTTCTATCGCGGGTAGAGCGGAAGCCGTTCTCGCACTTCCCGAATGCAACGACTCGCCCCGACTTGATGTGTGGCAGCGCAAACGGTCGTGGAAAAAATGGCGATACCGTTGCCTGACCGGACATCGGCAAGCGGCACAGGGATTGCGCAGCAAAGCGCAAATTCCGGCAGGAATGACAAAGGAGGCCGACCGTGAATCGAACCAGAATCGCATCGGAGTACGCGCAACCCCTAGACGACACAGCATCAATCGTACGCACGCTCGAACCTGCCATTTCGTGGAGTGCGATATTTGCCGGTGGCATCGGCGCCGCCGCGTTTGCCCTCATCCTGCTGACACTGGGAACAGGCCTTGGACTCACGTCTCTCTCGCCATGGTCGCCACCTTCGTCAAATGCGAAGGCATTCGGCTTTGCCGCCATCGTATGGGTTTGCGTCACGTCTGCTCTCACGTCGGGACTGGGCGGATATCTCGCGGGCCGCCTGCGAAACCGCTGGACCGCCGCTGACGTCGACGAGATCCACTTCCGCGACACAGCGCACGGTTTCCTGAGTTGGGCGGTGGCGACGCTGGTGACAGCAGCCGTCCTCACGTCGGCGGCCTCTGGCATCGTCAAGGCCGGCGCGCAGGCGGTCGACGCCGCCGTGACAAACGGCGCTACCGTTTCGGTCACGGCTCAACGGGGCAACGCGCAAGCAGCCGGCAATGTCTGGCCGCTCGGTTATTTGATGGATTCGCTATTCCGCCTGCCCAGCGGTTCGTCGTCTGCCGCGGTATCGCCTGCCAGCAACGAGATGCGTGCCGAAGCCACACGGATTTTCCTCAACAGTGCGGCGACTGGCGACCAGCTGTCCACGAACGACACCCTGTATCTCAGCCAGCTTGTCGCGCGTCACACCGGCCTCTCGCAGCAGGCGGCACAGGCTCGCGTGCTGACCACCTACGAGACGCTGGTGCAGAAGAACGCCGCGCTAGACTCGGCCGTTAAAAGTGCAACCGAAAAGGCTCGCAGGGTCGCGATCGGCGCGTCCCTGTGGCTTTTCGTGTCATTGCTGATGGGTGCGTTCTCGGCCAGCCTGATGGCGACATACGGCGGCCGCACGCGCCAGCTCTGACACAACCGACATTCCAGCAATCACAGGAGGTGTGCGATGCGCTCTATTCTTCTTTACATGCTCGGCGTCCCCATTCCCATCATTATCCTGATCGCGCTGTTCTGGCATTGACGTCCGAAAGCCTCGACGCAATAGGCTTGTCGCTGGAGGTAGCATGACGGCGATTCTCGGACTATGCGCGGCGCTAGGCTGGGGCCTTACGGACTTCCTCGCAGGGCCGACCGCACGCCGTGCCGGCATCGGCTCGACCATGCTGTTCACCAGTCTGGCAGGTCTCGCGGCACTGGTGATCTGGATCAGTGCGAGGTCTGAGGCGACCATCGGTCGCGTTCTTCACGCAACGGCAGACCTGTCGTTCTGCTGGACGCTCGTCGCCGGCCTGCTGTCGGCGCTCGCCTCACTGCTGCTCACCTGCGGCCTTGCCGACGGGAAGAGTGCGATCGTGGCGCCGATCGCGATGTCCTATGGCGCCGTCGCCACCACATTGTCGTTGATCGCAGGCGAAGTGTTTCGTCCGGCCGCGCTTGCGGGGCTTGTGATGTGTGTCATCGGCGCACCGCTCACCGCACTGGATCGACATCATGAAGGCCCGCATGGAGGTCCGGTGAGAACCGGCGTTCTGTTTGCAACGGGCGCAGCGTTCTGCTACGGCACGGGATTCTGGATGCAGGGGCGCTTTTCGGTTCCGCAACTCGGGACCGCCGGCGCACTGCTGATCAACTACATGTGCGGCGTGCTTGTAGCGCTCGTCGTGTTCGTGCGCGGGCAAAACAGAGGGCGGGCACTGCTCGGGTCGCCACGCGTCTTCGCGCAGGCGGCCGCAAGTATCACGGCGCTCGCCTGTCTGGCTGCAGGCACGGGCGGCAGCAGTACAGCGGTGGTCACTGTCCTGAGTTCATTATCGGGTGGCGTGACGGCTTTGCTGGCTCGGGTCTTCCGGAAAGAGCAACTCTCCTCGGTGCAGGTACTTGGGGTGGTCGGATCGACGGTCGGCGCCACAGTCCTTTCGATGTAGCTGGCTTCCCCTTCCGGTGCATGCCTCTGGGCTCCCCGGGTGCCGTTGCGCACGATCATCGTGCTGGCGCGTCCTTTCCCGGAGTCGTCCTTTCGAAGTACGGGCACTTAACGGTGTGCCTCCAGATAAATGGCCATGCACATGTCCTTCGGGTCATAGCGCGGATCTTTTGAGCACCGCCCACAACAACAAGACGCTGTCCTGCTCTAACCGGAAGTCATAATTGCAATCGACCGGCCCAGTGCCTGTGGATAACGAAGCGCAAGTCCCCGCGTCCAATCAGGCGCGACGACGACAGGCCGGTTTGGGCGGGACTAAAAATCCCGCTTGGGGCTCGGTAGCGGAACAGCGTCGGCGACTCTGGATCGCGGGCCGATGCGTCAGCAATGGCCAAGGGACGACTGTTCCTCTTGGCAAAAAGCAGGCTTGGCGCGGGGCTTTACAGCGCTATTTGCCGACTTCCGCCCTGTGGCAACCAACCTGTCCCGCATGAGGTCGGGGCCGGAGGTCGCGTCGTGATACATTCCGGGAAATCGGCGAACGTCGAAGGTTATACTGGCTTGCGCCGACGGGTGCTGCGCTGGCTGCGGAAGACGGCGTGGCGGCAGCAGGCGCTTCTCTCGCGCCTCCGTGGTGTTTGCAGGCGGCGCATTGGCGCTCGCGGTCTGGCGCGGCGCTGACGCCTGCTGAATTTGCTCATCCACGTGCTGGCGGACCCCGTCGTGTCGCTGCTTTTTTCGCCGACTTCCTTGAAGGCGCGCAGTTGAACGTGAGCGCCGTCGTTGCCAGTACTACGGGCGAGTAACGTGTGATCGGTTGCATTGCCGGAACTCCCTTTTGCTGAAGGGGCCGATGGCTGGCGGCCGCATTGTCGCCTCGTCCGCTCGAAGCCGATGAGGCGTTGCCGTGACTCACTCGGCGCGAATTCCGCTTCTTTCGACGACTTTCCTTGCTCATCAGGCCGCCGCGACCTATGGTGTGTTAGACCCCGACTCGGGAGGTGACCATGAGTGGCGCTGCGGTGGACGTGCACTTCGACGGCGCACACATGTTTCCCGACCTGTCCGACGGCCAGACCGTTCCATATCCACTGGCCTGGTTTCCGGTCCTTCAGGCTGCGACAGATGCGGAGCGCGAACACTTTGCCGTCGATGGACCGCCAGCAATTGTACTGGCCGGGAATCGATGAGGATGTGAATGTGACCGCGCTGCTTTCATTCCAGCCCGAGAATGCCGGTCACCGGGATGTTTGGCCGGATGACGACATGGAGGCTCGGCCTGCCGGTTGACCCGTCGCGACGAAATCGTCGATACCACTGCGACGGCTGTTACGTCCGCGCCAGCGAATCGCGCCGAGGCTAGAAAATCCTAACGTCGCAAGTCAGGAATCGGAAGCAGCACCGCGGCAGTGGTTGGCGTGGACTACCATCCCTGCCGTGCCGAACACGCATTTAGTGCAAAGACGCCAAACGTCAATAACAAATAGCGCATACCGACAGAAGTCGGTATTCCGTTCTCAATGAACCGGCGCGGAATCATCCGATATTTCACTGTATCGGATGCACCGCGCCCAGTTTCTCCGCCAGCATTCGTTCGTACACACCGAAGTGCAGGTCGACGTCCTCCTGTGTGACGGCGTGGACAAAAATGTTGACCTGCTCCGGCAACAAGCCCATCACCGTGGCAATAGCGCTTTCGAGCTGCGCCGCGCAAATCCGGTCTTCCGCCAGGGTCGTTCCGACTGTGATGTCGTACGCCTTCTCGTGCCGATATACGATTTCGACAATGCGCGCCCGGGCACTCATGTTGTTGTCGACGGCGAGTCGCGTCACTTCCGCGACCTGCAGCATCAGTTCGGTCGGAAAGCCCTTGGTGGAGCGCAGCTTGATGCGGTGCTTGCCAAGCGTTCTCCAGTCAGTATCGAATTCCACAGTCGTCTCCCAAGTGAACATTGGTGCGGGGACTGTATGGGCGGTAGCGTCGATCTTCAAGGTCAAAAAATCTGCTGCACCGCCTCTTGAAATTCACTGCAGACGTTCTATCTTAAGCATCGCTCACCAGTCGTTCGTGAACAACCGTTTGCGGGCGCTGCGTGTTTCAACCTTGATTGTCCGCGGCACGGGACAACCGGACTGAAGCGCGTATGCCGGTTTGTCTCCTCGCCGCAGAGGAGAAAGCGACCATGAGTGATCTTCACTTTGGGACCGACCTCTTCAGTGAACTGGACCGGCTGCAACGCCAGATGTCCAGCCTGTTCGGCGGCTTCCCGTCCAGCCTTCGTTCAAGCCAGTTCGGCACATTTCCTCATATCAACGTCGGCACGACCGACGACACGGTAGAAATCGTCGCGTTTGCGCCCGGCGTCGAGCTCGGGAAACTCGATATCTCCATCGATAAAGGTTTGCTCTCGATTGCCGGCGAGCGGACGACCCGCGACGCACAGTTGCCTGAGGGCACGCGGCAGTACGCGCAGGAGCGCTTCAACGGCTCGTTTCGACGGGTCATCGAACTGCCCCAGCAGGCCGACCCTGACAAGGTGCAGGCGCACTACGTCGACGGCTGCCTGCTGATTTCTGTGGGCAAGCGCGAAGCGTCCAAACCCCGCGCAATTACCGTTCAGTGACGAGGTGACATCATGAGCGACAACACGCAAATCGCCCAACGCGACCAAGACGCGGTGACGCGCGCGGAATCGAGCGACGTACGTCGTCGCGCCTCGCTGACGCCGGCGGTCGATATCTTCGAAGACGCTCACGCGGTCACGCTTCTGGCCGACCTGCCGGGCGTATCGAAAGAGAAGCTGGACATCAATGTCCACGACGGCAGTCTGACCATCGAGGCGGAATCCATGGTGCCCGTGCCGCCGAACCTCGCGCTCTCGCATGCCGAAGTGCGGGCGCCCTACTTCTTGCGCCGCTTCGCCGTCAGTGAAGACTTCGATACCTCACGGATTGAGGCGTCCCTGAAGGATGGCGTCCTGAAGCTGACGATACCGCGTCGCGACGAGGCGAAGCCAAGACGCATCGAGGTGCGTACAGGCTGACGCCAACTACCCGATGCATACGGTTGGACGGCGGGAAGGTATCCGCCGTTCCGCAGTCGACTGCGTCGTCGACGAACTTTCGAAGGCATGCACACGCGGATTAAGGCGACCAACAGCACGGCGATGCAGTCCACGAGGAACGACACGTGCGGCAGAAAGTGGCTAACACCGCCGACTTTGCAGGCGTTCGTGAAAGCCTTGGACGTTTGCGCTGGGAGTGCAAACATGAACTTGGAGGTAAATATTTCTCCTGACGACACGGGCATTCGTACGGCGCACCGGGAGGCGCTGATTACCGCCGAACTCGCGACGCGGGCAAGCCGGCGCCCCAACCATGGAGCGGAGGCCAAAGTCCTGAGACGGCTCGCCCATGCACTTGCTACCTCGGATGCAGCCATGCTTGACATGCTGACATTGGAGGCTGCCCGGCTATGCAGGGCGGGCAGCGCAGGCATCAGCGTGCTCGAGTCGCCGCCGGACAAGCCGGCGAGTTTCCGGTGGGCGTCCCTCGCAGGCCACTGTGCACCACTTCTGAACACCTACCGTCCCTTTGATGACAGCGTATGCGGCGTGACGTTGGCAATGGGCAAACCGGAGCTGTTCAAGACACCGCAACGCTACTTCCCGTCAATAGAAGCCGTCTCGCCGCCAGTCGTCGAGGCCCTGCTCGTGCCTATTCCGGTTGGCGACGGGCCCTGGGGCGCCATCTGGGTAATGTCTCACAACGAAAACGCGCGCTTCGACGCAGAAGACCTGCGTTTGCTGACGAGCCTCGCCGACTTCACCGGTGCCGCGTTGCAGGTTTCGCATATGCAGGCGCTGGCGCAGAAACGGGCGACCGAAGCAGAGGAAGCCCAGGAAGCGCTCCGCCGGACCGAAGAGCGCACCTTCGAGTTCATCGCCACGCTCAGTCACGAGCTCAGAAGCCCAATTGCGCCCGTGGTTTCGTCGCTTGAAATTCTTGGTCGCCCAGGGAGCAGTGGTTCAGCGACAGCGCGCGCGCTCGAGATAGCGCAACGGCAGATAGGCCGGCTTCAACGACTGATTGACGACCTTCTGGACGCGTCGCGAATCCGGCACGGCAAGGTGGAAGTCAAGGTGGGAACATGCCAACTGGCTGATATCGTGTGGGATGCCGTCCACGCCGTGCAGCCAGCGATGGAGGCGCGCAAGCATCGACTGACTGTCCAGTGTCCGTCCGAACCGCTCGCATTGCACGCCGACGCGCCCCGCCTTACGCAGGTTCTGGTGAACCTGCTCAGTAATTCCGCCCGGTATTCTCCCGACAGCAGTCACATTGAACTCGCCGCTGTTGTCGAACCTGCTTTCGATGACAACGGGACGACCGCGCGAGGTACTGTAAAATTTACCGTGACGGATGAGGGATACGGTATCCCTGCGGACAAACTTCCTCACGTATTCGGGATGTTCACGCAACTCGGTTCGCGGGTATCGACAGCGGACTCAGGTCTCGGAATCGGACTTGCTCTGGTCAAGTATCTGGTTGAGTGTCACGGCGGTCGCGTCTCCATTGCGAGCGGCGATGGCCGTACAGGGACCACGGTGACGGTGTTGCTCCCGGTTCTCGAGCGGCTTCAGGTTGTCCCTCACCGGCAGCAAAGCATGAATGACCCATTGTCTTCGGCATGAATCGCCGACTTCGAGAGCTTGCATTGTCCAAATGGTGCAGCGACCGATTTGAACCGACCACAAACCCGACTCCTTCGTGGGCCTCGTGACAATTGGAAGCGCGGAGTTGTTCCGTCGAAACGCTTGACCTTCTCCAGGCCGGTGACGACCGGCGATACTGGAGTCGATGGCGCTGCCGTCAATGGTAGAAGCCAGGGACGTGAGTCGACCGCCCGAACACTTGGTGTGAGTTCTTGTATGTGCGTTTTCGTATGTGGGCCGCCGATTGCAACCGACAGGACGAGATCTCGCACACATTCGCGGGACTACGCCTTACTGCCAGCCGGCTTACCTTCTGGTCAAAGACCTGTCGTCGTTGTCCACGGCTGAGTTCCGGCTGACCATGGAAAACAGCCGACGACGAATTCAGGAGCCTGTCGGCGGTCAGTCCGCGACCGCGGGCGGAAGAGCAAAGCAGCCCTTGGACTCGCCGGCTATAGGGGCCCGCCAGCTGACATGACTCTTGCGCTACGATTGTTTGCAGTCCAGATTGCTTGCTTGTAGGTGACAGATCGCAGGTTATCTGCCTGCATGGGTCAGGTCTTGGAAAAGTTTGCCTGGCTCACAAGCCCTTCAGGGCATCGCATCAGGCCTTGCTGACTCGAAAAGCCAGAAATTCTTCTCGAGCCCGCCCACGCCTAAAGCCCCGCGGACGCTATCTCGAACCTTATCCGGAATTTTGACGTCCCGCCCGGACGAGACCTAAAGCCTCGCCTTCAGCCGAGACTTACTTTGCGGCGCGCCGCTTGCTGACCTCTCATAGCCGTGACCTAGACCGCAGTCCAGTTGCTAGGCGAAACGTTGAAAGAAGAGAAGACCAGGGCGAAAAGCTCTCGTTACTGGCCGACGAAAAAGTCGCGGCGAAAGCGCTAGGAAAATAGCTATGAGGTTCCGCGCCGCGTCTCGCATGAGGGACGCTAATCGCCCGCGCTTGCATGCCGTCGTGGCGCTATCGTGAACCAACGGGCATCATGCTCGTATTATCGTGGGCGTGCTCGCGCCGCGATAGCGAACCGAACCGAAACGCAGAGGAACAATGACGACGACGCCGAGCTGTTTGCCCAGCGCCATCAGCGAACCGTACGCGGCTATTTCGTAGTGCTCGACCTTCTGTGCCGCTGCAATAAGAGCCGTGTCGAGTACCGACCCCTTCTCTATTTCATCAATTTGCTCCTGCCCTTCCTCGATGAGACCTTCCATCGCCACGCATTTGATGCGCTTGGGCTTCACCCCCGTTGCTTCAACTATCTGGTCAATGCGTTGAATCTTCCCTTGCGTCTCTTCCAGATGGCGCTCGAACGCCGCCTTCAGGTCCGGGTTCGCGGAAGCTCGCGCCATTTTCGGCAGCGACCTTGTCATCTGCTTCTCGGCGCTATAAATGTCGGATAGCGAATGGATGAACAGGTCCTTCAGGGTTTTCGTCGCCATGGCTCTCTCCTTGGTTAGCCATACCCGCAGTCACCGTGACCGCGGTGACATCTCGGCGCATGCGTTATGCCTGAGACTCGACTCGCAATCAGCGTCCAACGTCTGCGAAGCATTCCGCATGGGTTGCAGGTGGTCGGAGGTTCGGATCCTCTCGCCCCGACCAGATTAAAACCCGCGTCAGCTAAGGCTGTTGCGGGTTTTTTCTTTTCCGCTCACTGTTCGCTTGTACAGTAGTTTTTAGACAGAATATTAGACGTTTGTCTAAAACTCAGAGCACTCACCAAGGCAGCTTTAGGTCGATTTAAGACTTTTCGGGTATAGCTTTCTTGATGTAAATCTCGGTCGTTTTTTCTGTCGTATGAGCGAGTCGAGTTTGAATTTCCGCCTTGTTTTTCCCGGCCTTCGCTGCGTCAGTTGTGCCCAGCGCGCGCAGATCCTTGAACTGAATTCCATCGGTCACGCTCGCGCGCTCTTTCGCGCGGCGCCACATCGAATGAAGCCCCGTCTTCGAATACGCACCGCCTTTCTGCGTCGGGAACAGGTATTGGCTGATGATTCGATACTTCTTCTTGATCGCCGGATCTGCGGCGTGATCTCGACGTCGAGCACCTTGCCGCTCGTGCCGGCCGTCTTCGATGGCTTAAAGCGGATCGCGGTCGCGCCGATCTGCGTCTTAAGCAGAGTACGCACGTCGATCGCGCGTTGCCAGACCAGATACGACATGTCGACGATGCATTGAAACATCGGGCCCGATTCGGTCGGTAAGCCGTCTTTGCCGATTAGCGCGGCCTCGCGAATCGCCTTGATTGAGTCATGCGCGGGCAGCACCTCGCGGCGCTTCGTCGCGTACTCCGAGAGGTCAAGTTGGTCGCACGGGTTGTCCTGGCGGAAGCCACGCTCGCTGATCGCGAATTTGAAGATCTTCCGAAGCACGTTCGCATATTTCTGTGCGGTGTTGTGCTTCGAGCTGAAGTTGTCGCGAAGGAAGTCGGCGCAGTCCTTCGTCGTGACATCGGCGACGGAGTACTCATCGAACGCGGTCGCGATAACGTCGGCCATGCGGCGATATTCCTTCTGCACCTTGTCGCTGTAGCGATCGAGCTTCCGGTCCTTCCAGTCAGCGCACAAGCTAGGCATTGTGCCATCAACAAGCTTCCGTTCGCCCATCAATTCGCCAAGCTTTGAATACATGACGGTCTCGCCGTCGGCGATCGAGCACAGGCGAATCAACGTTTGGATCTTTCCCGTCCACGGGTTGCGCGTCGGCGCCGCGCGAAGAAGTAGTACGCGCCGTGCTTGGCCTGCACGCGGCGCGGCAGGTCGCGATGTGTTTTGCCACGTCGATTCATTTCTTGCGCGGTACCGGCTTCAGTTTCGGTTTATGTGCAGCCGCGCGATCGGGCGATGCCACGGGATACATGCAGTGGACGCGTAGCACGAGCACGCGGTTATCGGGTCGTTTGCGCGCCGGGACGCCCAGCGACTTGAGCGTCTCGATCTGCTTTCCTGGACGCCTATAACCTGTCATCCGGACAAGCTCTGTCTCGGTCAATTCGAGTGGTTGATCTCTAGGACTGCTGCCATTCGACACCCCAGTGTTTTCTTGTTGTTTCGATTACTCGTTGTGCTGCTTCAAACATGCTAGATTTAATAAGTGTGTTTCTCAGGTGAGTGACATGGAACCGTGCAACGCTTGTAAAACACTCTCTGGAAAGCTGTCATCCACACCGCCTCACGGCGACCTGTACGCAATGGGCCGTGGGATCTTCGGATACCCAAGCCATCCGACGAAGCGCTACGATCAGTACCGGTGCACGGTATGCGGTAACTGGATGCATCGTTGCACTCACGATGGCGATCCGCCCGGCGTATGGTCCTTGCGGGACGCTGGCGCTGAACCTACGTCCCCCTGATGTCGGCCCATTCGATCGATGTCTTCGCGCTCATGCCTTATCTCCCTTCTCTGCGGATGCCGCGATAGCGGCGTCGATAGCTGTGTCGATAGCTGTGTCGATGCCGGCGGGCTCCACGTCGGCAAGCCTTCGCTTCCTGCTCGAAACACCCAGTCACCACCGATACCGCTCCGCATCCTTCGCCATTGCGCTGGCGGCGACATTGGAAAACTGAATCAGACCGCCTACACTCGAAGGTGCGGGCGCCCTGTGTTCCCTCAGAACGCCCGCACCGCCTGCCTCGCCTCCTTCGGGAGCGGGGCTTTTTTCTGCGCTGTCAGCGACAGAGGCGGCGATCAAGTCGCCGAGGATGTCGATAGCTGCGCTCGCGAAATCGGCGTGCTCGCCCCAGTCAATCTCGCCTGGCTGCCCGATCTCGGCGTGGTAGCGTTCAGTGAGTTCGGTGGCTCGTTCCATCAGACTCTTGGTGCTGTCGCTCATGCTACGATTCCTATTCCAGCGAGAGCGGGGGGCTGTCGATGTATCAAGCTCTGAGTGTGACCGTTGCTCCGGACAATGCTGGACTCGATTTCGGACTGATAATCCGGGGTGAGGTGCAGCACTTTCGGATCAGCCTTGAAGCACTGCGAGATCAATTCGGCGCTGACGAGGCTGACGACGACGCTTTGCTGGACTGCTTCCTCGATGGCGAGCAGGTCATCTGCGCAAAGGCCTTCGCACTCAGCACGATTCCCCCCAGCAAATCCAGAGTGCGTATAACCTCGCGGGATTTTTGCGGCGCTCATGCCATTTCTTCCTTTTCTGTGTGCGCTTCAGGAGTGCCGACTTGGAACTTTGGATTCTGTGCGCCGTGTGCTGATCTTTACGGAGAGCCGTCGACGGTCGAGCGGCGCGAGACGTTGATTCGGATCGGCGCCGGCGCAGTGAAAGACGCTCAGGTCGAGCAGCACTACACCTGCACGTGATGCGGCGCCGCGTTCGCCCGCATTCTCAAAGGTGAGCCGCGAAAACAAGTCTGGATGCTGCTGAGCGCCGGACAGCATTGAATGGCGCACGCTCTTTCTACCCTCAAGTTTTGTGCTTTATTGCCGTGAACCAAGACGTGACCCGGATGACGGGAAGTCCAGCACCGCACGTCTTGTAAAATGCGGGGTGTGAATCGCAGCCGTTCCGTCCGGCGCGGTACAGTTCGTCAGACGGACGTCGAAGACCTGACCATGAAGTACTTTTTCAGCAGCGATCTCGCCTGGCGATACGGGTACGGAATGGCTGTCTATATCGCCGCGCAAACTTCCGATCTGCAGCGTGGTATCGAAGCTACCAATGCACAGCGCAAAAGGGTCGGGCGTCGCTTGCTCGAGGACGCTACTGTCGAAGAGATCATCTCTTCGCTTCGCACTCGCGGGATTCTTCCTGTCGAAACCAGCACCCGAAGTGCTGACCTGTCTGACGCGGACACCATCGGTTAAACGCATCACGCCGCACCTCCTTTAGCGCTGTCGCTGGCTGCGATAGATGCGAGTTCGTCGCCGCAGATCGGCAAGCCCGTTCACATCCAGCCCGGCGCATGCTTGTCCGTTCCACAGCATCAACGTTTCGACAACGTCTTTGACAACGATAGCGACCCGCGACACGCGATCCTCCGGCAGCTTGTGCACAGGCTTGTCCACCGTTTCTGTGGATAACTCGACGTTCATGAACTTGTCATCGACAGGGGCGGCATATAGAGGCAGCACGCACCAGCCTTGATTCTCGTAGTGCTCGACGGTGGGCTTCTTGGATGCGAGGAAAGCCAACGCGGGCTTCTCGCCAGCAGGTGACGAGCATTCCCACGCCACCGGCTCCAGACTCTTGATGTTGTGGTCATGCTAGGATTCCTTGATAACCACGGTGGAGGCAGCTATGACGAGCCAGCTTTCCGAATACCGCCCCGGCATCGAGATCCATGCGAACGTTCCGAATACTCCCGGACAAACTGGCTTCACCGGGTGGATAGTGATCGTCGATAAAACAAACGGTTCTCATGTCACAGAGACCCGGGTCACTCCGAAGTGGGGAAACCCCGCGCACACCGCAGAAGAGGCGTGTCGAATCCTGATCCGATATGGCAGGGAAGTGATCGAGGGAATCGCCCATGGCGGTGATTTCGTCAATAACGGTTGACGAAGAGGTTTGCATCACGCAACACCTCCTTCAGCGCTGTCGCTGGCTGTGGAGTTATCAGAGGTGCGGATCAGTGCAGGCTCGTACTGGCAGCACGTTTTGTAGTTGTGATCCGGATACTCGCTCCACGCAATGCATGCATCCCAGTCGTCGTCATCGTGCTCGGGATGGTGCGCGCATGCCGCAGGCCGACGCTCCAGGTTCGTCTGGACTGTCTTGTGCGTGACGATGCCCGATACGACCTGCGTGACTTCTTTGCTCCATCCTTCATCGAGATAGCCGTCGATCGCCTCTTGGTGCGCCTTCTGGCGCTCCTCGTCGGTCTTGAACTCGTTGTAGCCGTCCTCGGGGTCATAGACAAAGTAGCGCGCGGGCTTCTGCTCATTCGTCGGCTGCTGCTCGCTAGCGGCTGGAGGGGCGGTGGGCAGTTCGCGCGCTGCGGGGAAATGGCATTTCTGCGCGAGCTTCAGTGCTTCGCCAATCTGAGCTGGTTTCAGCGGATCGTGTGCGCCCATGCCGAGCGCGAACCTGATCGGCTGACCGACGGGTGACGACCCACCCTGACGGTGATAGAGCACCCATACGAGCGCTGCGCGGGCGCTGTCGGTGAATTCTGGAGACATCTCGAGTTTGGCCAGCTCGCGTTTGAACTGCTCGCCGATTGCGTCCACCAGTTCCATAAGCTTGAGCCCCTGCATGCTATCGGCCTTTACGCCGCCTTCGATTGCGTGGCGGAGCGCCGCCAGCTTTTCATCGAGCATTGGATAGTTGGTCATGTTTATCGTTGTCCTTGCGGTTAGATCAGATCAGTCTTCGCAGATGTGCTTAGTCGTGCCGGTGATGGCGGCGGGATCAGTGATAAAGCCCGTTCCCTGCTTTCTGCCGGTCGCGCGCAGGAACTCAACTTCCACCTTGGCCGTATTGACAATCACTTGTGCGACGTCTGCCATCGCCTTGGCGCGCTCGATGTCCATCGGCTTTTCCTTATCCTTGAGCGTGGTGAGCGTGTCGAACAGGTGCGTCCGCAGGTCAGTTATCGTTGGCATTGATCTTCCTTACGAGGGGGCCCTTCAGCCAGATCACCTGACGCAGTTCGGGCGGGTACTCCCACACGCTGCTCTTGTTCAGGCGCGAGCAGCCGTCAGTGACCTTCCACAGATAGACGATTCGGGGACTCAGTTCGATCACGTCCTTCGTCAGATCGATAAGCTGATTCGACGGGTTGCTCAGCGTCGAGTAGCCACCGTGCGATTCGGACGCTTACTATGATGAGGTTCCCGACCGGAGGCGGCATGTGCACTAGCCACGAAGCAAACTCGAACGACGCCCGTTGGGATGTATTCAGCCTATTTCCGCGGCCCGAATTGACTACAAGCCCGAGATCTACAAGGACTATTTCGCACCGATCTTCAGGCGCGGCGGCGACGCCTTCGAGACGGTCCCTGCCTCCTTCGGTATCGTGCCCCGTCGACATATTCCGCCTGGCGTAAAGGTCTTCGACACGATGAACGCGCGTTCTGAGTCGGTCGAGCAGAAGCGCAGCTTCAGTAGCGCCTGGAAGAATCTGCAGCTCTGCCTGATTCCGTGCCGCACCTTTTTCGAACCGAACTACGAGACCGGCAAAGCGGTACGCTGGAAGATTGGGATGGCGGATGGCGAGCCGCTCGCCATCCGCCGGGTTATGGCGCCAATGGAAGGAGGCGGACGGTTCGCCGTCGATCGCCTTCACGATGCTAACCGTCAACTCCGACGAGCACCCGCTTATGAATCGCTTCCGCAAACCAGGCGACGAAAAGCGGTCGGTCGTGATCGTGCCGGCGACGCAGTACGGCGATTGGTTGTCGAGCAGGTCGACAGACGATGCTCGATCCTTCCTGCAACTTTATCCGGCGGACGCGATGCACGCGTAGCCATTTCTTCTGCCTCTACGGAAGCCGAAGACGCCCATCAACGATGACCCGCAAACCTGTTGGTCTAGTTGTTTCCCAATGACGATGCGTAAGCGGCTCGCGAGGGCCGTTCGATGGAACTCGCGCGCGCGAGGGATGATAGTGATACTGGACCGAAGGGTAATGATCAGAGGGAGATCGGTGGAGGTGACAGGACGGGCAGTCTGTCTGCCACATTCCATGGCAGGAGTTCACCGATGCGATTGATCTTGTGATCGGCGATGTGGGTCAGGAGATATTCAAGGTAGCTGAGGGGGTTGATCCCATTGAGCTTGCATGACCCGATCAGGCCGTACATTGCCGCAGCCCTTTCCCCTCCACTGTCGGAGCCTGCGAAGAGGAAGTTCTTCCTCCCCAGGCTTACGCAGCGCAAGGCGTTTTCGGCCAGCGCGTTGCTTATTTCGACGCGACCGTCGTCACAGTACAGAACGAGCGCGTCCCATTGATTGAGTGAATAGTTGATCGCTTTGGTCAGTTCCGACTTTGCTGACAGTGTCGCGCGCTTGTGTGTCATCCATGCATTGATGGCCGCTAACACCGGTATGCTCTTGTGCTGTCGTACCTGCCGCCTCTCGCCTGGCGGTGCGCCGCGAATATGGGCCTCGATTCCGTAAAGTTCGCCAATCAGCTCGAGCACATGCCTTGTCGCTTCGGTGGGTGTACGCACATGAACATCGTACAGATATCGCCTGGCGTGATCCCAACATGCCGCTTCACGGATCCTGCCGCCTTCATACAGCTCGTTGAAGCCCCCGTATGCGTCGGCCTGCAGGATGCCCTCAAATCCGGCGAGATGGCTCTGCGGGTGAATGCCTTTGCGGTCGGGCGAGTATGCAAACCAGACCGCCGCCGGCTCCGTTGATCCCGAGCGACTGTCATCGCGAACATAGACCCACAGTCGGCCCGTGCGGGTCTTCCTGTTGCCGGGCGCCAGCACAGGAATTGGCGTGTCGTCCGCATGCAGCTTGAAACTCGCCATCACGTAGCGACGCAGCGCCTCGGTCAGCGGACGACAGAGCTCCTCGCACTGACCGACCCAGCGCCCCATGCTGGCGCGATCGAGCGTGACGCCGTCACGCGCAGCAATCTCCGATAGCCGGTACAGCGGTTGATGATCTGCAAACTTCGAAACGAGGATATCTGCCAGTAGGCTCGGATGCGCAATGCTGCGCTCGATCGGTAGCACCGGCATTGGCGGCTGGGAGAAGTGATGACAGCAGGGGCAGACTGCCTTGCGCCGGATTGTGCGAATCACCTTGAACGCGGCGGCGACACGGGCGAGTTGCTCAGACACGTCTTCGCCAAGTGGTTGCATGGCGTTGCCGCAGTTCGGGCAGTTCGAACCAGTGTCAAGCACGTGCTCTTCGCGCAGCAGATGCGGCGGCAACGCCTCCTTCGGGGCCGTCGTACCGACTGGCGCGCTCGTACCCGACGCGCGGGCACGGCGAACATCGGCGGCACCACGCCCACCCGTCAGATCCTCCAGTTTGGTTTCGAGCCGCTCGATCTGGCGGTCCAATTGCTCGGATTTGCGGCCGAACTGCATCCGCCTGAGCTTGTCGATCTGAGCCTTAAGCTGCTCGATCTCGATATCACGTTCGGCAAGCTGGGCGCGGGCCTCGATCAGCAAGGCTTTGAGCGCATCGACGTCATCCGGCAGTGGGACATCATCGGTCATGCGCCGGAGTTTACGCGTGCGCCAGGCCGTTTACAACACCGATAGCGCCGCCGTTCGACGCGGCTGACGCCAGTCGATGCCTTCGAGCAACATCGACAGTTGTGCATGGGTCAGATGGACCTTGCCACCGTCAGCCTGCGGCCAGATAAAACGCCCTCGTTCGAGCCGCTTCGCAAGGAGCCAAAGCCCGTCCTCTGTGGCCCACAAGATCTTGATCAGGTCGCCGCGCCGCCCGCGAAAAATGAAGACGTTGCCGCCCAGCGGATTCTCCTCGAGCGCGGTCTGCACCTTCGCCGCCAGCCCCTGAAAACCGGCGCGCATGTCGGTGACGCCGGCAGCGATCCAGATGCGAGTGCCAGCCGGCAGGCCGATCATCGGGTAAGCTCCCGAATCAGCAGGCGCAGCATATCCGGTGACACGTTGCCGCGAACTCTCAGGCGCGCACGGTCGAACTCGATCTCACAAAGATCCTCTGGAGACCGTACTGTCGTGACTGCCGTCGGTGGCGTATGGCTGGCTGCTTCAGCGACGACATCCACAGACAACAGCGAAGGTGCCTGCTGTGTCGGTTTCGGCGCCGCGCCCTCCGGGAGCGTTGGCAAACCATACTCTCCTGCCAGATAGAGCCGCCGCCATTTGAACAGCAGGTTCGCGTTGATATCGTTGCTGCGCGCGATCAACGCTACCGACGCACCCGGCTCGAACGATTGTTCGACGAGTTGCCGCTTGAATTCGGTCGGAAAGTTCGGCCGTTTATATGCGCTGCCTGCGGAGCGCTCATCCCACGTCTTGTCCACTTTGGTTCCCACCATAAATTTGGTGGATACCAAACTATCCAAAACCTCAATCGCTATGCCAGAACGGCCCTCGTGAGCCGCTTACGACGATGCGAAGGGTCTGGCGACTCCGGATACGCTACTGACAAGAGCCGGCACGGTCAAATTTCGGGGTGTCCGGTAACGAAGCTGGCGAATGCGTCATATTGCTGCTTCAGTATGGTGCCGTCGATCATCAGGCCAAAAGTCGTGTCTCCGCTGTCGAGCTCGTAATACATCACCGACTGGATGTACTTCGTCTTTCTTGCCGCGAAGTAGTTGGCAAGCTGTGCACCCGATATAGGTCGCCCGATATGCCTCTGTCTTTTCAGGACCGGTGTTCCACTCGGTAAGCAGGAACGGCACTCTGTAGCGTGTCTGGCGGTACGCCGGGAGGTCGAATCCTGGACCTGATCCGTCAGAACCCAAATTGAAGAAGTCACCGTTGACTTCGAAGTTGTGCCAGGTCGTCATGTCCCATCGCACCGTCAGATGATCGCTGCTGCCGTCGGGCTGCTTACCGTCCCATAACGCGTCCGACGCGCCGATGACGGCGACGCAGAAGTTGATGCCGCAACTCGCGGACGGCTGCACGGACTTGACTCCTTGAATCATTCCCCGCATTACGCCGCGCATGATTGGCCAGTTCGCGTTATTGAAATCAACGGCCTTCGTGCCAGCGTTCGATGGGTCAATAATGATGTCGCCCGCTCGCGTTATCTCATTGCCGCACTCATCATGGTCACACCGTACGGCGCAAGCGCTGCGGCGACCGTTGCCGCGCACGATTGCCCGCGGTTAAAAGCGACAGATTCGCTCGCAAACAATTCGCGGTTGCTGTCGTAGATACCGAGATCGATAAGCACGAACAAGGTCATCCCCGCGGACTGAAATGCCTTGCCAAGATTGACGACGGCGTTGAGTTGCGCGGGGTCACCGATGCAGCCTACTCGATACGTCGAGCAACCGAGGCCCTTCATGATGGAAACGACCTGGGCGGGCGAGTAACGATAGTCAAAATGCCCATTGATGCCGTAAAACGTATCGGTTTTCGCGGGAGTGGTGACAGGTTGAGTATTAGCGCTCGGACTGGATCCACTGCCCCCCACATCCACTAAGTACATAACCGCCGCCGAGCGCCGTTAGGCAGCCCAGGATCCGTCGTCTTGCGACCATGTAGGTCCTCCGCTAGCGTTCCGCCGCCGCCTCTTGCCGCCGATCTTCCAATCGAAACAGTGTCTAATACTCGAATGTGGAACAAGGGCGCAAGCGCTATTCAAGCGCTCAGAAAATGTTCAGGCATTAGACGGATCGCGCGCAAAGGCAATCATAGAGGCTTTTCGGACGAGTGAAACCCCGCATGCTAGGATGAGCATAGAGCGGCAGGAACGGGTCTTTGGCACAGAGACTGCCGGCGCTCGACGGGCGCTTGTCTGCAATTGCAACAGGCAAGGGGCACTTGGGAACGTCAGCGCGAGCGACCGGCAATGCCAGTATCTTGGAAAAGTCAGCGGATGAGCGCACACGGGCAGTGAGATTCAGGGAGCCATCTAGCGCAAGCAACGTGTTGACAGTTTTCAATATCGACATATGGTCATATTGCGTATAGTCGACGGTTCCGGGCGCAACATACGGCGAGATAACGAGTGCCGGTACCGGGACGCCGAGGCGGTCAAACGGGAAGTTGTGCGTCTTGAGTTTCGGGTTCTCCCTTGAGCCGGGCGGCACCGCTAGCGGAGGACGGATGTGGTCGAAAAAGCCGCCGTGCTCGTCAAACACGACGACGAACAGGCTGCTGGGCCATAGCCTTGAGCCACTGATAGCGTCGTAAAAGGTCTTAACGAGTCCCTCGCCCCTGCGTACGTCGCCCGCAGGATGCATCGAGTCACCGTTGCGGAAATCATTTTTCGCGTCGTACGTGGGCTCTATGAACACAAACCTCGCACTCAGAGAGCCATCAGCGAGCTGCGACAACAGCGTCCCCATCCCGACGAATCGGTCCCGGTGGTTCTGCATGCCAGCGATGGCACGCGTCTGGGCGACGTCGCCCTGCACAATGAGCCAATCTGCCGGGCTGAGTTTCGAGATTATCGTGCCGTTCGGGAACCTGAATACTGGGGCAGTCAGAAAGATGGCCTCCAGCACCTCGGCGTCGCTGGGCGAGTGATCAAGTCCAGAGGACGTTCCGGCGACCGCGAAAAAGCGGTTCGGCCATGTCGGACCGGGTACCGACGCAAACCAGTTGTCGCAAAGGCCGAACTGGCTCGCGAGGAAGTTCAGCATGGGAAGCTGGTCAGGGGTGAACGCGCTGAACGCATCCGCAACGACGTCAGCGTGGTCCTCGTACGTCGCGGCAAACCCGGTCGTTGACGGGTCTGTCGCCAGGGGCGGATAGCCTGTCGGCCCGAGCACAAGGGAATCGCTTCTGACCACGTCCGCACTTGCGAAAGGCAGCCCGCACAACTGGACGCAGCTGTCGGTAAATTCATGGCCCGGGTCAAAGCCGAGCGCATACGGTGAACCCCGGCGCAACTGATAGCGCGTACCGCTGCGGCCAAAGTTCACGATCGGTTGCGCCGGCAAACCGATGGCCGTCGTCGCGCCACCAGCCGGTAGATGGCCAGCAAACCCCGACAGGCCGAAGATACTGTCGTACGAACGATTCTCAAGCATGAGGACAAAAACGTGCTCAATCGTCGTTGCCATTGCTCCCTCCCGTTGTCCGTCGGGCCGGCCTCAGCACCATACACTCACGGGTGAGCTCGAAGTGCCCCCCTGCGGGTCCAGCCGTTGTTGCATCAAGCGCTGCGGCCACATCGCGAGGTAACTAGAGCCTAATGCCGCAGGCGTTTGGTTGTCGTTCAAGCGAAATATAGGCCTGTCCATTCCAACGCTGCGAGATGCATCGCCTTTCCGGGCACAATGATTGCATCTCGGGGAACACGCAGCGCGCTGTTCGCAAAGCGTTTTTCGCCTCCGGTTGTTGGCCGCATAGAGTGCCCGGCTACGCTATCCACGTTGCGACCACCAACGCGGCGCCGCAAAGTTTCGTCGGGAAGCTCACTGTCGTACGCAAGTCGAAGGTTATGTCTCTTCGAAGGCGCTCCATTGATCGGTCCGTTTAACCATTTAATTCCACTCAGAAAGCCAAGGAAGCCGAACAGGCCCTTGGCGCCAGTGTTGTTGAAGGAGATCTAAAAACTCCAGACATGAAAACACCCAAAATCGGTTGAGCGGCCGCGCCGGATATAACAGGGAATGCGCTCCTCCGAAAGCCGACAAAAATCCGAATGGAGGGAACATGAAAACGGTAGCCATCAAGAACCTTCGCCCGACTCAACTGACGCACGGTGTACGAGAGATACGCCAAAAAGAACAGTTGTACAAGTCACTGTCTGGCAGCGACCTGGAAATGGCAATCGCCGAAAAGCCGGTACCCATTGTCCTCGGGCCACATCAGGCGCCTTTCGCCATTGACCACCATCACGTGGCAAGCGCGCTGTGGCGCTCCGGAATAAAAACGATGCCCGCGGTCCTAGTCGCTGATTTATCGTGGCTCTCATATCAGGAATTTTGGCTGTCGATGGACGACCACCGCTGGACCTATCCGTACGACGCCAAGGGGCAGCGCAAGAGCTTTGCCTCTATGCCCGAACATATGTGGGAGCCGGAAGACGATCCGTATCGCAGCCTGGCGGCGTCAGTGCGGGATGCGGGCGGCTATGAGAAAACCACGGTTCCACTCGAAGAGTTCAGATGGGCTGACCTCTTCCGTACTTATCTGCCCTATCCAGAGACCGAGGAGCAATTCGTCGCCGTAGAGCGACAGGCGGTCAAGCTCGCGAAGAGCAAGGTGGCAGCAGGGTTGCCGGGGTTCGTCGGCAAAGCGCCGGCTCACTGACCAGGGATAGTAGCGAGCGCATCTCCGGAAGTCTGTTGAAGAACTGGTGGCGTTGGTGGCTCGAAAACGGTTCTTGGCTGCACAAAAGACAAGGAGACGAACATGGATGCACTTACGTTGTTGTTCGGAGAAGGAAGAGACCTCTCATCGCTTCAGATGAGAGCACGCGCGGCCGCCACATTCCTGGCAGTCCTCGTATTCATTCGGATTTCGGGCCGGCGCTCTTTCGGTCAGCGTTCGCCTTTTGACCTTGTCGTCGCCATTTTGCTCGGAGCAACGATGAGCCGCGCGATAGTCGGCGCGTCGCCTGCGCTAGCCACATTTGTGGCGTCTTTGGTCATTGTTGTCATGCACAGAGCGTTGGCATGGGCGTGCGTAAGGTCGCATGCGTTGGAGGTACTCGTAGGAGGGGTCGAGCGCCGGCTATATCGCGACGGGAATTTTGACAGGCAGCAGATGCTGGCTGCACTGGTTTCGAAAACGGACATCCTCGAAACAGTGCGGAAAGAGCTCGGCACGGAAGCACTCGATAAAGTGCAAGGCGCAATCCTTGAACGCAACGGCGAGATAAGCATAATCCGGAAGTCAACTGCTGGCTGATGACTGCCCCTTATTTCGCCCGAGGCGCCTGGGGGTTCACGTAAGGCTCCTCGAGCTTGCGTGCCCTGATGGCAGTGACGGCACCGGCAACGGCAAGCGCGTCGCGAGCTTGTACGATCCGGTGCCTTCGTTTTGCAGCACGCGCGTCGTGGCCTGTGCAGATGCCGTCACGGTTCCCGCAAGCGGCAGAAACAGGTTGACATCGCCGGAACTTGGGTTCAGCGTACCGACGAATGTGACGATGAGCAGTGGCCATAGCGATGACAGCCCCACAAACGCCAGACCGGTCGCCATCGTTAGCGTTGCAACGAAGCGCAACAGGAAGCCCGGCACAAACCGGTTACCTGCGAGACCGACCAAAACCGTCGCGAAGGCCGATCCGAACAAAGTGGTCGTACTGACCAATCCAACAGCCAGCTGTCCAAAGCCAAGGGCCAGCAGCTAGCCGGGTAGCAGCACGGCGATAAATCCATCGCACATGCCACGCAGTCCGCGAGCAACAAACAGGATCAGGGCGCCCCGTTCGACGCCTTCGGGAATGGGCAGCGTGCTCAGCCATGACCTGCCCGCTCCACCAGCCGTGCCTCTAGGTGTGCGCATCGTGCTCGCACCACGCGTAGCGTCGTCTGCGATCTACGGGAACGATCGAATGATGTCGCGACAGCACCTCATCCCGCCCGGCGGCAGACGACCTCTACATAGGCTAGAGAACCGGTGCACCGCCCGTTACGGCGATCGTTGCCCCCGACACGTAGCTGGCTTCGTCTGTAGCGAGCATCACATAAGCGCAAGCGAGTTCAGCGGGCTGGCCGGGCCGCTCCATTGGCACCTGCTTGCCGAAATTCTCGACTTTTTCCTTTGGCATTGTCGACGGAATCAGCGGCGTCCAGACCGGCCCAGGCGCGATGCAACTGACCCAAATGCCCTGCTTTGCGAGCAACTGAGCCGGACCGCCTGTGAAATTCTGGATAGCGCCCTTCGTTGTCGCGTACGCGAGAAGACCAGGACTGGGCTTATCCGCATTGATCGATGTCGTGTTAATGATCGAGCCGCCCGGTTCCATATGCCTGACGGCCGACCGCACGATTCTGAACAAAGCACCGATGTTCGTATCGAACGTCATGTTCCATTCTTCATCAGTAATTTCATCAAGGGAATCGTAGGTCATCTGATAAGCCGCGTTGTTGACGATGATGTCAATCCGGCCGAACTCGTTAAATCGCATGCTCCACTATCCCATTGCAATGCGCGGTGGTTCTGATGTCGCCCGGCATAAGAACGGCACGGCGACCCGCTTTTTCCGCCCAACGCTGGGTCTCCTGTGCATCATCGTGCTCGTTCAGTTAGGAGACCAGCATGTCCGCCCCCTCGCGCGCGAATGCAATCGCTACGGCACTTCCGATGCCGCTGTCGCCGCCGGTGATAATCGCCGCGTTGCCCGCAAGCTGGCCGTGTCCAACATAACTCTCTTCACCGTCGTCGGGCTGTGGGTTCATCGGCGCGGTGAGCCCGGGCACGTTGGCCTGCTGTTGCGGCGGGAATGGCGGTACTGCATGTTTGGTAGCGATCATTGCTTCCTCCAGGAAATCGTCGCGTTCCGATTGAGCGGCTAGTACATCATTTATTTAACAAACGCCCGGCCTGCCAAAGCTTAAAAGTGCCGCGTGGCAATCCTGTTCAATCGTCGAGCATTTCGGTTATGGCGACGAACTTGAGCATTACGGACGTGCTACAACTGCCTAACCCGCCGCATGTCGAACCGGCGCGCGAGCCCGTACTCGAAGGCCGGATGATGGATGCCGCGCAAGCATCGCTCCACCGGTTGCCGTGCTGTTTCCTGATGGGACGTTGAGCGCTGCTCGATCGTGGACGTAGACGCGCGTCGGTCGCCGCCAGGACTTGCGCGGCGACTATGTCGGGAACTGGTTGATCCGGATACCAATCGCTTCGAGCCTGGACTGACGTGCGGATTAGGCGCAAAAGATGGGTGTTGCAGTCGGGCTTCATGTGTACAGTGCGGCGCTGCGGTTGTAGTTTCTCTACCGCGTCACCCGACTATGGTTGCATCGCCGACCGGCCAAAGCGCCGACGGTGCCTCCAATAATCAGCCAGAAAATGATTGTATGCGAGGTCGACACACCTTCTTTTTTTCTGGTGGCTGAATCCGCGTTATCGGGCAGCAAGCATTCCGATGATGAGTCCGCCGATGAGTGCCATAGTGACAGATCTCCACGGACTCTCATGAACGAAATCGTCGGTCGATTCGGAGACGATGCGGTACTTCGTTTTGACAACCTCGTGTGCATTCGCAATTTTTTCTTTCAGGTCGGACAACGATCCGGTGCCGGTTCCCGGTCCTGCGTCGCTGCCGTGCGACTTCGCTCCAGAATGGTCGTCTTGGGGAAGTAATCCGGCAGGGCCGGGAATCGTGGATTGAAATGAGTCAGCCATGTGAACCTCCCTTGGTTGGTCGAATGGTCTCAACGTCCAGCAAGTGGTGTTCCTCGCGAGGACGCCGAACGTCAAACCGTTTGAGCAACCGGCTCGGCTACTCCGAGCCCGCAAAACGTCGACGGCGTTCGATGCGCGGCCTCTCGGCTGCTGATCCATTCACGAATGACGGGAAATTCCGCGACCCGCGGCATCCGAACTGCCGCACCCAATGCTGTCGATCTGCGGGAAGCCAGCGTCATAAGTCACTACGCGCCGGAACTTCCCATCGTTTACGCGGATCCACCGAGGCTCATTCCATAACACCAAGCAGATGCTCTATCTGATCTTCAATGCGTGCGCGCGCCTCATTCGCCGCCTGTTCCCAAGTTTGGGCAGCGAGCGGGAACACGAGACCGTTGCCCTTGAATATTCCCGCGTAATGTACCCATGCCTCGTAGGCAAATACCCCGGAGTCCCTGCGGGCGAGGTTGACTGTCACGCTGTAGGTGCGTTGCCTTCCCTCAGTTCGGGTATAAGGGAACTGGTAGGTCTCGGAGTGAACCATTAGTGCCGTCTTCTCCTTTACTCCGACCGCGCACGAAGTGGACGACTGTGGAAGGGAGGAGTGCCTATTGTTACGCGAAAAGCGCAACATGCTTTACGGGGCATATTTCCCTTTCGCCTGGAAGGCACCGGCCATTCTGAACGTTGCGGCAATCGCAATTCGGCGGAATGTCGCGAGAACGTTCCGCCGCTTCCAGCGCTCAATTTCACGTGCACCGCACGCATCGCCCACAATGCAGTGCCGCAGAACACATCGACTGCATAGCCCGATGCCGGGGATCCTCGGGTACGCATCCCAGCCGGGGGCGCTCTGACAGGCGGATTCGACTAGCGCACGTCTATGTACGTAACCGGTGGCAGACATTTTCAATCTCGAACGAAGTTCGTCGACCCCGCGCCCGGCGGATCAAGCAAATCAATGGTCAGCGACTCCACATTCAGTTCCCTGTCCAAGCGAATTTTCCACGAACCAACTCGCCCCCCAAGTTGCATCACTTTACGCCAGACAGGTATCGCACGCAATTTGCCGATCCCAGCCCGCACGATGACACGATGCACATCCATGTCGCGCACCCCAACAGGTTGAGCATGATGGTGTCCATCCTTCACCCAAAAGCAAGAGCGAGCACGATAGCCTCCAGTGACCTGCCGGTCATATGGCCAGTGTAGACGAGGGGATAGACGCCACCAGGTCGCAACATGCCCTGTACAGCCGCTTTGCTTATGCCCCTCCTGGGCACCGCGTCCCTACTTTCCCTCCGGCGCCTTCTCGGAGTCGTAGGTTGGCGACAGTTCTCCAAAAGTGTCTTATCTATCCGTCACGTCTTCGTCAGCATCGTCCTGCCATCCGCCGTCGCTTGTGGGCAACGTACCTTCGACAGCCGCGTCGCAACGCCGTCTTCCTAATAAGACGCCCGCAGTCCAACTGGCTGCGTTGCATGGCCTCCGCGAACCAGTCATCCGTGTGCTCGCCACGGATACGTCGGTGCACGTCACGTGCTTCGGTACTTTTCGCGCATAGCCACGTCGGCTTGTGACGTGCTGGTGAAAAGCCGTAACTTTGGTCTCCGGCTACGCAGCGCGTTCGACGAAGCTGCAATGGCTGGTCGCATGGAACGCAGGATCTGCACTGTATCCCGCCCGACCGAAACTTGAGAAGTATTCGCAACTTGTCGCCCACAGCACAGCAGGCTGTCACGACACATGCTTCGCCGAGGCGTCCCCTTTCCTGGAAGCGGTATCGACCGAGTGACACGTTGCGTGTCAGAGATTGGGCGTAAATGCCTCGTGCGACTGCCGAGACACGCGACGCTTGAGTGTTCTTGCTACCGAGTACATCGTGCTCAGGCGTTCCACACCGAGCCGCTGTTTCAAAGTCCCGCCGAAGCCGCTTAGAAACTCGTATGTGGCAGCACCTGAAAATCCGTCGAAATCGAATGTCAGGTTGCGGCCGATCGCCTCCTGGATCGCGGACCAGACCAGAAGACTGATCGCTCCACCAGGCGACGCCTGCGCGCGCGAAGAGAGCAGGTAGTACATGCTGTCACAATCCCAAACGAGGCCGATCACACCGGCTAGCCTGCCGTGCCGATCATATGCGCCCAGCAGACGTCCCGCTTTCCTGTCGACAAATGCATTCACGAGTTCGCGCATGACGACGGTGCCATACGCGTTGGTTCGTGACCGCGATGCGAGATTCGCTTCATAGAAGCGAAGAAACTCGCCCGGTGCTTCGATTTGGCGCACGGTCAAAGTCGTCGCTGCATTCCGGATGACGTTGCGTGTCTTGCTGCTCATGCGCGCCCACACCTCAGGCGTCGTGCAATCCGGCCCGATATGAAACGTGTACCGCGCTGAAATGGTGAAGCCACGCAGCGCAAAAGCAAGCGCATCTTTCACGCGATGGTCGAAGACCTGGAAGAAACTGTCGAAACGCGGCAACTGTTCAATCAGGCGCGTCGTGACGTGCATGCGATGGCGGAACTCGCGCACGGGATCGGTCCCAATCGGCTTGATGACAGGACCCAACGTGCGCGTCAGCGGCGGCAGACGCGAGACGCGCCACACGCCCTTGCGGGCGAGATAGTACGGCATTTCACCCAGCAACTGGTTGCCATGCTTGACGGTCGCCATCTCCCACTCACCGCCCGTCGCAATGTCGAGCCACCAGTGCTCATGAAAAATGGAATAGGCCGTGGTTGCCGTCTGCCGCGACGAAGATAGCGCTTCAGGCGTCCGCGCGGTCGGACAGTCTGTGGGGCTTTCTGAATATAGCTGTGAAAAATGTCCGATTGCCATAACCATGTCTCTGCTTGCATAGCCGAAACGAGTGCGCAAATTCCGCGCCCAAGCTGTTTCGTCCGCATCCGCCGCATATAGCCGGTTCAGGCGCCCGTGAGACGCGGAGCAAAAGCACTCCGGCTCGCGCCACAGTCCGTGCGCAACATTTGGTCCGCCTTCGACAGCGATCGGCGTTCTATTCGGTTGTGGGCGACGGCGTGCCTTCACCGGACTCGTTCGCGCAGCGCGGCCCCAATCCCTCGGACGCTTTAGAGGCAAAGGCGCCGCTACGAAGCTCGCGGAGTTCAACGTGCATCCCGCGGGTTTACTCGTGCAATGGAAAACGCCATCGCCCCTAGCCGATGTGCGTCAAGAGCGCTTTCATGGCAACGGGCGGTGTCATCGATCGCGCCTGCAATCCGTCACCTCAACTGGTCAGTGCGACTTCCTACACGGATGTAGACAAGACCCTAGCGGCCATTGGTTTGAGAAGCGATCGTGTCGTTACAGCGATCTCGGATTTGACCTCGGCGACGCTGACGAACTCAAGGCTACCGACGTTGCCGTCCGTCGGCAACCCGGGTTGCTCGCTTCATACCTTTCATGGATTCAGTTGGCGTTGCATTTCGTCTCGCCTGCTTACCCTTTGTCACGAGATTAGGGTCAAGTCTGTGCGAATGCCGTGGTAACGAGCAGTACGGATGCGAGTGCCGCGACGATTTTCTCCATGGTTTCCTCCCTTTGAAGGAAGGTACTCTGAGAGCCATATGCATAATCATTCTCAAAATGTGGCCGAGATTAGTATGGCTCACGCACGCTGCGCCTTGCGGTGCTGGATAATCAATAAGCGAGGTTGCAGGATAGCCACTGTGTTCTATCAAATGAATAGCAATACGATTGACCCGTCACGCCATCGTGACGTTAAACGTTCTGACCCGATCGGCGCGCTTGCAGTGCCGGACATCGAGCGCTCCGTGATCAGATTGGCGCCTTCCGTCTGATGATGGTCGCGGTCGCCTGCTTCACACCTGAACATGGCGCCGCACTTTTCGGTGGAGCTCTCACGCTCACTGCAACTTCCAGTATTGAAGTGATCTTGCCAACCTGTCCTCGAGCGCCGCACTCTCGCACTACTCTTTCATCCGGAGCGGAACGAAGTTATGCCGGCCATTGCAATGGCGCGACCTTAATGACAACGTGGGGCAACACGTTTCCATAGGAGGTCGCCTAGAAAGTCGGTGCTGAGCGACCGACCTACGGGAGACAGTCGAGTGAAGTGGTATGGCGTACCTGGTGCGTGCCGCCGTGACTTTGATGGTCAGCGTGGTGGCTAGCCATCCGACATCACGTGAGCGCAAGCTAGAGAGGGAGGGCATACTCCTTGGAATGCGGCACAGGGCGGCATTTTGCTATCGCGAGTTGCAAAACTGCCAACGCGAACCCGAACCCGGCCGACGGATCGCGAACGCTCCGCTGTCCTTCAACGTCGCGCAAATCTGTACCAGCATTGCTGGTTGGGGGTCAGCCGCGACCAGCAATGTGTGATCGGTTCTCCTGTCATCGAGCTTGTCGCCAAAGAAATAATCCATAGGCGGCTCGGTGAACCGGTTGACCGCCGTTATCGCGAACTGTTCGCCGTGACCCGCGTATTCCGCATAATCCAGTTCATGCGTCGGGCACATTGTGCGCACGGATCGCGTCAAAGGAGAGATTGTAAAAAGGAAGAATGCGCCGGATGCGCATAGACCCGACTCGTCGAGCGACCGCCATGCGTCGCGAGCGTCTCTATACGAGCGAAATATCGCGCTCAGATACTCTGCCATTTTGACTGCCCATCCCGGTTCGTGCTGCCTTCCGCGAAGCATGCCCCGTGCCGCGGCCGCCCGGCGCCTAGACGCGTACGTTCGTTCCAAGGTCAACCGATGCGGTATAGCTTCGCTTAATCGATCGATGATGAGCTGAAGCGCTCACCCGATGTCGTCGGTCAACGCGGCCAGCGGCGGTTCGCGCGAAGGCACGATCACAGGCGTAAGACGCTCGCCCGGAATCAACGCGACGAACTGCTCGCGCGCAGGCGACTCGGGCAGCGCCACCAGCAGCTTGCGAGGTGTTCCGTCGACGTAACTGGCGAGTGCAACGAGTGCGTTGTCCAGTATTTCACGCGATTGAATCGGTTTCCCGAGAAACGCGAATGCACCCAATTGCAGCGCACGCTCGCGCGATTCGTCGGTCGAGATCACGCAGATGGGCAGATGACGCGTCGCGAGATCGTGCTTGATCCGCGCGAGAACGCGCCAACCGTCCATGTCTGGCAGGAACAGATCGAGCGTGATCATATCGGGCTTGAACTGATCGGCGAGTGTCAGCGCGGACGCGCCGAGTGGCGTGACGAGCCCCTTGAAGCCCCGCTCGCGCGCCACATCGAGCAGGAAATGCACGAAAACAAGATCGTTCTCGACTATCAGCAGCACGCGGTCGCCCGGCATGATATTGAGGCGGTCATCCTGCGGCGCGGCCTGCAACTCCCGTGTATCGCTAACGACAGCATCGACGAACTCATGCGCGGCGCGCGCATCGGCCGCACTGATGGGCTCACTGCTGGCCGCCGCCGGGGCAGGCATGTCGCCGTCGGCCACTGTAACTGCCTTGCGGGCGACGCGACCCATCTCGCCCGAGAGCGGAAGATACAGCGTGAATGTGCTGCCTTTGTTTGGCGAACTGACCAGACGTATCTCGCCGCCCAGCAGCTTCGACAGTTCACGGGTGATCGCGAGGCCCAGACCCGTACCGCCGTATTTGCGGCTCGTGCTGCCATCAGCCTGCTGGAACGCCTCAAACATGATCTGCTGCTTGTCGACCGAAATGCCGATGCCCGTATCGGCCACCGAAAACGCGATAACGTCCTCCGCGCGATTGAGGCTTTCGTTGTCGACGGTCCATCCGCCGAACACTTCCTCGATCGACAACGTCACATGCCCCCGGTGCGTGAACTTGAATGCGTTCGACAACAGGTTTTTCAGAATCTGTTGCAGTCGCTTGATGTCGGAACGAATGGATGCAGGCAAACGCGCGCCGACGTGAACGGCGAACTCCACGTTTCGCGCTTCGGCCACATGCCGGAACGTGCGTTCCACATATGACGTGAGGTCGGCGAGACGATGCTCAGCGAAATCCAATGCGACGGTGCCCGACTCGATCTTCGACAGGTCGAGGATGTCGTTGATCAGCATCAACAGTTCGTTGCCGGACGAATGGATAGTGCGCGAGAACTCGATCTGCTTCGGCGCAGGTTGCCTTCCGGGTTCTTGCACAACTGATCTGACAGAATCAGCAGGCTGTTGAGCGGCGTGCGCAACTCGTGCGACATGTTCGCGAGAAACTCCGACTTGTACTTCGACGTCAACGCAAGCTGTTTGGCCTTCTCTTCGAGTGCCTGGCGCGCCTGCTCGACTTCCTCGTTCTTGCGCTCCACTTCCTGATTCTGGTGGGCGAGCAGCCGCGCTTTTTCCTGCAATTCCTGATTGGTCTGTTGCAGTTCTTCCTGCCGGCTTTGCAGTTCATGCGCAAGCGACTGCGACTGTTTGAGCAGGTCTTCCGTGCGCGTATTCGCTTCGATCGCATTGACAACAATGCCGATACTTTCAGTCAGCTGATCGAGGAACGCGAGGTGCGTCGGATTGAAACGCTCTGTGGACGCAAGCTCGATGACGCCCTTGACCTGCCCTTCGAACACGATCGGCAGCACGAGTACATTGTGCGGCACGATCCTGATGAGGCCGGACGTGATGCGAAATCCATCGTCCTTCGTCGGTTCCAGCAGGATCTTGCGCCGCTCCACCGCGCATTGCCCGATCAATCCTTCACCGGGTTGCACACGCTTGCCGTGCGAAGGACGACCGCTGGACGCGTAGCTTGCCATCAGACGTAGTGACGCCAATTCGCCGACCGCATCCAGCACGAAGAACTCCGCCTGTTGGACACCGACCACGGGTGCAAGCTCGGAAAGGATCAACTGGCCGACAGCGACCAGATCCTTCTGGCCTTGCAGCATACGGCTGAACTTCGCCAGATTCGTCTTCAGCCAATCCTGTTCGGTATTGACCTGCGTCGTATCTTTCAGGTTACGGATCATCTCGTTGATCGTATCCTTCAACGCCGCCACTTCGCCGAGCGCTTCGACGGTGATCGAACGCGTCAGGTCGCCCTGTGTGACGACAGTCGCAACTTCCGCGATTGCGCGCACCTGGGTCGTCAGATTGGCTGCAAGCTGGTTCACGTTCTCGGTGAGGCCTTTCCATGTGCCCGACGCCCCGGGCACTTTCGCCTGGCCGCCCAGCTTACCCTCGACGCCCACTTCGCGCGCCACGGTCGTCACCTGGTCGGCGAAGGTCGCGAGCGTTTCCGTCATGCTGTTGATGGTGTCGGCGAGGGCCGCAATTTCGCCCTTTGCCTCGACGGTCAGCTTGCGTGCGAGGTCGCCGTTCGCGACTGCCGTCACCACCTTCGCGATGCCGCGCACCTGGCTCGTCAGATTGCCCGCCATGAAGTTCATGTTGTCAGTCAGATCCTTCCATGTGCCCGCCACGCCGCGCACATCCGCCTGCCCGCCCTGCTTGCCCTGCTTGCCCTCCGTGCCCGCTTCACGCGCCACGCGGGTCACTTCGGGTGCGAACGAACGCAACTGGTCGACCATCGTGTTGATCGTGTTTTTCAGTTCGAGAATCTCACCCTTTACATCCACCGTGATCTTCTTCGACAGATCGCCCGCAGCAACGGCCTTCGTCACCTCGGCGATGTTGCGGACCTGGCTGGTCAGATTACCCGCCATCGAGTTGACGGAGTCGGTCAGGTCCTTCCATGTGCCCGCCACGCCCTGCACATCGGCCTGGCCGCCGAGCTTGCCTTCCGTTCCGACTTCACGTGCGACGCGCGTGACTTCGACGGCGAACGTGCCGAGCTGGTCGACCATCGTGTTGATGGTCTTCGCGGTTACGCAGGAACTCGCCTTGGAGCGCCCTGCCTTCGGCTTCGAGCGCCATGCTCTTCGACAGTTCGCCCTGCGCAACCGCTCCGATCACGCGCGCCACCTCGCTGGTCGGATGAACCAGATCGGCTATCAGCGAATTAATCGCGTCGATGGACTTACTCCAGAAGCCGCGTGCGTAGGCAACGCCGCGCGCCGAGCCATGCACGGTGAAGTTTCGCTCGGGCTGCAATGAACCGGTTGGCTGCCGTCTGATCAATCTGCTTTCGGACGACCACAGCGAGCCTGGCGCTGACGGTCGTCATGCAGTGGTGCTCGAACCTTATGGCTATCGGTGGTATCGGGTCGGCGGCCTCGATTATCTTTTGAAGCGTTCGGAAATATAGAGGTGTCGTGCGAGCAAAGCGATTGACGGTTGAAACCATTTACGCGTATTCGCAAAGTCTTCTGCGATTTATTCTCACAGGCATTCTCATTTTTCTTTACTCATGTGTTGACTCGTCAACCGCGGCATGTCGGTTGCTTCGAACAGATTGCACCGTCGCATAAGAAACCTCGTGGCTGACTCTGCCTCGAAAACGGTAGGTGTTTCTGAAAAGCACTGACCACAATCGTGCATTTCCCAAGGAGGAAGATCATGAAAAAGATTGTTGCGGCTCTCGCATCCGCGTTGCTCGTTTCCACTGCGCTCGCACAAACGGCGGCGCCCACGCAAGCCGGCAAAGCGCAAATGAAGGCAAACAGCGAAAAAAGCGAAGCACAGGCTACTGCGAACAAGAAGAAGGCCGAAGCTCAGAGCGATGCCGACAAGGCTCAGGCGTCCGCGAACGAAGACAAGGCTTCAGCTCAGGCAGACGCCGACAAGAAAGCGGCGAAGATGCAGAAGGCAATGACGCCAGGGGAAGCGTCTGATGCGCGCGCCGATGCAGCGCGGGCGCAGGCCAAGGCCGACAAAAAGAAGCACGATGCGCAGGCCAAAGCGGACCGTAAAAAGCACGACGCAGCCAACGATGCAAACGTTGCTCAAGCCAAGGCTGACAAGGATAAAGTCGAGGCGCAGAACGACGCAAACAAGAAAGCCGCCGATCAAAGAGTAGACGCGGCCAAGAAGCAATAAGGCCATTGGGGGCGACCGCCAACACTCGGCCCCCTGCGCGCAGAGCGCGACTACCGGCGGATGCCCTGCTCGGCTTCAGGGCATTTCGCACAACGCCATCTTACTTATACATTAAATATATGAATCATTCGAAATTAGCACACTGAAACGCATTGCAATCCTAATTGCAAATATATCGATATCGCCTATCATATCTTTTTAAAGGCAGTCGATGATTTACCCGCGGCATGCGGATTGCAAGCCTGAAAAATATCTGATCCTAACGCCAGGTCGATAATGCCCATACGCTCGTCTATTCGCGTGCTGGTAATCGATGATTATCACGGGGCGGCCATAGGAATCGCCACCTACCTCGCGCTCGCCGGCATGGAAGCGCGAACTGCGGGCTGCTGTGGCGATGCGCTGGAGACGATCCAGAACTGGATGCCTGACGTGGTTCTGCTCGATATCTGGATGCCGCAACGCGATGGATTTTCGACCGCAGAGGCCATTCGAAAATGCATGCCTGGGAACCGCCCTTACGTGATTGCCTTCACGGCAGCGGATCGAGCGTTCGTCATGGGTAATCCGGCCAGCCAATACCTTGATGGTTACTGCAAGAAAGGCATCTCGCCGGATGCGATCGTCTCGCTGGTGATGGGCATTTTTTATGAGGGCGCGCAGTCTTGATCTACTGCGCTTACCGCCTCAGGCACGACCAGGAATATTCTCGGCTACCGCCGCAATCAGGATCTAATCGGTAATATATATAGTTATCTTCCTCTGACCGCTTCTCGTCTCCATGTCAATTTCCGAGGAGCCGCATAGCATCAGCATCGCGTGTGGCAAGCCGCACAGACGCCGTGAACGAAGGGTCGGTAAATGGCGAGCACGCGATTCGCGAGAGACAGCGAAAGAACAACTAAGCGCAGGGGACGGAATCATGTTGCGACTGCTTGAAATCCTGATTGCACACCACGCTACGACTCCCGAGAAACAGGCTGAACGCGAGTTGAAAGACTTGCGCGTAGACCTTTTTCAGGCCGTACGTTCCGGGTACTACCGAGCCCGCCTGGCTTTTATAGAGGAAGTACGGAAGAAGGGAATCGATGTGGTCTCCGACCAGCGAAGGAGCCGCAGCGAAGAACTCAGAGAGGAACCATAGTGACGGCGACGTTGAGAACTTAAAGGAGGTGGACGCGCCGCAGGACTCGAACCCATGTCTGCGGTTTTGCACCGTTTACCGTAATGCCGATATGTCGAGACTGTCACGACAAGTGCTCCCCCGTTACGCCGTAGATCTCACCCGTGACAAAGCTGGACTCCTGGAATCCAGCACGACGTAGATCAGCGCGAGTTCCGCGTGCTGGCCCGAACGCTTCCTTCATCGGCACTTGATTGCCGAATTGCTGCACCTTCCTGCGGCTGCCGCTCGATTTCCGGGCCGGGATATTGCGCGTAGGGTCCTGCATCCGAAATTGATTAACGGTGGCGCCCATTCCTCGCTCCATTGCCTGAACTTCGCGCCGAAGGTAAGCACAAACGCATACCACCTTTTCGACCGCGCGACGCCAAGGTGGCTAATCCTTGCCGCCCGGAATTACCGCGCCCAGTACCTGACGCGCCGTATTGGCGATCACACTGCCTTCTTTCGGGTCGCCCTCCATCAAGGTCCGCGCAAAGGCGCGTGCCTGCGCAAGTGTCACGTGCGGCGGCAGCGGCGGCACTTCAGGGTCCGACTTCACTTCGAGCACGACGGGTCGTTTCGCGGCCAGCGCCGTTTCCCAGGCATCGGCCAACTGCTCGGGTTTGTCGACGTACAGGCCCGTCAAGCCGATCATTTCCGCAAACCGGTGATACGGCACATTGGGCACCTTCTGCGACGCGTCGAACTTCGGGTCGCCTTCCATCACCCGCTGCTCCCAAGTGACCTGATTCAGGTCTTCGTTGTTGAGCACCATGCAGATCCAGCGTGGGTCGGCCCATTGATTCCAGTACTTCGCGACGGTAATGAGCTCCGCCATATTGTTCATCTGCATCGCGCCATCGCCGACCATCGCGATTACCGGCCGCTCCGGATGCGCGAACTTCGCGGCAATCGCATACGGCACGGCCACACCCATCGACGCCAGCCCGCCAGACAATGACGCCATCATGCCCCGCCGGATCTTGAGATCGCGCGCGTACCAGTTCGCGCATGAGCCGGAGTCACTCGTGAGAATGACGTTATCGGGCAGGCGCGGCGACAGCTCGGTGAAAGCGCGCTGCGGGTTCACGCCGTGGCTGGCGGGTTGATGCGCACGTTCGTCGAGTGTTTCCCACCAGCGCGAAGTCCAGCGTTCGATGCGCGGGCGCCATGTGTTGTGGCTATGCTTTTCCGTCAGCAAGGGCAAGAGCGCACGCAACGTCGCCGCGCTATCGCCGACCAGGTTGACTTCCATCGGATAGCGCAGGCTCAGCATGTCCGCCTTGAGATCGATCTGCACGCCGCGTGCATCGCCTTCCTTCGGCAGGAATTCCGAATAGGGGAAGCCCGAGCCGATCATCAGTAGCGTGTCGCAGGCGTTCATCAATTCGTAGCTCGGCTTTGTGCCGAGCAGACCAATCGATCCCGTCACCCACGGCAAGTCATCGGGCAGCACGGCTTTGCCGAGCAGCGCTTTGGCCACGCCGGCGCCGAGCCGGTTTGCGACCGCGATGACTTCGTCGGTGGCGTTCAAAGCCCCGGCACCCACGAGGATTGCAACTTTATGCCCGGCATTGAGCACGTCGGCGGCGCGTTGCAGATCGCTTTGTGTGGGAATAACGATCGGCTGCGAATAGCCGACTCCTGAATGCGCGGTGCCATGCTTGCGTGCGGGCGGTTCGTATTCGAGGTCCTGCAAATCGTTCGGCAGGATCAGTGCCGTCACGCGCCGCTCCGACAGCGCGATTCGTATTGCGCGATCGATGAGGTGACGCACCTGTGCTGGCACGCTGGCCTGCTGGACAAACGCTCCCGCCACGTCCTTGAACATCGCCGCGAGGTCGAGCTCCTGCTGGTAATGCGAGCCGAGCGCCGCCCTCGCCTGCTGACCAACGATAGCGAGCACGGGCATATGATCCATGCGCGCATCGTAGAGGCCGGTAATCAGATGCGAAGCACCCGGCCCCGAAGTCGCGATGCAGACGCCGAGTTCGCCTGTAAATTTTGCGTGGGCGCTTGCCATGAACGCCGCCATTTCCTCGTGCCGCGCCTGCACGAATTCGATCTTCCCATCCGCACGGTTCAACGCACCGAACACACCGTTGATGCCATCGCCGGGATAGCCGTACATGCGCTTGACGCCCCAGCGATGCAGCCTCTCGACAATAAAGTCGCCTACTGTGGTTGACATGAACGTCTCTCATGAAGAAGTGGATTGCCATTTCTTCCATTAGCAATCAACGCGCCCCGTCGCCAATGAACTCATGCGTGGGTGCTCGGAAAGGCGTGACGGCGCATCTGTCGTTACAGATAGAAAGGCATCAGGCCGCACCGCTTTTCCATTCGGACCACTCGAGCGCGAACAGCGACACGACTGCGGCTGCCGCACACACGGTGGCAAGCCAGCACAGGCCTCGAAGCACCCAGTGAGCACTCAGATCGCCCACGGCCGAATGCTTCGTGCTCAACAGCACCAGCATGAACATGACGGGGGTTGCGGTCGATCCATTCAACACCGCGCTCCAATACAACAACCGTAACGGTTCGACATGTGCATAAGTGAGCACTACGCCGAGGGCGCCGCCGGACAGCATCACGATGAGCAATGCGAGCGAGATTCGCCGGTCCGTGAGCGCCTTGTCCTCGCTTTTGACGATACCTGCGACTGCGTGTGCCGCCGAACCCGCCAGAGGCGGTAGAGCTAGCAACGCCGTTCCAATGAATGCGATAGCCAGCACCTGCGGAGCGTATCGATACGCAACGGGTTCCAGTACGTTCGCCGCGCCGTCTATACCCGTTAGAGCTCGACCATAAGCATAGAGTGTCGCCGCCGCTCCGGCCATGATGAAGAACCCAACTGCGTTGGATAGTGCGGTTCGAATCAGCGTGTCCTTTCGGGTCTTGCGAAATTGCTGCTCGAGCAGGCGGTTATGTTCGGCAGACGGTTTGTGTTGCGGGTCGAGCCGCAACTCTTCCAGTTGCTGCGTCGCCTGCGAGAAAAGCAGATATGGACTGATCGTCGTGCCCAGCACGGCCAGTAGCATTGAGAAGTAGTGTTCTTGCCAGTGAAGATGCGGCACAAGCGCCGCCGATACCAACTCGGGCCAAGGTATGCGCATCACGATCACGACGCCGGCATATGTAAAGAGCGCAAGCGTCAGCCATTTCAACACGTTCGCATAGCGGGGATACGGCAAAGCAAACTGAAGCGCGACCGACACCAGCGTCGCCACGCCCGCGAACAGCGCTACGGAACCATGCCACAGAAAATGCGCTGCCACGCCCATCGCAACTATGTCTGCGGCGACGTTGAGCACGTTGGCAATCAAAAACCGCGCAACTGCGAGGTAAAAGAATGCGCGCGGATAGTGCTCACGCATGTTGCTGGTGAGACCTTGTCCCGTCAGCACGGCAACGCGTGATGCGACCAGCTGAAACGCGACCATTGACGGATAGGACAGCACGCACATCCAGACCATATCGAGCCCGAACTGCGCACCAGCGAGCGAGTATGTAGCGATACCGCTCGGATCGTTGTCGCTTCCCGTCGACGCTAGCCCGGGTCCGAGGTCTGCCGCCCACGAATGAGCCACCGGCGGGCGACTGGTTTTCTCGTCCTTCCTGGGTCGGCTGACTAACACGAGGCACCTATAACGCGATGGATGCTGTGGGTCATCCATTTGTCAGTAGCGCGTCGGCCTGCCCATTCCCCACACGACATTTCATTCACTTACGTCCGCAGGAGGTTCCTCCGCTAGCCAGTTTCGCACTTCAGGGCCGGACGCTGAACATCGGAGAATCGATCCATGCTTCGAGCCAGGATCGCCAGATATTCCACTGAACGTCGTCCATGACGAACTCTTCGTAGCTTGATCCAGAAGGAGATTCATTAATCAGGACATAGCCGACGCGCTGGCCGGTCCAATACGCAACCAGTTCATCAGTAAGATCTGCCGTCGTTCCTATGCCATGATCTCGAAGTACCACACCGAGCTTCGCTTCAAACTCCTCGCGCGTCATCGCCATGTTTGTCTTCCTCTCATAGAACGGCAACGTGCCAACATCGCACTGCGTTGTTTCCCGTGCGGCTGAATCGACATTCAGACGCCGCTGTCGCGTTTTCCCAGCAAGCACGGATTGAGCCTGATTTGTCAGCCGCTCGGCTGCGCGATGATCGGTTCCTGTCTCCCCTTACATCTCAGGCTTGCAGGCGCCTGCGGCACACCCGTTGCTGCGGATCGATCGTCCTGATCCAACGTAAGCAGGAGTTTCAATATGCGACCGACAAGCGTTCTAAAGCCGCCGCAGCATTCCCGGCCGACGCCACAGGGGGCCAAGGGCGCCGTCGCACTCGTAAAAGATGTCGCAAGCCGCTTCTCCAGCGACCGCTGTACGATGATGGGCGCAAGCGTTGCCTTTTATTCGGCGTTCTCACTCGCGCCCACGCTGTTGATCGTGCTTGCGGTCGTCGGCTGGTTTTTTGGACGCGATGCCGCGCAGGGAAAACTCTTCCATCAGATCAAGGGCATTCTCGGTGCGGATGCAGCAAGTGCAATACAGGCGATCGTCGAACATGCGCATTACGCGGGCAACGGCGGCATCGCCGCATTGATATCCATTGCGTTGCTTTCGGTTGGCGCATCCGCAACATTTGCGTCGCTCAATACGGCGCTCGACGTCGTGTTCCACACCAATTCTCCGAAAGGCATCGCAGGCGTCGCATTTCTGTTGCGTGCGCGCCTCGTTTCGCTGGGTCTTGTGATGGGCCTTGCCTTCCTGCTCGTGGTATCGCTAGTCCTCGATGCTGCCGTTCAGACGGTCGGGAACGCACTCTTCGGCAGCCTGGCGCTCACTGTCTTCGCGGAGATCGCGCAGACTCTGTTCGGTCTGGTGATACTGACCGCTGGACTAGGCGCGCTGATCAAATGGCTGCCAGACACACACGTCGCGATCCGGCCTGCGTTGATCGGCGGACTGATCGCGGCGGTACTTTTCACGGTGGGCCGTCATCTCTTCAGCTTTTATCTGGCACATGCAGGCACGGCGGGCTCTTTCGGTGCGGCCGGATCACTCGCGGTGCTGATGATGTGGCTGTACTTTTGCGCTGCCGTTTTCCTGCTGGGTGCGGAGGTGGTCGCCTCGATAAGCGGTACACCTTCCCGTAACGACAGCGACGCAGATGCGCAGCAGCCTGGTGCCGGCGGGCCGACGGAAGGTCATTGGAAAACGCGTGCGGATCGCGGATCGTCGACATCGCGACCTCAAAAATAGCCGCATTACCCTGTGAACTGTTGCCGCAGATACCGCGCCGTGTGACTTTCATCCACGCGCGCAACGTCGGCGGGCATGCCGCTCGCCACGATCGTCCCGCCGGCGTCTCCGGCTCCCGGGCCAACATCGATGACCCAATCGCTTTGCGCAGCCACCCGCATATCGTGCTCGACCACCACCACCGTATTGCCCGCGTCGACGAGTCCCTGCAGCTGTATCAGCAGCCGGTCGACATCCGCCGGATGGAGCCCCGTTGTCGGCTCATCGAGGATGTACAACGTGTCTCCCCGCTGCGCGCGTTGCAGTTCGGTAGCGAGCTTGATGCGCTGTGCCTCGCCGCCGGATAGCTCCGTGGCCGGCTGGCCGAGTCGCAGGTAGCCGAGACCAATGTCGCGCAGCGCGTTCAGCGCGCGCATGACGCCGGCTTCGTCGGCGAAGAAACCGCACGCGGTGTCGACAGTCAGGCTCAGCACTTCGGCAATGTTCTTGCCCTGCCAGGCGATCTCCAGTGTCGACGCGTTGTAACGGGTGCCGTGGCAGGTCGCGCATGGCGCATACACGCTCGGCAGGAACAGAAGTTCGACGCTGACGAACCCTTCGCCCTCACATGTCGGGCAGCGGCCCTGTGCGACGTTGAACGAGAAGCGGCCCGCGCTGTAGCGACGCTTGCGCGCGACGGGCGTGTCTGCGAACAGCTTGCGCACGTGGTCGAATAGTCCCGTATAGGTCGCGAGGTTCGAGCGCGGCGTCCGCCCAATCGGCTTCTGATCGACCCGCACGAGTCGCCTGATTGCCTCCATTCCCTCGACGATGTGACCGCTCGTCGGTGCCGGTTGGCTGGCGAACAGCGGGTCCAGCTCTTCCTCGTCGGCACTTTCGATAATTTTTCCCAACCGGCTCGCGACCAGTTCCGGCAACGCCTGACTGACGAGGCTCGATTTGCCCGAACCCGATACCCCCGTCACCGTCGTCAGACAGCCGAGCGGAAACGCGACGTCCTGCCCATGCAGATTGTTGCGAGTGATATTGGCGAGCCGCAGCCAGCCCTCGGCACCGCGAGGCGTGCGATCAACGTGCGCGGCCGCTGCGAACAGATGTCGACGCGTCTGCGATGCCTCGACATCGGCGAGTCCCGCAGGCGGTCCGCTATACACCACATGTCCGCCCGCCTCGCCAGCGGCCGGGCCCACGTCGACCAGCCAGTCGGCACGTCGCATCATCTGCAGATCATGCTCGACGACAAACAGCGAATTGCCGGCCTGCTTCAGTTGTTGCAGCGCGCTGAAGAGCGCTTCGCCGTCGGCGGGGTGCAAGCCAGCCGATGGCTCGTCGAGCACATACACGACGCCAAAGAGCTGCGACGACAATTGCGTGGCGAGCCGCAGGCGCTGCAACTCACCCGACGACAACGTGGGCGTACTGCGCTCGAGCGCGAGATAACCCAGCCCCAGACTGATCAGAGGCGTCAGGCGTTCCAGCAATTCACCCGCAATGCGCTGCGCGGCGAGGCGTTTCTCTTCGGAGAGATTCGGCGTGCGCCGCACATCGGGCGAAGCTTTGTGCGCTGAGCCGCCGGCAGCAACACGCTTGTCGACGGCATCACGCATGGCGCTCTTGCTGAGCACGGTGCGCTTGCCGGCGCTTTTGACTATAACCGCCATTCCTGGCTCGGGCCATTCGCCCCGCGCGACCGGTTCGAGCATCGCGGCAAGTGCCGAAAGCGACAACTGCGACAGTTCGGCGATGTCCAGCCCGGCGAATTTCACCGACAGCGCTTCTTTCTTGAGCCGCTTTCCGTGACAGTCCGGGCAGTCGTTACCGACCATGTACTGCGATACGCGCTTTTTCATCAGCGCGCTTTGGGTGTGTGCAAAGGTGTGGAGCACGTACCGGCGTGCACCCGTGAACGTCCCCTGGTAGCTTGGCTCGTCCTTGCGCCTGAGCGCGGCGCGCGTCTCTTTGGGCGTGAGTCCTGCGTAGACGGGCACTGTCGGCTGCTCGTCGGTGAAAAGAATCCAGTCGCGATCTTTTTTCGGCAGCTCGCGCCAGGGCGTGTCGACGTCGTAGCCGAGCGTCACCAGGATGTCGCGTAGGTTCTGTCCGTGCCATGCTGGCGGCCACGCGGCGATCGCCCGCTCACGGATGGTCAAGGTGTCGTCCGGCACCATGGAGTTCTCGGTGACTTCATACACGCGTCCCAATCCGTGGCATGTCGGACACGCGCCTTGCACCGTGTTGGGCGAGAAATCTTCGGCGAACAGCATCGGCTGTTTTGGCGGATAGGTGCCGGTGCGCGAATACAGCATCCGCACGAGACTCGACAGCGTGGTGACGCTGCCCACCGATGATCGCGTGCTGGGCGTACCGCGTTGCTGTTGCAAAGCGACGGCGGGTGGCAGCCCTTCGATTGCGTCGACTTCGGGCACGCCGACCTGTTCGATCAGGCGCCTCGCGTATGGCGCAACCGATTCGAAATAGCGCCTCTGCGCCTCAGCGTACAGCGTGCCGAATGCCAGCGACGATTTGCCCGAGCCGGATACGCCAGTGAAAACGACGAGCGCATCTCGCGGGATCTGTACGTCGATGTTTTTCAGGTTGTGCTCGCGGGCGCCGCGCACGCGTACGAAACCGGTGCGGGCGTCGGCGGGATCTGGCGGCGAGTGGGGCTTGCGGCGGATGTCATCCATATCGGTTCATCGTGAGGTGCGCAATCGGCAGGTTGTGCGAATGTCCCCCGGACGCGCACTGACCATGCCAGGTCACCCACGATGCTATCGCATGCGAGCGTTGCGCATGCACAGGGAAGCCACCGCCCAATGCAAACGGCGCCTGGCTCCTTCAAACTTCTCCCAACGCCGCTTCCCGCACGATCCGCACTGGGATCGACTTGGCGGCTGGCACCTTGCTCGCTTTCGCATGATGCGAGAGGGGAATCAGTGGATTGCACTCCGGGAAATAACCCCCAATACAGCCCTCAGGCAGATCGAAACTCACTACCCTGAAACCATCAACCTGTCGCTTCATTCCATCCGGCGAGACCGCTTCGAGCGATATCGACATACCCGCTTCGATCCCTTGACGCGCGATGTCCGCGGGGTTCATCAACACAACCATCCGCGTACCGCTAATGCCGCGAAACCGGTCGTCGAGCCGGTAGATCGTCGTGTTGAACTGACTGTCGCTGCGTAGTGTGAATAGACGCAAATCCGTCGGGCAGCGCTCCGGCATGTCGGGATCTTCGTTCAACGACTCCGGCACAAGGAACTCCGCCCTGCCACTCTTCGTTTGCCATTTCCGTTCGCGCGCCGGTAGTGGGCGGTGAAAGCCGCCAGGCGTCCACAACCGCGCGTTGAAGTCGTGAAAGATGTCGGGATAGGTTTGAGCGATCGCATCGCGGATCAGTGCGTAATCGTTGCTCCACGCTTCCCAATCGACCGATGACGGATCGAGTGTCGCCATCGCGATGCCCGCCACAATGGCCTGCTCCGGCAGCAGACGGTCGCTTGCGGGCAGCGCGACACCACGCGAGCCATGCATGCATCCTGTGCTGTCCTCCATCGAAACCGCCTGAGGCTTGCCCAGTCGCGTATCGATCTCGATGCGGCTCAGACACGGCAACAGATAAGACACCTCACCATGCACGAGATGACTTCGGTTGAGTTTGGTCGCAACGTTCACAGTCAGGCGCAGCTTGCGCCACGCTGGCTCGATCGCGTAACGATCCGGAACCGACCTGACGAGATTGCCGCCAAGCTGCATCACCGCCCGCACGCGACCGTCGATCACCCCCTTGCACGCATCCACAGTCGCCATGCCTTCATGGCGCGGCGGCTCGAAATGGTATTGCTCGGCGAGCTTGTCGAGCGGCGCCAGCGACGGCTTTTCGGTGATGCCAACTGTGCGCTGCCCTTGCACGTTCGAATGTCCGCGGATCGGCGATGGACCCGCGCCAGGCTTGCCGATATTGCCGCGCAGAAGCAGCAGGTTCACGATCATCCGCACGTTCTGCACGCCCATCCGATGCTGCGTGAGGCCCATGCCAAAGTGCGCGATGACGGCCTTGGCCCGCATGTACTCATCGGCGGCCATCATCAGCGCTTCCCGCGGCAGGCTGCTCGCCCGTTCGATTTCCTCCCAGCCGATGTTGCGGACATACGCGGCAAACGCGTCGAAGCCCGTCGTGTGCTCTTCGATGAAGGCCACATCGATAATGCGCGCGCCGCCTTCCACCTGCGCGCGGTCATCCGCTTCGATCACCGCCTTGCAAATGCCGGCAATCGCGGCGGAATCACCGCCCGCCTTCACCTGGTGGTACTGCGTGCTGATCTGCGTAGCGCCCGGCGTAAGCATCTGCGAGGGTGACTGTGGATTCACGAAGCTGACGAGCCCGGGCTCTCGTATCGGATTGAACGTAATGATCGGCACGCCGCGCTCGCGTGCCGCCTGCAGATCATGCAGCATGCGCGGACTGTTGGTGCCGACGTTCTGGCCAAAGAAGAACATTAGATCGGTACGCGTGAAATCGTCGAGCGTGATGGTCCCGACGCCGACGCCAATCGCCTCTTTCAAACCGACGCTCGTGCTCTCGTGGCACATGTTCGAACTGTCGGGCAGATTGTTGGTGCCGTACATCCGCGCGAGAAGCTGATACATGTACGACGTCTCGAGCGACGCACGCCCCGACGTGTAGAACACGACCGAATCGGGATCGAGCGCCCGCAACTCGCGTCCGATCTCGCCAAACGCATGTTCCCAGGTGGTTTCGACGTATCTGTCGGTGGCAGCGTCCCAGCGCATCGGCGCGCAAAGTCGCCCCGCTTCTTCGAGATCGTGGTCGTGCCACGCTTCTAGTTCGCTCACGGTATGCGAGGCAAAAAATTCCGGCTCAACGCGGCGCGACGTCGTATCCCACGCCGTCGCCTTGGCGCCGCTTTCGCAGAACTCGAACGGATGCGGGTGTGCAGGTTTGGCCCACGAACAGCCGACGCACATGAAGCCGCCGGGCTTGTTCTGATGAACGAGTACGCGGCTCGTCGTAACGGGTGCACGCTCGTGGACAAGGGCGCTTGCCACAGCCTTGACGGAACCCCAGCCTCCGCTTGCTTGCTGATAGGCATCTGATTTCTTATGGGCGGTGCTCATCATGCACTCCATGAATTTCGTGTAGACGATGCAAGCATCCGCTGTGCCTCGCGCGCTTCAGCGACACTCGCTCAGCGCAGCGAGCCCAAGGTGTTGAAGTAATGCTCGATGCGCGACAGCGCGTAACGCGCAGCGTGATGACGGATTTCGTTGCGGCTGCCGGTGAAGCGTCGGGTTTCTGTAAACGTGACGATGTGACCATCGCGCATGCGGTACGCCCACGCGAAGCATTGCGTACCGGGCGGCGGTCCGTCCGATGGCGATGCATCGGCGACGCCGGTGTTGGCCACCGCAACATGAGCGCAACACGCCTCCTGCTGCAACGCGCCCTCCGCCATCTCGCGGGCGACGGCTTCGCTCGTCAGGCCATGTTGCTGCATGGTCGCATGCTGCACGCCGAGAAAGCCTGCCTTGCCGGACGGCGAGTATGTGACGAAACCGACATCGAGGCACGCTCCGCTTCCGGGCACTTCGGCGAGACACGATGCAATCTGCCCCGCCGTACACGATTCGGCTGTCGCGAGCTTGAGGCCGCGCGAGCTGAGAAAAGACACCACCTGTCGCGCAACGTTCATGGCTCCCCCTCTGTCACTTATGCAGTTCGCTGCGCAGCGTGCTGACATCGTTGGCGGTGACCGGTTGCGCGTTGTTGCCCCACGCACCGCGGATATATGTCAGCACCTGGGCAATCTGCACATCGGCCAGCGTCCCCACGAAACCGGGCATCGACTGGCGCGGTGGCCCTGTGAGCGTAGCCGCACTATTGCCGCCTTCGACAAGCAGCCTGATCAGCGAGGTCGTGTCGTCCGTCAGCACGGAAGGATTACCCGCCAGCGAAGGAAAGGCGTTGGGAACACCCATGCCGTCATCGCGATGGCATCTCGCACAAAAACTGCGATACACGTTAAAGCCGAGCGACAGTTCATCGGGCACGCGGTTGCCATTGGCGGACGCGCGCGCCGGATCGGCGGCCGGCGTGTAGGTGCCGGACGGCTTTTGCGCTGGCAGCGACTTCAGATAGCGCGCGATTGCCTGCGCATCTTCGTCGGTCAGGTATTGAGAGCTGTCTTCGATCTGCTCGACCATACTGCCATAGGCGATTACGCCGCCGGCGTGCCCCGTCTTCAGGAACGACGCGATGTCGGCGGCGTTCAGCCGGCCGAGGCCCGATCCTTTATCGCCTGTGAGGTTCGGCGCGAACCAGTGATCGTTGACGCTGCCCGTGAGATAGCTCTTCGATGATTCGTCGTAGCCTCGCTCCTGGAACGCCGCGCCGCGCGGCGTGTGACAGGCGCCGCAATGACCGAGCGATTGCACCAGATACGCACCGCGATTCCATTGCGTGTCACGGTCCGCACGCGGTTTGTACACGCCGCCTGGCGCAAACGCCAGCTGCCAGTAGCGCAGCGCCCAGCGCTGATTGAACGGAAACGCCACGTCAGAAGGCGGCGTTGGTTTTGCGACGGGCACAACGCGATGCATGACGTAGCCGTACAGCGCCCGCATGTCGTCGTCCGATATTTTGGCAAACGACGCATACGGCATCGCCGGATACAGTCGCTTACCGTCCCGCGCCACACCCTCGCGCAACGCGCGCGCGAAATCCTCGTAGCTGTACTGGCCGATGCCGAATTGCCGGTCGGGCGTGATGTTGCTCGACATGATCGTGCCGAATGGCGATGCGAGGCCCAGTCCGCCTGCGAGTGGCGCGCCACCTTGCGCCGCCGTATGGCAGCCTGCGCAATCGCCCGCCTTCGCGACGTATTCGCCGCGCGCGAGCGTTGCGTTATCAGGCAGCGGCGCTTGCGCAGGCGCGGCGACGGCAGCTTCATCGGGTGTCGGTAAAACGAACAGAAGCGCGAGCGCGCAGCCGCCCGACAACACGCACGCGAGGAGCCAGCGGATGGACGGTATGCGGCGAAGCTTCATCGCGTCCCATCCCGCGGCACAATCACCGCATGTCGCGTTGTGAGCATGGGCACATTGCGACGCGTCAGCCAGCGCGCGGCGATCGCCAGTCCGCCTGCCAGATACGCAGTCGCCGCCGGCACCCACATGATGAGCCCGCCCAGCTGCTGGTCGTGCAGCGGATCGACGCCTAGCGCGCTGCACGGTTCGACGTACAGCGGATACCAGAGGCCGGGCGCGAGTGTGATCAATGCGCCGAGTGCCCCCGTGTGGACCATCGTCGTGAACAGCGACAACATGGCGTGGCCGTCCGTCTGTCGCCGCGCGCCGTCGCCTGCGACGGTCCACCAGAAGAGCAAGGCCGTCAGCAGAAAACTCGCGTGCTGTAGCGAATGCACCCATTGATGAACCAGCGCCGCCTGGAACAGCGCAGGCGCATGCCACGCCCACAGCGCCATGGCGTGCAGTAGCCAGGCAACGAGCGGCAAACTCAGCGCCCGCCAGAACCTGGAAAACGCCCGCGTCCTGACCAGCCATCCAAGCCTCAACCGCGCACGCTTCGGCAGCGCCCATATCCACACGCCGAGCGGCCGGCCCATCACGAGCAACGGCGCAGCAATCAGCATCATCGATTCATGCTGCACCATATGTGCAGAGAAGAGCGCCGTGCCAAGCGGATCGAGCGGCGAGAAAAGCGCGAGCGCCAGCCCGAGCCAGCCGCCGGCAAACGCGGCGAGATGGGTCGCGCGAACCCGCGCGCTGCGTGCGTGCGGCGAGCCGCGGCTGCGCAGACGCACATAGCCGACCCCATACGCGACGAGGCTTGCCATCATCAGCGCAAGCACCCAAGGCGCGGCCGTCCAGCCGAACGAGGGTACAACCGGGTCCGAGGCGGACAGCACGTGCGCAATGGCGACGCCAGGCGTAAGCAACGCAACCCATGTCAGCGCAATAGCGAACCTGACACGCGTGCGCGTTGCCTTCAACGACAGGGCGAGAGCAACCATTGCGGGAACCACATCATCAGTTGGATCAGCGCCGACAGCGCGGCGGCCAGCATCGCCATCTGCGCAAAGAAAGCAGCGCTGGCCCCGTCGGCATCGCGTGCGCGCGACATGAGACGCCAGCGCGTGTAGGCAAGCACTGTCGCCGCCACGGAAAACAGAAATGCGACCGCGCTGACGACATCGAGCGCCAGCGTGCTGCGCTGCGCACACGCCACCTGCACGAGCGCATAGTTGAGGCTCTGCGCACCGAGCACGACAAACGGCGCGACGATCAGACCGAGCCACGAGGCAAACGAAGTCCGCATCATGGCGACATCCGTGGCGCGAAATAGATCACCAGATAAATCGGCAGCCAGCTCAACACGACGAAGTACCAGTAGACCGCGTTCTCGCTCGTGTCGACCAGCCGCTTCCCCTCGTATGGCCCGAGGTACAGCAGCGCGGCAAGGACGGCGGTATCGACGGTATCGGTGATCAGATGGGTCGTATGAAGGCCAAGCAGCAGCCAGACAATCGATCCATACGCATTCGCGTGCCACATCACGTTGAGCGAGGCGAACTCGAAGCCGCGCAACACCAGAAACATCAGCGCGAACGCGAGGCAAATGACGAGCCACAGGCGCGCGCCTTTCCGGTTGCCGTTGTTCGCGGCTCGCCGCGCGAGTTCATTGGGCAGCATGCTCGCGATCAGTACAGCCGTGTTCAGCGAGCCCCACAGCAGCGCCGGCGGCGGCGCGTGCATCGGCCATACCGCGTTGACGGCTCGCAGATAGAAGTACATCGCGATGGCGAGCGCGAACGCCGTGCCTTCGATCAGCATCAGCCCCATGGTCGCCCACCACATCAGGCTGCGTGACCCGAAGCCGTAGCTGGGCAGGCCACGCACATCGAGCGTCGACGGTTGCGCGGGTGGCATCGCCACTTTCTTTGCGCCGTCGTGCGGCGCGTCGTCGGGCCAGCGTTCCAGTGCGCGCGCAATCGCATTGTTGCGCCGCGTCGGCCAGAACCAGATGATCATCGCGATCGCGACGGGCACAGTGCCCCACCACACCGCCGACGGCGTATAGATCGAGCCGATGAAGAAGACCGTCGTCGCGACCGCGCTAAGGAACGGCCAGATCGACGGCGTTGGGAACAGCGGACGCGTGTCGGGCTGCGCGTCGAGCGCGGTCGTCGTCAGCACTTCGCGCGCGGTCGCGGTCAGTCCCGACACCCAGCGAGGCTCGCGAGGCGCCTCCCAAAGCGGCTCCTGCGCATGGACGACGGGCAGCGCGTCGAAGTTGTGAGGCGGCGGCGGGCTCGGCACGCTCCACTCGAGCGAGCCGCCGCCCCACGGATCGGCGCCCGCCCGTGATCCGTGCCTGCTGCTATGCACTACGTTGAAGATGAACAGCAGCATGCCCGCAGCCATCATGTACGCGCCTATGGTCGAGCCAAGGTTCATCGTGTCCCAGCCCATGCCGTGCGGCCAGGTCCACACGCGGCGCGGCATCCCGTGCAGACCGAGCAGATGCATCGGAAAGAACGTCACGTTGAAGCCGATAAAGAAAAGCCAGAAGTGCCATCGGCCAAGCCGCTCGTCCAGCATCCGGCCCATCACTTTCGGAAACCAGTAGTAGATCGCGCCAAACAGCGGAAACACAGCGCCGCCGATCAGCACGTAATGCAGGTGCGCGACGACGAAGTACGTGTCGTGCACCTGCAGATCGAGCGACACCGATCCGAGCATCACACCCGTCAAACCGCCTAGCACGAGATTGAAGAAAAACGCCAGCACGAAGTACAGCGGCGCTTTCATGTTCAGCCGGCCCGTCAGCAGCGTCGCGAGCCAGCAGTAGATCTGCACGCCGGACGGAATCGCGATCATGACGCTCGCCGCCGTAAAGAAGCTCTTGCCGAGCGCGGGCACCGATGTCGCGAACATGTGGTGAACCCAGAGCCCGAAAGCAAGGAAGGCTGTGGCGATCAACGAGAGCACCATCGCCGGATAGCCGAACACCGGACGGCGCGAGAACGTCGCGACAATCGCCGACATGAAGCCGAGCGCCGGGATGAAGATCAGGTAAACCTCCGGGTGCCCGAAGAACCAGAACAGATGCTGCCATAGCAACACGTCGCCGCCGAGCGCCGGGTTGTAGAACTGCGTGCCGACCAGGCGGTCGAGGATCAACGCAGTGCTCGCCAGCATCACGGCGGGCATCGCGAACAGCACCATGAACTGCGTCACCAGCGTCGCCCATACGAATAGTGGCATGCGGTTGAGCGACATGCCGGGCGCGCGCATCTTGAGGATCGTCGCAATCAGCACCACGGCTTCGAGCAGCCCGGAAATCTCCGTGAATGTGATCATCTGCGCCCAGATGTCTGTGCCTTTGCCCGTCGAATAGTCGGGGCCAGCGAGCGGCACATAGCTGAACCAGCCCGCGCGCGGCCCGGCGCCCAGAACGAGCGCGACGTACAACGTCAGGCCGCCGAACAGAAACACCCAATAGGCGTACGCATTGACGCGCGGAAACGCGATGCTGCGCGCGCCAACCATCAGCGGCACGAGCCACGCTGCAACCGCCTGCATGACGGGTACGGCGAACAGAAACATCATCGTCGAGCCGTGCACCGTGAAGAGCTGGTCATAGAGGTCCGGTCCGAACAGCCGGCCGTCCGGCCGCGCGAGCTGGGTGCGCATGGCGAGCGCGAGCAAACCTGCCAGCAGAAAGAAGACGAAGGTCGTGACGATGAAGCGGCGCGCGATGGTCTTGTGATTGACGGCCGACAGCATGCCGATAAAGCCGCCCGGGTCGCGCCATGTTTGCGCGAGCGCATCTTTTACATACTGCGGCGCGTCCGGCCCGTCTTTCAGGTCGAGGTTTACATCAGTCACGATTCGCGGTTCGGCCGTGCTCATTGCAACGTCCCCAGCCATGCGACGACGGCCCGCAGATCGTCGCCGGCTAGCGGCACTGCCGGCATCGTCGTGCCTGGTTTGACGGCTTGCGGATCGCGAATCCATTGGAGCAGATCGGCGGGCGTGTTGGCGAGCGTGCCTGCTGCGATCGTCTGACGGCTCATCAGATGCGTCAGGTCCGGGCCGAGCGTGCCTTGCGCGGAAAAACCGCGCACCGTATGACATCCGGCGCAACTCGACTGTTCGAAGATCAACCGTCCGCGTTGTGCGAGTGCGTCGGATGGACCTGAAGCGGATGCAAGCTGCTGGACGCGCCACGCCGAGTATTGCTCGGGCGATTGCGCAACGACAAGCATCCCCATGAGCGCATGCTCCGCACCGCAAAACTCGGCGCACTGACCGCGGTATATGCCGGGCTTGTCGGCGCGAAATTCGATCGTCGTCTGGATGCCCGGCAGCATGTCCTTCTTGCCGTGCAGATTCGGCACCCAGAACGTGTGGATCACATCGCCTGCCTTCAGCGCGACGATGACGGGCCGACCGACGGGCACGTGCAACTCGTTGGCAGTCGCGAAACCGGGCTGGTCCGCTTCCGGCGGATAAACAGCCTGCCACCACCATTGCTGCCCCGTCACTTCGATATGCACCGCGTTCTCGACGGGCAGCTTCGAGAGCGCGCGATCCGTCATCACGTCGGCGATTACCAGACCGACGAGCAGCACGACCGATGCAGCCGTCGCCGCGATGACCGCGTTGCGCGTGCGCGTCGAAGTTCGCTCGTCGGGCTGAGGAGTGGACGGCGACGAGTCTGCGCTATGGCGGTTGCGCATGAGCGCCAGGAGCGTTGCAAGAAGCACGGCTGCGAAAACGGTTCCGCAGATGACCAGCGTCACATCCCACAGGCGCAGGATATGCGCCGCCTGCACGCCCGCCGGCTCGAGCGCGCTCTGTTGCGGCGCGGCGGCGACATCGAGTACGACCAGCGCCGAAAACACCAGGACGCACGCACGCAGCGCCGCGTACGCGCGCGAGTGAACTCGACGAACACGGCTGTCGGCGGTCATTCGGTCTGGTCAACTCGAAGGGGACACCGTCGCGCAGCATACGGTATGCCAGTCAGTCACGGCGCCAGGGAACGGACTGACACCCCAGGCTCATCCCGCTGAAAAGAAGTGCGGGAGTCGGTTAGCCAGTTCGTGGGACGCCTCTTCCGCCATGTGATGACCGCTTTCGATCGGGCCACCCTCCAGCAGGGTCGTCCATGGTTTCCAGATGGCAAGCACATCACCGTATAGATCTTCGAGATCGTCCTTCGTCGACCACAGGCACAAAGTCGGACATTGAACGCGGCGGCGAGCCTGACGATCTTCCTCGTCATGCCGTCGATCGACGGTGAGCCCCGCGCGATAGTCTTCGATCATGCCGTGGACCGTCGACGGGTCCGTGACCGCCTGGCGGAAATCCTCGAACTCCTCCACGCCCATGACATCCGGCGAGCCGCCATACCAGGCAAGGGGGTCGACAAGGATTGCGCGCTCGGGCTTTTCTGGCTGCGCAAAGAAGAACCAGTGATACCAGCGACGCGCGAACTGCTCGTCGCACCTTAGAAGATGCTCGATAATCGGAATGCTATCGAGGACGGCAAGGCGGGTTATCGCAGCGGGATGATCGAGCGCGGCTCGCAATGCGACATAGCTCCCGCGGTCATGTCCTGCGACCGAGAATCTTTCGTGTCCGAGATGCCGCATCAGTTCGATGCAGTCCATTGCCTTCGCACGTTTGGACGAACCGGCGTGCTCGGGCATGTCGACCGGTTTTGACGATTTTCCAAAACCACGCAAGTCTGGACAGACTACGAAAAAGTGCTCAGCCAGAATTGGCGCGACGCGCGACCAGGTCGCATGCGTGCGCGGGTGTCCGTGCAATAGCAGCACGGGTGGCCCCTTGCTGGCAGTTCGCACGCGCAGACACGCTCCGCTTACGGTAACAAATTGCTCAAGAAAGCCTGCGAACATTCATGATCTCCGGGTCGACGTGCCGCCCCCTACTCCTCGCGTCCAATCGGACCGTGCGAATGCATCGACGGATCGCGAGACATCAGTTGCCAGGCAACCCGCGATCTCACTTGGGGCGCGGCGTGGCGATATTTTCATCAGGACGATGCAGGCGACCCTCGCGGATTTCCTTGACAGCCGTCGCAACAGAGCGCGCCGCGTTCGCTACCTCTTCCTGCATGTCGTGGTCGTCGTCGAGTATCTGATGGCTCGTCGCATACGGCTCGTAGTAGCCAATAAAGCGATCAGTCGCGCCTTTGCGCCAGATTCAACGAATCCCATCCAATCCAGCCAGTCACATAGCGCACGACGCGAGCCTTCGGTTCCCGCCACATCACCTGCACGGCGACGCCGTATGCGCGGCCTGCGAGATGTTTCGGAACGTCGCCGGCAAGTTTGGCAAGCCGGAAGCTTTTCGACATTTCTCCCGGACATGTACAGTCGTTGCGCGACGAACATTGTTGTCTAACACCTTCGACGGCGTTGCCGGATCACGCTGCGTCGCCTGCGCAAGCCCAATCTTTCCGGCCGCCGCGCGCCATTCAACTGGCAGTCGTAGCACGGGTTCGCGAACCCAACGCCCTCGCCGTGATCGGTGCCTTGCGACCGTCGGTATGAGCGTCCCATGCGATCTGCTCAAGCCGTTCAAGCGCAGCGTCCTCCGCTCAGAATGCTGGATCGTAACAACGGCTCATGAAGCGGACGCGAAATTCGCTTCGCGGCATGTTGTCTGTGATCTGCCCTTTACGGACGGATGGCCTCTTGCTGGAGAGCTGGGCCGACTCACCATCACTTTTTGTCGTGTCAATGATCCTCCGACGGAAAAGCGACCTCTCCACGCGGGCGCGACAACCTCCGCACGCCTAAAGAATCGATACAAGCCGCGAGCAATGGCTATGCCAGAGCCCGGCCCGTCCCTTTTGCCCAACAGGGCACCACTTGTCCGCTATCAATGCAGCTGCAGGGACACGAAGTGCTTTTTTCGACCATGAGTAATTGCGTTCAGGCAATGCGCCCGACGGGTGGTATTGGCGTGGTGGGCGTGTTCGATGCGGGAGGCCCAAATCCGGAAGACGAACTTCGGTCGACTCGCGTTCGATTTTGGTCAGTTGTGAATGAAAAGCAACACGTCGCGAAAGGCCAGGCGAACTGAGGACATATATCCGCGAATTGCGGCACGCAACCTGCTGTCAACGATAACGGGCCGACGTTCGAGCCCTTCCGGTGCGACGAATGGCGGTAACCATGAAAACATACGAAAACGGGCAGGCCGAACCGGAGCTTGTTGTCGAAGATGAGGCGGAGCGCTCATGGATGAAGCGCCTCGGTCCCGGATTGATTACCGGCGCGGCGGACGATGACCCGAGCGGAATCGCAACTTACACCCAGGCGGGCGCGCAATTTGGATTCGGTCTGCTCTGGACAATGCTACTCACCTACCCGCTCATGGTCGCGATCCAGTCCGTCAGCGCACGGCTGGGGCGTGTGACTGGTCGGGGACTCGCGACAAACCTCCGCCGTCACTATCCCGCGCCCATCCTCTATGCCGCCGTAATGGTGCTGCTCGTCGCAAATACGATCAATATCGCCGCCGATCTTGCAGCCATGGGTGCTGCTGCGAAGCTCGTACTCGGTGGACCTGTCCAGCTTTACGTCGTGCTACTGGGCACCGCCTCTCTCCTGTTGCAGGTCTTCGTGACCTACGAGCGCTACGCGCGCTTCCTGAAGTGGCTGACACTTGCACTGTTCGCGTACGTGGCCATGGCGTTTGTGATCCCGGTCGACTGGAAGGCGGTAGGACTGAGTATCGTCAAGCCACCGGTCAGCTTCTCAGGCGACTATCTGACGACAGTTGTCGCGGTGCTGGGTACGACAATCAGCCCGTATCTGTTCTTCTGGCAGGCCTCTCAGGAAGTCGAGGAGATCCGTTCACATCCTGCCCAGCAACCGCTATTACGCGCGCCGCTGCAGGCGAGCATCCAGCTCAAGCGGATCGACATCGATACGTGGGTGGGTATGGCTCTGTCGAATGCCGTCGCGTTCTTCATCATGCTATCCGCTGCTGCGACACTGCATGCCCACCATGTCGAGGTGAAAACGACAGCCGACGCGGCCAGCGCGCTTAAACCGATCGCCGGAGAAATGGCGTTTGCCCTCTTCAGTCTTGGAATTGTCGGAACAGGGCTACTCGCCTTGCCTGTCCTCGCAGGGTCGGCAGCCTATGCGGCGGCAGGCGCGATGAAATGGCGTAATAGTCTTGCCTTGCAGGTCAACCTGGCGAAACAGTTCTACGCAGTCGTTGCAGTCGCAATTCTCGGTGGCGTTGCGCTCACATTCGCGCATCTCGATCCCATCAAGGCGTTGTATTGGAGCGCCGTCGTCAACGGGATTGCGGCTGTGCCGATCATGGCGCTCGTGATGCTGATGGCAGGCAGCCGGGACGTAATGGGAAAGTTTGCCCTGAAGGGTGCGTTGCTGTGGATTGGATGGCTGGCAACGGGCGTAATGGGCCTGGCGGCGATCGGCATGTTCTGGCCGACCTGAGGCAAAGGGCAGAGCCATGATGGCGGCACAATGAAGGTCAGCCGAAGACGTAGCGCCTCCTCGACCCCTCGCGCGATCTACTATGCGCTCGCGCCCAACATCGCGGTGGCTGCCTGCAAATACGTGGTCGCGGTGCTGACAAATTCGGGAGCATCTCTGGCTGAAGCGATTCATTCAAGTGCCGGCTGCCTCAACCAGCTCATCATACTTTACGGCCACCGCCGCGCGCGCACAAAGCCGGATGAACAACATCCGTTTGGCTTTGGCCGCGAACAATACATCTACGGCATGCTTGTCGCGATGCAGCTTTTTGTTGCTGGCGGCCTTGCTTCTGTCGCCGTCGGAATCGTTCGCGCGCTTCGTTCGTCGCCACTCGACAGTCCATATCTCGCAGTCGGGGTCTGTCCGCGAAGCGATGGACAAATGGCTAAAGACGCGGCCCGAAATCCTGCAAGCGGTGAGCCTCGTGGTGCTGAAGTGGGCGGACGATCTCGTGATCGCCGTGCAGGCAGAGCTCGAGGTCGAAGGCAGCGCCAGTGACCTCGTTCGCACGATTGACCGCATCGAGAACGAACTGAAGTCGCAGTTTCCAGCCGCCCGATGGATCTACTTTGAACCGGAGCTTCGCGAACACGGGCGCAATCCGCTTTAAAGTCGATAAACGCCGAACTGAAGAGGGACGTCGGATAACCGCCTCGTATTTCGCCAGCAACTGTGTGCGTTGATAGTTTCGTCACGACTGGCTTGACCCGGCCGGTCTCCAGTTGTCGATCATTTCTGCTGCATCAGCCCTATCGCGCTGAATTAATCGCTCGCTAAGGACAAGGACAAACCCATCGAGGTCTCCGGTTCCGTGATTCGCGACAAAAGCAGACAATGTTTCTCCGATCGCCTGCATCAAGGAGGATCGAGTAAGGGTACTCGCAATCACCGACGACCCACGGGCTAATTCGAGAGTGTATCTGGTCTCAATCAGAGAGCGGGTAGCTTTGAGCCGACTGCTTTTCGCCACTCGCGTGTTTGCGCTTCTCTCAATCATTTCGTTTTTCGCCAACTACCAAGTGGACGCAAAGTACCAGTTGATCACGCGAATCTCCTCGTCCGCCCCAAAAAAATCGGCCGACGCGCAGCATCGGCCTTAAAGTGCCGAATTACGAGGGCACAGCCTTCGGCGACGCAAACGATGTCATGTTCTTTCTCGCGCCTCACCCGGAGTTTTCCCTCCCCTGCGAAAGTCAGGTCGCCGCCAATTAAATAATGCAATGCTGATGAATGTTACTAGATGATCTCCGGAAGCGGGAGACAAACTTCCTGTCGCTATCCGCCCGATAATTTGCCAGTCGCATTCGGACCGGCGGCAGCGCAATGCATCAAGGACGCGGAAACAGATGACTGACCTTCTCCTCCTATAAAGCCAAGGCCCCGAAAAATTCGTCCCCCAGTCAAGATACGCCTCTGCCCGATCCGCCGCCGCAATAAAGCGAACAAAACATTCAAAGCACCGTTAAACAAAGGCAATAAGACAGTACTTTGAGACGCATTTTCATAATCGTTCACAAAGGCGTGCAGTAATCATCACTTTCCGTCCGATCCTTTGTAAAACTGAACCAGTATCGGAATCTCCAGCAGTGGGTTAGTTTTTTGCAACGCCTGCTCGAGCGGTTAACTCTTGCGTCAATCTTTCATTTGCGGCATGACGTCACGCTGGTTATTGCAATGCGAAGCAACGCTAACGGCAACGGGCTGTGCGCTTGGCGCGGGCCGTCACCTGGAGCGTAACTGCGGCGACCGACCTGAAGCAGGATGTCGTGAGTGAAACGTTTATGGCGTACCTGATGGGCCCGGCAGTGATGTTGATGGTCGGCGTGGTGCTATGGCTTGCCCCCTCCACCACCCGAACGCATGCGAAGGAAGATCAAGCCGATAACTTGGTTCCCATTACGTCGACCTGATGCATCATCGGCATTGAGGGTTCAACCGGCGGACGGCAACGAGAGACCAGTCCGCTACCCACGTCAATTCGACGGCGGCGCTTCAGATGGATCGACATGTCAGTGCATGCGTGAAAGGGCACGAAGCAGGGAATCCCCCTCCTGTGTCACGCGAGGCAGCACGCCCCCTCCCGCCAACTGCTCCATTGCGACCAGCTGACGTTCGAGTAACGCGTCGAGTTCCGTCCGGTCGGCAATCTGGTCGGCGGAGTCCTTGACCAACATCAGGGTCGCAAATTCGTGAGCGCTAAGCATGCCTGCCTCCTGATAGATCGACTAGGTGCGATAGGGATCGCGCCGGTTAAGGCGTTCGCTTTTGGCGACGTATGGCCGGTGGCGCGTCTGGCTGCGATATGCGGTGGGAGTTGATAGTAAAAGGAAGGTCCGGGACGCGGCAATTCGGGTCGTCCCGCATAGTGGACATTCAGGCAGTTGCGCCTCGACAGATAGGGCGCCGACTATGCACATGTACCCGCTTGCGAACCCCAACTGCAGCAATCGGAAGAACCGGGCCCGAATCGATTCCAACTGTCGGCGAACTCACGGGCGAAATGAAAGCGTTCATGCTTCGTTGAGTTGCGTTAGCTTGAACTTGCTATTCCGAAGGTCTTCCGCACTTGCCGTATCGGACATCTTCGGGGCAAAACCTGCCGCTCAAACGGTGCAAGCGTGCTTTAGCATGATGGCGGATGCGTCACACTGTACGGCCAGATCTCCACTCTATCGATAACGCGCCTGCGCTTGCAGTTCCGACGGCCGAATGTGCAATGACTCCTTTCCCCGAATTACCTCATCTCGCCGTCCCCGAATTGCACGTTTTCGAGCAGGGGGAGGCTGGCATTGGGGCAACACCGTTCCGCGTGTCAGGGGATCTGGCTTCAAACTAATCGCCTTTAGCAAGAGAGCTTTCCTGGCCGAAGACGCCGCCCGCACCGACGGGAATCAGGCGCTGGCCGGCCTGCCAGACAACCATCCACCACGACCACGCCTGTATCCAAATCTCCCCGGAGATAGAAACAGGTCCCGGGCGCGCCCAACGCCACTTCGTAGGGGTACTATGAAGTGCCAGCCGGGCCGCACTCTTGCACTCCCTCTTTTTCGCTCACCAGCGATGCAGAAACGACGCCTCGCGCCGCAGCGATCCATTCGCTATCACGCGATCCATACAGCGTCACGGGTTGACCCACCACGGAGTGTTACTGTCACTTGCCTACCACCGCGACCGCTCGGATATTATCCTCGTCTACCAGTCCAAATTCCTCCACAACTCGGCCGAATCTTTGGCATACAGCCGCGAAATCGTCCCGTTCATCCTGCGAGAACTGAGAGAATGCGTGGATTATCATTGCGTTACCTCCTTCGTTGATCCAATGCCGGACAGCCGGGGTCACAATCGTCCTATCGGACGTTGTGGCCCGTGAGATTTCGTGGGCACGCTTCCACGGCTGGGCAAAAGAGAAAGCCCGGACGCGTCTGGGATCAGGTGTCGCGCACCGTGTTGCGAAGCAGGTCGTAAGCAGCGTCTTCGCCGCCGCAAGCCCTTCGATATGTGAGCTCATCTCTGCGCGTTCCAAAGGATCATCGATAGTTGTCGCCCGCTGTTTCGCAAGTGACAAACGCTCCTGCAGGCCTCGTACAACAGACCTAATGCGTTCTCAGTCTGCTCTCGCTGCACATCTTCGAGCGCCAGAGCGGAAAAGGCGTGACCGGTGCGACACCGGAATCGAGGTGGCGCATCTTCACCGATTCGCCAAACGACCCACCGCATTCCGGGCAGGTAAGGGGCTGCGCGTACCGATCGCTGCGATGTGGCGAATGTTCGACGGCTTGGTTTTCGCTCCCACCGGCTCATCCAATCGTTTCACGACGACTGCAGCGAGTTCCGCCACGCTGGCAACGATGTCAGCCCTAACCGCGCGGAGTGCATTTTCGGGCATCCCGGGTGCAGCCGATTCCGCTGGATCTTGTATGGCAACGAATCCGCCGCATGCATTGACTGCCTTTAGGCCCGCCGCACCGCCGTCGAGATGGCCAGTAAGGACAGTTCCGATAACGCGATGCCCGTAATTGATCGCAGCGGATCGAAACAAAGGGTCAGCCGCCGGGCGGGCGAAATTTTCTTTCGGCCCTGTGGTGCACGGCGTGTTGAACTCGCATAGCACAAGCTTTTTGCAGCAAATGTGGCAGGGTGCTGGCCTACGTGCCGACATGCATCACGACGAAAACCGATGCGGGCAAATCGGCTGGCCACGCAGATATCAGGTTTTGAGTGCGGACGGATCTCCGCTCGACGCCGCCACCACAATGATGTCATAACTCTTCACGGCATCTCTGCCAGATTTTCCATAACCGCACTCCGGGAAGGTGTGCCGCGTGTCTCTGACGGCGCATGACGTATGCGTGGGACTCGGCGCTGCGCCGGGTAACTCATAGCCCACGGTGCCGATCTTGGCTAACGGCAGCGAGGCAGCGTCAGACACGTGGGCGCCAACGCGAAGTGCCCTCTCGCGTCATTGAAACGATGCCCTTACCGACCCGGGTCTAGTTGCGGTATCAATGCAATAGCCAGGCAGCCATCTCGTTGTGATGTGCTGACAATACGTGGCCGAGCAACAGCGGGAATACCGGATGCTCGGTTACTGGCGTGCTTATGTCAGTCTTTGGAGACTTCCATGTCCACGCCAAAGGGGTCAATGTCGCCCGGTATCACGACGATGATCCGGCTTGACCACTCACACGTCATCCTGGCTTTCCATCGCTATCGCGCTGAAACTGCCTTGTGGCGTAAGCGGGCTATCGTTAATTCGATATGCAAGGCGCTTGAGATCCACGCGCAGCTCGAGGAAGAAATTTTTTATCCCGCTCTCGCTCGCGCCGAGCCGGGCAACGACGTACTGAAGAAAAGTCTTCCGGAGCATGAGCAAATGCGTGACGTCATCGCCAGGTTACGCGGCATGGGTCCCGAGAACGTGGAGTACGACGCGCTTTTCATGGAGCTGATACGCGACACGATGCACCATGTCGCTGATGAGGAGACCGTGTTGCTTCCGGCTGCCGAGCGATCCCTGAAAAGTGAGCTGCGTGTGCTTGGGGCCGAAATGACACGCCGACGTCTCGAACTGCTTCGGGAGCATCCGACGGAGATAGCGCTTGATACTGCGGGTACTTTTCCCGTCGCGACGTTGGTGCTCACCACCGTCGTGGCTCGTGCCGTCCTGCGCTTGCTCAAGGGCCGTCATCCCCTGTTATCCCGCCGTTCGCGCTGACTGGCGGGAGTTCGTGTCGCCATCCACATGTGCCCCGGCAGCCCCCGTCCCCCTTACGGAGAAAAAGCATGAGAATGAAGCATATTTTGATCATCACCGGTGTTGTCGCCGGATCTGTCATGTGCCCTGCCGGTGCGCAAACGCAGGCTGCCTCCACGACGGCGGCTAACCCGTTAGCTCAGGTCGATAAGGACTTCGTGCAAGCGGCATCAATGTCCTCGTCGACCGAAATCGACGCCGCGAAACTTGCGCAGAAGAACTCAGAGGACAAGGACGTTAAGTCTTTCGCGCACCATATGATGGCCGATCACACCAAGTTGACCGTGCAACTGAAAATGGCGGCGCCAAAGGGTGTTACTGTGCCAAAGGACAACTCCGACACGGCGGTCCTTGATTCGCTCAAGGGACTGAAGGGGAAGGAATTCGATCAGGCGTATATCCAGAAGGTGGGACTTGAGGGACACAAGCAGGCCATCTCTGCGTTTCAGAAGGAGATAACGAACGGACAGGACGCCAAGCTCAAGAAGGCAGCTCAGGACGCGATGCCAACCATCCAGGAACACTACCAACACGCGCAGTCGCTGGCGACACAGAAGGGTGTCGCCGCGCAATAGGTCTGGCGCCAGACATCCGTGCGCCCTTCAATAATGTTGCGGGGGCGTTGGCCGTAAGGAGAACGCTTCGCCCCGTTCCCAACTTTACTTTTTGGGTGATCCATCTTGTCCCGCGCCGAGATCGGCGCCCGTGACCGGGTCGCTTTCAACAACAGAGGCCGTACGCAATGCCATCGCGGTCAACACTTCAACTTGTTCAGGCCAGACCTGCACGCTGGCGAGACCGTCCCCACCGTCGACGGCTGGTTCGATCTTCTCAACAAACTCCTAGTGCGGGCCCTGGTTCCACGGACCCCGCGGCGCGTCATCGCCATCCGACATGTTGTAGTAGACGCTGGTGTATTCCGGTACGCCCGGCAATTTCCCTTGCGGAAAATTAGCTGGATCTAAGGTTTCAGTACAACCTTGATGCAACCGTCCTCCTTATCGCGAAATGTCTTGTACATAGCGGGCCCTTCTTCTAGCGACACCGTATGCGTGATCACGAATGAAGGATCGATCTGGCCTTCCTGAATCCGATGCAGCAGGTCGTCTGTCCATCGGTTGACATGGGTTTGCCCCATCTTCCACGTGAGTCCCTTGTTCATCGACGCCCCGAACGGAATCTTGTCGATCAGTCCGCCGTAGACGCCAGGCACCGACAGGATTCCCGCCGGACGGCACACATAGATCATTTCGCGCAGCACATGCGGACGGTCGGTCTCTAACATCACGGCCTGTTTGACGCGGTCATAAACGGCATCGAAAGAGCGCGTCGCATGGGACTCCATGCCCACCGCGTCGATACATTTCTCCGGCCCCTTTCCGTTAGTCAATTCCTGCACTGCGGATCGCCATTTGCCCTACGGGACCCGCACCCCAGATCGCGACCGTATCGTCAGGCTGGATATCGCAGTTCACGGCGGCCTGCCAACCGGTCGGAAAGATGTCACCGAGGAAAAGAACCTGCTCGTCGGTCAGTCCGTCGGGGATCTTGACGTGGGTCGTATCGGCCATGGGCACGCGCACGTATTCGGCCTGTCCACCTGCATAACCGCCTGTGAGATGCGAATAGCCGAACAGCCCCGCCGTCGTGTGGCCAAACACCTTGTCAGCTTTCGCTGCGTTGCGGTTGCTACCCTCGCAGACAGAGAAATTGCCACGCTCGCACTCGCCGCAGAAAATGGTGAACGGCACGACGACCCGATCGCCGACCTTCAGCTTGTGATTGTCTTTCCCGACGTCGACGACCTCGCCCATGAACTCGTGGCCCATGATGTCGCCACTCTCCATGGTGGGCATGAATCCATCGAAGAGATGCAGGTCGGAGCCGCAAATCGCGCAGGTCGATACCTTGATAATGGCGTCACGACCTTGCTCGATGATGGGATCGGGAACCGTGTCGCAACGAATGTCATGCTTGCCGTGCCAGCGCAATGCTCTCATGTGCATCTCCTACGGTATAAAGCAACCCGCCCCGCGGGGCGGCAATTCGACTTGTCCGCGCTGATCAGCCGGGAATCACTACTTTCCCATTGCCTCCGCTGCCACCTTCTCTACTGCCAGCAAGGAAAGAGCTTCGTCAGTCGCCTTCTCTTCCTGCAGCGTTTCGGCCAGAAGCTTCACTGCCTCCGTTTCGCCCAGCTGATTGCCCAGGGCGATCAGCGAGCCGTATGACGCGATTTCGTAGTGCTCGGCCTTTTGGGCTGCCGCAATGAGCGCGGTATCGAGGACGGGCCCCTTTTCAATTTCGTCAATCTCCTCCTGGCCCTCCTCGACAAGGCCTTCCATGGCGGCACACTTGATGCGCTTGAGCTTGATACCGCTCGTTTCGACGATCTGGTCGATTCTTTGAACCTGTCCCTGCGTTTCTACAAGGTGCTTTTCGAAGGCCGCCCGCAGGGCAGGATTCGTTGACGCGCGCGCCATCTTCGGGAGCGACTTTGTCATCTGTTTTTCGGCGCTATAGATATCTGATAGCGAATGAATGAACAGATCGTTGAGGGTCTTCGTAGGCATGATTGCTCCTTGGGTCTTGAAGCTGCGCCGGGGGTGGTGCAGCGTCTTTCATTGCGCATGACGTATGCCCGAAGACGTGGCGCGCCGAACTGGCGTATCCCGTTGATGGCGACTTCGATCGATCGCGACGCCGCCGGGACCAATGACCGGCATGCGGCCGCGCAGCACACTCGCAGGGGCAGGCTAAGCGCCACCGTGTTGTGGAACATTGAGCACGGCGGATGAGGGGCGCTGCAGGTCGGTGCTCAGTGTGCCCCGCCATTCGGGGACGGCAAAAGTACGCGAACCGGGTTGCGAGCCGAAGTGTCCGACGAGCACGGCCAGACCTTTCCCGCCGGGACTACCCGGCGAGCAGCCGTATGAGCTCGTCGGCTTCCACAGGCTTGGTGAGATGGTGGTCGAACCCGGCCTCCGCCGAGCGGATACGATCCGCCGGCGAACCATATCCGGTGACCGCGATGAGCGTCATACCCTCACTCGCTCCTGACTCGCGCAATTGCCGCGCAACCTCGTATCCGTCCATGTCGGGCAGTCCAATGTCGAGCAGGATAATATCCGGGCTGTAGGTTGTCACGGCGGCCATTCCGGAAGCACCGTCGGCACGTGTCTCGACCTCGTGTCCCTGCATGGTCAGAAGTATCGCCAGCGCTTCTGCTGCATCGACGTTGTCGTCGACAATGAGGATTCGCTTCGGGAGGTCGGCTCCCGAGGGTGCGGACTCCACCAGGATGTCTTTCGCTGCTTTTGGCGCTGCATCCAGTGGCAGGTCAATGATGAACTCGCTGCCGGTCACGCCGTCGCTGATGGCTCTCACCGAGCCGCCATGCAACTCGACGAGACGTTTAACCACCGATAGCCCCACGCCGAGCCCATTGTTGCGCCGCCCGCCGGAGGCGGGGCCCTGAACGAACATCTCGAAAAGAGTCCCCAGCATCGCGGGCGCAATCCCTCGCCCATTGTCCTTGATGCTCAGCAGCAGCCGATGCGCCGTTGTCGTCGCGCTCAGTCTGATCGACCCGCCGAACGCAGTGAACTTCGCTGCGTTGATGACGATATTCTCGATGACCTGCGACAGGCGGGTCGCATCCACATATAAAAGGACGGGTTCTGCCGGCAACGAAACAGACAGGCTATGGCGCCGTTCGTCGACGATTGGCTGGCAAACCTCGATCGCGCTCTGCACCACCGTTTTGAGCAAGACCGTCTGGCGGTTGAGCTCGATATTGCCGGTTGTGATTCGCGTGAGATCGAGCATGTCATTCACCAGAAGCATTAACGCCCTTCCCTGACGCTCAATGACTCCCGTGGCCCAGCTCTTCCGCGCATCGTCGCTGGCTGCCGATCTCAGCAGAGTCGTCGCCGATACAAGTGCCGCGAGCGGGTTGCGCAGCTCATGTCCAAGCACGGCGAGAAATTCGTTCTTGCGGTGGTCGGCCTGTGCCAGTTGCTCCGCCCGCTCGCGCAGGTAGGCGTTGCTCATGCTGCGCTCGGTCAGGTCGCGCTCGGTGGACGCCACGCCGGTGACGTTGCCCACGTCATCCCGCAGTATCGACATCGTCAGCCAGATATCGATCACGCGCCCATCTTTGGCCACCCGTCGCGTTTCATACGAGTGCGACGCTTCGTTATGGAGCGCATGCTGGATGAAGTCGAGATGATCCTGTCTGGCGCCGGCTGGAAGCAGATCCGACACGGACATCGCAATGCTTCCGTTTCGCTGTACCCGTACATCGTGGTAGCGGCCTTGTTCCAGGCGAGAAAGTGGCCCGTGCGGTCGAATATCGTGACGGCATCGTTCGAATCCTGAACGACTGCCGCAAGGCGTCGGGCCCGCTCGTCGAGACGCTTGACATGAGTGATGTCAGTCCACGTGATGACGGCACCCGCAGCTGGTCTGTTGCGGACGGTTGCGTACGGCGTAATCCGGCGGACATACCACTGGCCGGTAGCCGTTTCGATTTCGCGCTCCGCCTGTCCGGTCACACCAGAAAGCACCTGATCCACGTCGGGCATCAATGCGTCGCCCAGCGGTGCGCCAAGCACCTCTGCGATGGCGCGCCCGGTGTCGGGCGACGCGAGCCCAAACATGGCGCCCGCGCTAGGCGTAAATCGCTTGATCAGCCCTTGGCGGTCAAGTAGTAACGTGGCGATTTCCGTACTTGCCAGAAGATTCGTGACGTCCTCGGTGAGCACCTCCAGCTGCTCGACCTTCTGCTCGAAGTTGCCAGTTCACCTGGTTTAGCTGCTCGTTGACCGCCTGCAACTCTTCTTTTGATGTTTCAAGTTCCTCGTTCGCCGAACGCAACTCCTCGTTCATTGAGAGAATCTCTTCGTTCGACACCCTCAGTTCACTGTTGCTTTCTTCAAGATCCTCGATGGTGCTGCCCAACGCTGCCTGCGTCGTGCGCAGTTCGCTCTCAAGGTGCCACAGGTCCGAATCGACGCCCGTCGGAGCGGGTACAACGGGCCGGTCAATCATCGGCACCCGCGCGAAGATCACAAGCAGCGCCTGGCCTGAGTGCGCTGTGTCGAAAGGCTGTGTAACTGTGATCTTGATGGGCGCCGCGTCCCCGTTCGTCACAATTTCGCTGACAGGCGTAGCCGACCCGTTCTCCCCCGCGCGGCGCAGTGCAATCCGTAGCTTCAGCCGCAGGTTTTCGCGTGCCATGTCGAGAACGTTGCCCGTCGGCTCGCCCGCCGGCTGCCCCAGATACTCATCCGCGGCGCCGCTTACGTAAAGCACCTGGTGCGCCGGATTGACGAGTACGGACGCGGCGTGATGCTCGGCCAGCAGGGTCGCGTTGACGAGTTCCGCGTATCCCTTGTTTCTGGCGCCGACGCGGCTAGCTGGCTGAAATTCTTCACGACGTATTGGGCGGGCCGAAAAGCGGTACCCGGAAATCCCTGGCGTTGCGACGGGACTGCGCTGATAGATGCGCCAGGCCTTCGAAACCTCCTGGAACTGGATCGAATCGGGATCAGTGCTTTCCGAGCGCCCAAGAAACAGATACCGCTTCGGGTTCAGCGAGAAATGAAACAGCTCGAATACGCGCTGCTGCGCCTCCGGTTCGAGGTAGATCAGCAGATTGCGGCAACTGATCAGATCGACCCGCGAAAATGGCGGGTCGGCGATCAGGTTCTGCGGCGTGAAAAGAACCGCCTCGCGCAGTTCCTGCCGGACCTGATACCCATCGCCGTGCATATGGAAAAACCGCGCCAGGCGCCGCTCGCCAAGCGGCAATGCGACGCCTGGCGCGTAGACACCCGAGCGCGCCCGTGCCAGTGCGGCGCGATTGACGTCGGAAGCAAGGATCTTGAACTTCCGCGAGGCGTTCTGCTTCTCGATCTCCTCGGTCAGCAGAATCGCCATCGAATACGCTTCCTCACCTGTTGCGCAGCCCGGCACCCCCAGACCCGTAACGGCTGGTCTCCTTCCGGCTCGGCAAGAAGGCTGGCGAGGACGCGCTCCGAGAGCACCTGCCAGGCTTCGGGATCGCGGAAAAACTCGGTCACGCCAATCACCATGTCCAGGCTGAGCGCCTCCGCTTCGTCGACGTCATTTCTCAGGATGTCGCAATAGGCGTCGAGCGTACTGACGCGCTTGACCGTCATGCGACGCGCGATGCGCCGCTCCAGCGTGCCCCGCTTGTAGCCCCGGAATTCGGAGCCGGCCTGGGCCAGCGCTCGAAGCACAGGCTCGAGATCGGGCGAACGCCCGTGGGCGCCGGCTGCTGGAAATGTCACGCTTTTCGACCGGTCGATGTACTCGGTCAACGCGGCCGCCATTTTTTCGACGGGCAACACATAGTCGACCAGTCCCGTGGCGATGGCTTGGCTTGGCTTGGCATCGTGCTGTGCTCGGCGGTCTCGGGATCCTGCGCCATCACCCCAGCTTCCCCCCTTACGCCACGCCGCATATTGGCGAAGGACGCGCAACCGCATCCCTCACCGCCGGTTGGAGCGAGGTAGAGATGCGATCGTACCCCGATAGCACCTCTACTGTATCCGTGTCCGAGGCACGCCGCAGAAATCAATCAACCGCATCAGATTTTTTCAAGGGGCGGTGCGGCCCGAGACCGTGGAGCGAGGCGGGTCGCGCAGGACCGGGCGATTATCGGTTGACACTCCGGCAGCCTCCTCGAACGGTGGTTGATGCTTGAACCCCGCGTGCCCTGAGACGATGGCGATGATAGCGCCGACAATCAGCGCCGCAAACGAGAACCACGAAGCACGCGCTACGTTGCGCGCAGCGGTGTCTGCTGCCTGACGCGCGTCGGCTTGCGCCTGTGGACTGGACGCCGCAGCAGTCGCAGACGCGACCGCACCCTGGAGCTGTTGAGGCAGCGCGCCCGCCATCGTGCCAACTGTCCCCGGCCGGTCTGCGGTAGCAGCGACTGTCACGCCCGCCGACGCGACGCTTCCGGCTGCTCCCACAGCGGTGCCGAACAGGGAAGCTGCTCCATAGGCGACGAGGAGAATCATGACTGCCCACGCTAGCAGGCCGTGAAGCCATCCAAGAACGGGGGCGCAGCGACCGGCGAAATAAGCGCCGACAAACACTGCGATTACCGTCATCACGATCAGATATGCGCCGGAGCCGAATCCGTATCCTTCCAGCGGGTTGTAACGTGAAAGCGGTGCGAATGCTGACGTGCCGATCGCCGTGCCAAGCACGGTGAGAACGAGATACACGATCAGCGACAGAATGACGCCTGTAAATACGGAGCCCCATGACACGCGAGGTAGTCCGCTTTGGGTGATGAGCAGTTTCATGGCCGGGCCTTGATAGTTTGAACACCAAAGAGATTTGAACCCAAGATGACTTGTGTTCATAGACACTGGCGCAATGGATGTTCCACGACCACGGACTATCAGTTTCGCGACGAATGGTGTCGTAAACCCAGGGTGATCCTGCTTACGAGATGCGCGATTAATTCGCGCGGAAGTGCGCGGTGCAGACCAGGATGGCTCTCGACGATCGCGTTTAGTGAACCTTCAAACAGCACCTCGCGATCCTATCGAATGGGCTGCAGGTGCTCGGCACGCACCCGCCCATGAAGATGTCGGCGGATGCGTCGTATTTCGAGCGCGGAGAAGCGTGGGGTTTGTCGATGCAGCCGAAAAATGGAAGACGAAGCTCGGCGAACGTTATGGCTTGTGAGGCCGGTTCCGGCCCCGAATAGCAAACCGGCAGCGCAATTCTACGTCGCCAGTTGCTGCGGATGCCCTCGGGGCCTTCCCGATCCGCGAGCTTTGCCCTGGAACGCCCAATGCGGCATCACGCTAGCCTACCCTTGCGCAGGAGCCGATGACGCGCGTCTTTACAGATAACCCAGGCCTTATCCGCACGCACGCAGATCAAAGCCAGTCGCGCGCCATGTCGTACACCGGATCAAAGAGGCCGTCGGCCCCGTCGAGCGTGCGGATCGTCGTCGCCGGCTTGAAACGAAGCATGACGAGGTAAAAGTCGACCCCAAGGGGACCGTGATGCAGAAGCCGCACGGCAATATGGATGAAATGTTGATTCCCAAAGGCAAGGATCCCCCGGAACAGGATCCCTGCGTGCCGGAACAAGATCGCGTCGATCCCGGCTCGCCGCCCGTCGAAGAGGATGAGCAGCGCGGCCTCAACGACCGGACGTATGGAAATTGACGGAGACACGTATGAACAGAATCTTTTCTATTGTAGGAGCACTGGGCTATGTTTTCGCCATGAGCGCCGGCGCCCAGCAGACTCAAGGGAAGCCGCCCTCCGGCAGCGATGCGATCACCGTACAGTCCGGCGACGCCGGTAAGGCGCTGACCGACAAGGCCGAGAAGTCAGGGACGAAGAACCAGGAGGGAACGTTGATGGATAAGCGGGCTAAAGCCTTATCCCCTCAATCTGCGTCATCCGCTGGCAAGACGGGGGAAGTCAGGCAGTGAGTGACCCTGACAGGTACGGGCGACCGAGCACTTGAGCACCGGCGAACGGCCACCCGACGGACAGGAAACCGCACTACGACAGTCCAAATTCTAACAACATGCCGTCTGCCCGCCGCATACGCGCGACAGGCGGGCCGCGTCGTTGCCCGGCGAAGTATTCCCATGTGCCTTGAGCACGAGGGGGTGGGTGGAAGTTGTTTTGGCGCCCCGGCGCCCGGAGTCAATCATGTGCAGGCTTTTTTTCATCCTGGCGCTGGCGGCTGGCATTTCAGCATGCGTATCCGCTTCCGCCCAATGACAACGGCTACCCAGCTTACGGCACAGGCTATTACGCGCCCGGGCCAGCCATTGGCGTGGGCGTGGGAGGCGGCTCGTTCGGCGGTGGAGTGGGCGTCGGCCTGGGTGTCGGGTTCTGAGTGTCAGGTTCCGGGTGTTAGAGCCAACTGGGTCCGTTGATCGACTATCGTGGTCTGCGGTCTACGGGGCCGGTCATGTGATGTCGCGACGGCGCCGCATCCTGCCTGGCGGCAGACGCCGCCTGCCCCGGGGACCTCCATCCCGGCACGCCGACGCGACTCCGGCTGCACACACGCTAGAGAATCGGCGCGCCACCCGTTACGGCGATCGTTGCCCCCGATACGTAGCTGGCTTCGTCTGTAGCGAGCATCACATAAGCGCACGCGAGTTCAACGGGCTGGCCCGGCCGCTCCATCGGCACCTGCTTGCCGAAGTTCTCGACTTTTTCCTTTGGCATTGTCGACGGAATCAGCGGCGTCCAGATCGGCCCAGGCGCGACGCAATTAACGCGAAGGCCCTGCCTTGCGAGCAATTGGGCAAGACCGCCCGTGAAGTTCTGGATAGCGCCCTTCGTGGTCGCATACGCGAGAAGCCCCGGATTGGGTTTATCCGCATTGATCGATGTCGTGTTAATGATCGAGCCGCCCGGTTTCATATGCCTGACGGCCGAGCGAACGATCCTGAACATAGCACCGATGTTCGTATCGAACGTCGTGTTCCATTCTTCATCGGTGATTTCATCGAGTGAATCGTAGGTCATCTGATAGGCCGCGTTGTTGACGATGATGTCAATCCGGCCGAACTCGCTCATCGCGCGCTCGACGATCCCGTTGCAATGCGCGGTGCTTCTGATGTCGCCCGGTATCAGCACCGCGCGGCGGCCCGCTTTTTCGACCCAGCGCTGTGTCTCCTGTGCATCATCGTGCTCGTTCAGATAGGAGATCAGCACGTCCGCCCCCTCGCGCGCGAATGCAATCGCTACCGCGCGTCCGATGCCGCTGTCGCCGCCCGTGATGATCGCAGCCTTCCCCGCAAGCCGGCCGTGTCCCACATAACTCTCTTCACCGTGGTCGGGCTGTGGGTCCATCGGCGCGGTGAGGCCGGGGACATTGGCCTGCTGTTGCGACGGGAATGGTGGTACTGCATGTTTGGTCGCGGTCATAGCTTTCTCCAGGAAATCGTCGCGCTTTCCGGCTGCGCGGCTGGTATCAGTACGCCATGTGACTAGCAAACGCCTGGCCCGCCAAAGCCGAAACGCGCTACATGGCCATCCCGTCTGCTCATAAGGACTACCTTTCGCAAAGGCCATCCAGCGCGCGTGGTCCTGGGGAATGCCCATTGCTCGTTACAGGAATGAGATCGCCGACCAGGCAACGACCAGCGTGACGCGGCAAGCCGCGCGACATTCAGAGGAACACATCGGTGCCAGCTTCGACGAAACCAACCCTGCAGGCCATGCGCCGGACACTGAGCGACGTCTTCGGTCTCGAATCTCTGCGGCCAGGTCAGCGCGAGATCATCGAGAGCGTGATGCACGGGCGCGACACTTTGGCCATCATGCCGACGGGCGCCGGTAAATCGCTTTGCTACCAGTTGCCGGCGCTGCACCTGAACGGCCTGACGCTGGTCGTGTCGCCGTTGATCGCGCTGATGAAAGATCAACGCGACAAGCTTCTCGCAGCGAACGTCGAGGCACTGCAGATCAACAGCACGCTAAACGCCGCCGAGGAGCGGCAAGCGTACGAAGAGCTAAAAACGGCATCGCGTGCAATCGTCTTCGTGACGCCCGAACAACTCACCAAGCCAGCACTGCTGGACGCGCTCCGCGGACGGGATGACCCCTACGCGCGGGGACGCAGTGCACGGCGTGGCGAGGTACGGCGGGTAAGTCTGATTGTGGTTGACGAAGCCCACTGCATTTCGCAGTGGGGACATGATTTCAGACCCGCGTTCCTGCAGATCGCCGAAGCCGCGAGCAGTATTGGAAGTCCGCCCGTCCTCGCGCTCACCGCCACGGCGACGACGGCGGTCGTCAAAGATATCGTACGCACGCTCGGCATGCGCGATCCACGCGTGCTGCACAAAGGCGTCTACCGGTCGAACTTGCATTACAGCGTCCTTCAGGTGTCGGTCGCTGGCGGCAAAGGACGCGCGTCAGCGCGTTCTGCACAGGCCAAGCTCACTGCGCTTCGGACCTTGCTCGAATCGCGCAGCGACGCCGGTATTATCTATACGGCAACGGTGCGCGAAGCGGAACGTCTGGCGGCAGCGATTCGCGAATGGGGGGTGCCTGCCGCGCTCTACCACGGACGGATCAGTTCCCGGCAGCGGCACGACGCGCAGGACGGCTTCATGCGTGGCGACGTGCGCGTGATGGTTGCGACCAACGCATTCGGCATGGGCATCGACAAGGCTGACATACGCTTTGTCGTGCATGACCAGATGCCAGGGAGCATCGGTGCGTACTATCAGGAGACCGGGCGAGCCGGACGCGACGGCGAAGCAGCCGATTGCGTGTTGCTGTTCGATCTCAACGACAGGCGTATCCAGCAATTTCTGCAGCTCGGTCGCTACCCCGGGCGTGAACTCATCGAGCGCGTGCGCGAAGCGCTGCGAAAGCATGACGGCGTATCGACGACGGGCGTGAGTGTGGACGAACTCGCACGCATTCTCGGCGATGTCGGGCGAAACAAACTCCAGGTTGCGCTCAAGATACTGCTCGACGCCGGGCTCGTGCGTCGCAATCGCGCGCGCCGCTATCTGCTGCGCGATGGCGCTCCTGGCGGCGATGCCCTCTCAGCATCGCTCCACCGCTACGACGAACAGGCGAAGCGCGATCGCGACGCACTTCAACAGATGATCGACTATGCGCAAACGGGCCGCTGCCGCTGGAACACAATCCTCGAGCATTTCGGTTATGGCGACGAACTCGAACAGTGCGGCACGTGCGACAACTGCCGTAACCCGCCGCATGTCGAACCTGTCCGCGAGCCCGTTCTCGAAGGCCGGATGATGGATGCCGCGCGCGAGACGCCTCACGCGCAGCGCAGCTTTGTGCGTGGCCAGTCCGTGCGAGTGCGTAAGTTTGGCATCGGCCAGGTCACCTTTGCGACGATGGATCAGGTTGCCGTACTGTTTTCTGATGGGACGACGCGCACGTTCCTCGCGCGATTCGTCAGGGCTGCGGACGCGACGCACAACGCAGCCGATAGCCGACGCTGACCGTCGCTAGAAGCCGGGACGCAGAGGCGGTGCCTCCATGGCTTCCTCCTGTCCGACCTGCTTGATTTCCAGCTTCAGATCCTGTGGCGCTCACGCAGCACAACCGGGCGCTCCTGGCGAGTCGCCGGGCGCAAGAGAATTACTAACCTGTCGAGCTTGAAAGAGCGCGTAGGCGCCTACGGTGGCCGGGGACATGGCAAACAGCGACGAACCCCTTATGATCGACCGCGGAGCCGCCCTCGAAGCAATCATTCACATGCAACGGACCATTGACAGCAAGACCGCGCTCAGCCATACCATAACCTGGTATTCTAGCATCCAGTTCTTCATTTGGACTCCTGAAAGATAGCCTAAAAAATAAATCCATGGACGCGTTTGCCACAGCGTTTCCTTCGCATGCGAAACAGGCACCGGCAACACTTACTTGACGGTCACCGCTCCCGAGCGCGACTTGCAGCAGCGAGGAGAGGTTGTCCGGACATCGTCAACCAGCGAAACCGTCGGCAAAGTTTCGCGACCCGCATGTTGTTGACGTCGGCGCGCTGACCGGCGACCTCGTTCGCTCATCGCATATTCAACCGCGTAACCGGTCCAGGAAACTCGCATCGTCCATGCAGGGCGGTGGGGAAGTACCTGAAGGAGACAGCGACCATGACGCTATCCAGCCTTTTGCGGCAACCGGCCGAACTCCCGTGAGTGGCTGCTCGTTACAACCAGAGACAACCAAATCTCTTATGACACGTTGCTCAAACTGTGCGTATGCGTGGGCATTTTAAGGGACATGAAGTCGGTGCGAGGACTGTCTAGCGTTTGCTCAACTCTCGGAGGCTGCCCGGGCAACCGGTTCGTTTAGCGATATCAGTAGTTCCTGAACACAGTTTGCATAATGTAATTTAGCAACGTTTTGGGGCCAGATCATCCGTTACTTTCCAACCATTTTCGGCTTAGCTTTCGCTGGCAGCAACCTCGGTGATTATGATAATACCGTCTATACACGGTTTATAAAAAGCCGCAGCTGCCTAGGCTCGAATGCCTCTGAAGCCGGCTCATCTGCGCGAGTAAGGCAGCAACCGGCTAGGCCATCTCCAAAAGGTTCATGGCTCCAAGACACCGTCGTGTCCGACTCCCGCGACGGCCCGAAGCAACGGCGGGTGACGGGCCACGGTCAAGCCCGTGTAGACATCGAGGTATCGCAGCGCCATCGTCCTGGATGTGAAGCGATTTTCGAACTGATCCCGCACTCTGCTACGCGAAAGACCATCGAGTTGCGCCACTGCGCGCACTGCTTCGGTTACATCGCCCACAATGTATCCGGTCACGCCGTGCTCAACCACTTCCGCTGTCGAACCGCGATTGAACGCGATAACGGGCGTGCCACACGCCATCGCCTCTATCATCGCCAGACCGAAGGGTTCGGGCCAGTCAATGGGAAACAGCAGCGCACGGGCGCCTGACAGGAACGCGGGTTTCTCGGCCTCATTTATCTCGCCGAGGAAGTCGACGTGAGGCTGCGCCAGCAGCGGCTCGATTACGCTGCGGAAATAGGCTTCGTCAGCCTTGTCCACTTTCGCGGCAATCTTGAGAAGCATACCGGCCCGGCCGGCAATTTCGATAGCCAGATCAGCGCGCTTTTCCGGACTGATCCGGCCCAAGAAGGCCAGATACGTTGGCTGCACGTGCGGCAGCGGCGTCAGCAGCGACGCTGGCACCCCGTGGGGGATCGTATCAAGCCAGTTCGCGCTGGGAAGCGGCGCCCGCTGCGACTCGGAGATTGACACTACCGGTGCCTCGGAAAATACATCGAACACTGGCCGCAGTTCCGGCAGATCGAGACGGCCGTGCAATGTGGTCAGGAACGGTGTACCAGGCTGCGAGAAGACCGGGAACGGCAAGTAGCTGAGATGGAAATGCAGTATGTCAAAGTCGGGAGCTTTGCGACGAACCTGTTCAAGCATCACGAGGTGCGGCGCAAGCGGATCGCAAACTGACGGATCGGAACGTAGCGACTGCGGCCACGCTACCTCGAGGTGTGCCCGGGTGCGCGAGTCGCCACTCGCGAACAGCGTGACATCATGGCCGAGGTCGATCAGGGCTTCCGTCAAATACGAAACTACTCTTTCTGTTCCTCCATAAAGCGCAGGGGGTACTGCCTCGTCTAAAGGCGCGATCTGTGCAATACGCATTGGGCGACTCCATTGCAAACCGATATCGGCGAGCACGCGGGCGACCAAGGCAAACCTGACGCTGTTTTCTGTCATAACCCTGCGTAAGTCCGCGACGCCAGTGCCTTGGCGAACGTGCTCGAATCCAGCATGCGGCGTTCCCAAAACGTTAATGTTTCATGAGTGCGCTCGACGCGGCTATCGGTGCGCCACTGCTCGCCCCTCTTTCCAAACCGCATCCGTTGCAGGGCTTTGGCCTTGGCTCGGGGGCTGGATTATTGTCACAACGGTACTCGCAGTTTTCGTTGGCCCGTAACCGCCGTCAAACTGGCTGCGTTGCCATGGCCTTCGCGAAACAGTCGCTCGTGTGCCCGCCGCGGACGCGTCGGTGCACATCACGGGCTTCGGTGCTTTTGGGTCAATACTCCGTGGACATCAACAGATCTACGTTACCGACGCGATTGATTCAATGTCTGGAGCGTATAGGCAACCGTCGATGAAAGTGTGTGCCCGCCGCTCCGCATATGAAAATGCTTCTTCACGTGACAAGAAATCAAGCTGTTGCGGGAGGCTGGCGACTGCCGTTGCGGGCAGATCTGACGAAAGAATCGACCAGGAGACGGAGTACCGAAGCTCCTTGCCATTGAGTGAAACAACGTTGTTCGCCATGACCCGGACGTCAATTGTGAATCCGCGATATGGCGCGCAGGACTGGTTTTGCATAACTGCTCCGTTTCTGGGTGATCGCCGATATGCGAGATATACAGAAATAGAAAGCGCATTCCGCATTCCTGCCTGTTCAGTCACAGACCAGCAGTCACAGATGACCGCTACCGTTACTCCCCGGCGCTTACAACGGCCGTTTGCAGAAAAACAGAGGCCTGATATGCCGCATCGCACCCGGTTACGTTGTACGACCCATCAAGCCCGACTCCAACACGGCACGCACTTCCGGCCAGCGCCAAATCATCCCGCCTCCAGAGCGTACCGTCGGCAATGTTCGAGGTAGCCGACCTCGTGGCTGCCCACGAGGTCAACAACGCTTCTCCACAGCCACGAGGGCGCTTCGATTGATTTTGATTTTGTACGTCGCAACTCGGAGATCCAGCGCTTGCGATCAGCGTGGCTCATTTGCCGTGCGTGCGCATGGCCCACCACGAGGGCAAGGTAACGCGCGACCTCCATGGCTTCTTTCTGTCCGATCTGCTCGATTTCCGGCTTCAGATCTTGTGGCAATAGCTCGCGCAGCACGACCGGTCGATCCTGGAGAGTCGCCGAACGCATACGTTCGCCGAGATGAGGCGACAGGTGGCGGGCGCCCTCAACGACTCGCTCCGCGTTGTCTCTGGGCATCACCGCGTCCGCGTAATGCGGAGCGGCTGCCTGCACACCTTCCTTGATATCTATCAGGCACAGGTCGTCACCCTCTATCGCGCCACCATCCACATCGAGAAGAACCACGTAGCGGAGTCGTCCAAGCGAACTGCAACCCTTGACTCAGTATGCGGCATCGAGCACCGTCACATCGCCCGTGTCTGGACGCCCGCGCAAACCCGTAGCGAGGTTTGCCAGGGTATGTATCTGAAAAAGCGATTCGATTTCGGCTCGCTCTTTCTGGCTGATTGGCCAGAAACGATTGCCGAAAGGTATCGTGGGCTGGATATCGTCCAGTCGCTCGCGGGCAAGATGCTTCCACGTGCGTCGCACGGCCTCACGCATCACCACACGCACTACCTCTGGTCTCTCGCCAGGCTCCTGCGAGGCCGTCTCTTTCGAGAACGGTTGCATATACCCATCGAACGGCGCCTCAATCATGTTGATGGTTGTAATGCCAGGAAGTGCCGACCCTCGCGCGGCCGTCGCCAAAGACAATCCGAGGCGAACGAGATCATGCACGGGGTTACCGATGACGGTTTGATCGAGGTCGCGAATCTGAACTTCGATTTTCCCCTGAGAGTTCGCTATCGGGCCAAGATTGCCTGTGTGGCAGTCACCACAGATCCAGATGGCAGGACCTTCAGGCAATCCCCGAATTTCCGCTTCCTTCAACCAGTCATAGAATTTGATCGTGTTGCCGCGCACGTAGGCGTGCGTAGAGCTGGCCATCTTCACATTGCGTCTGGCCGTCAATACGTCCTGCCGGCGCGCATGGCGTGGGACTTTCGGTTTCAGAGGCTTGCGCATGGCTCTACCACGATTCCGGAAAGTAGGGACATTCGCGCTCGCCGCTTATGTCGGGACACGAGCGATGAACTTTCATGATTGCCGGAAAACGTGCGTCACGATTCAAAGCCAACCCGCTATCGAAAACAAGGCCGCGCTCAGCCAGACAACAACCTGATACGCCAGCATCCAATTCTTCATTCCGCCTCCCTAACCGACTACATCCATCTACATCTATCCCGCATCAATGAAATGGGCGCCAGCCCCTACTTTCAGGCCTCCGTACGTCGCAAATCGTCTACGGGATACTGCGCCCGGCAATCTGAGCCCAGATGGCTGCCGTGAGACGCTCGAAAGGTGCGGGCTTGCGAAAAAAAAAAGCGTCCAGCAACGTAGGACGCAGACGGGTTCGGGACCTGCGGACAGCATCACGATGGGCAGATCACGATGCGCGGGTTGCGCGCGCACCTGACGACAGAATTCTGCACCGTTCATGCCGGGCATTTCATAGTCTGTTACGACGAGCTCAATCGGCTCGCTCATCAGCATTTCCATCGCCCGCGATGCTTACGTGATGACCGTCGCTTTCGAGCGCCTGCTGCAGCGACGCCAGGTTTTCTGCATCATCGTCGACCAGAAGAAGGTTTGCCACGATTTCGGTCTGCATGTTATTTACCCTGGCCTCGCAGTCATGGACGACGTGGTCCGGACTTTATGGCTGCTACGACAACGCAGTCGATCTCGGTGCGCGCTGCCATGCGCCGCTCGAACACGCCTGCAATGCAGCGGACGCATCGAGCTTGAACGCCTTGGCGCACGTATGCAGACCGCATCTGGTGAACGGATCTGTACGGTCCGGTGTTAGTAGTCGGGCGCTACACCCCGTGGCACACCCTACAAAGGTCTGCTCGCCGGATTACTTCCGTATGTTCAGGTTGCGGTGCACGCCACCGTCTTTCTCAGCTTGGCATATGGTTGTTGAAAATAACGAAGGGCGTGCGTACCAACAGGTGACTTCGGTGCCGCAACAAAAAAAGACACTGATGATTCGATGTAGCTTTCCGGACACTCTCTTGCAGGACCAGTCATTGCGTACAGAGTGGGGGACCGCCGCATGCTGACTACACACACGTATCGCGATCGGCAGATCGACGTGTGATTCGTCTCTCAGCTCTGGCCGTAACATCCCCTCAAGAGGCCGGAGTTTTGCGGCTGGTCCACCTGTGGACCGGCCTCTTTTTTTGCGGCACGTATCTGACGTTGCACTACACGGTCCCGCATCTCAAACGCGCTGGCCGGGGTTCAATCATCCTCATTTCGTCGATCAACGGTACGCGCGTGTTTAGCCATGGTGGCGCGTCAGCGTATTCGACGACCAAGGGCGGCTTGCTCGCGCTCGGGCAGATGGTCGCGCTCGAACTCGCCAAGCACAAGATTCGAGTTAACGTTGTGTCCGGGCAAGGTCGAATCGGAGATCGACGAGAACACGCAGGCGCGATCAGGCGAAGAGGCATCCGAGCCGGTGGAGTATCCCGAAGGCAAGATCCCGTTGACTGACGGCCAGGCGGGGACGGGCGACGACATCGCCGAGATGGTGGCGTTCCTTGCGTCGGACGCCCGCTTTATCACGGGGACACCGGTGTGGATCGATGGTGGCCAATCCTTACTGGTGGGATAGCCAGGGAGAGGTGGGGTCGCGCGCTTCCGGCCCGCTTCTCATCTTCGATCCATAGTTCTCTCATACCGCTTGCGGTCTCGGTTCCCGCACAACCCTTACAGGGATCGACTTGGTAGCCGGCACCTTGCTCTCTTTTGCATGATGCGATAGAGGAATGAGCGGATTGCACTCAGGGGAAATAGCCCCCGATACAGCCCTCTGGCAGATCGAAGCTGACTACCTGGAATCCATCCACCTGCCGTTTGACACCATCCGGCGAGACAACTTCGAGCAATATCGACACGCCCGCTTCGAGCCCGCGACGCGCGATGTCCGCGGGTTCATCAAGACAACCATCCGCGTCCCGCTGATGCCGCGAAACCGGTCGTCGAGCCGATAGATCGTCGTGTTGAACTGACTGTCGCTGCGCAGTGTGAATAGACGCAAATCCGTCGGGCAGCGCTCGGGCATGTCGGGATCTTCGTTCAATGTCTCGGGTACGAGAAACTCCGCCTTGCCGCTCTTCGTTTGCCATTTCCATTCGCGCGCAGGCAGGGGGCGGTGAAAACCGCCCGGCGTCCACAACCGGGCGTTGAAGTCGTGAAAGATGTCGGGATAGGTCTGAGCGATCGCATCGCGAATCAGTGCATAGTCGTTGCTCCATGCTTCCCAGTCGACCGATGACTGATCGAGCGTCGCCATCGCGATGCCCGCCACGATGGCCTGCTCCGGCAGCAGACGGTCGCTTGCCGGCAATGCGACACCGCGCGAACCATGCATGCAGCCCGTGCTGTCCTCCATCGAAACGGCCTGCGGCTTGCCGAGGCGCGTGTCGACTTCGATGCGGCTCAGGCACGGCAGCAGATACGACACCTCGCCATGCACGAGATGACTTCGGTTGAGCTTGGTCGCCACGTGCACGGTCAGGCGCAGCTTGCGCCACGCCGGCTCGATCGCGTAACGGTCCGGAACCGACCTGACGAGATTACCGCCAAGCTGCATCACCGCCCGCACCCGACCGTCGATCACACCCTTGCACGCATCGACAGTCGCCATGCCTTCATGGCGCGGCGGGTCGAAATGGTATTGCTCAGCGAGCCTGTCGAGCGGCGCAAGCGAAGGCTTTTCGGTGATGCCAACTGTGCGCTGGCCTTGCACGTTCGAATGTCCGCGAATCGGCGATGGACCCGCGCCAGGCTTGCCGATATTGCCGCGCAAAAGCAGGAGGTTCACGATCATCCGCACGTTCTGCACGTCCATCCGATGTTGCGTGAGCCCCATGCCAAAGTGCGCAATGACGGCCTTGGCCCGCATGTACTCGTCGGCGGCTGCCGTCATCGCTTGCCGAGGCAGGCCGCTCGCCCGTTCCAGTTCTTCCCAGCCGATGTTGCGGACGTACGCGGCAAACGCATCGAAGCCTGTCGTGTGCTCTGCGATGAAAGACACATCGATAATGCGAACGCCGCCTTCCGACAGCGCGCGGTCGTCTGCTTCGATCACAACCTTGCAGATGCCGGCAATCGCGGCGGAGTCACCGCCCGCCTTCACCTGGTGGTATTGCGTGCTGATCTGCGTAGAACCAGGTGTGAGCATCTGCAACGGCGACTGGGGATTCACGAAGCTGACCAGCCCCGGCTCGCGTATCGGATTGAACGTGATGATCGGTGCCGAAGTTCTGGCCGAAGAAGAACATCAGATCCGTTTGAGTGAAATCGTCGAGCGTGATCGTCCCGACGCCAACGCCTATCGCCTCTTTCAGGCCGACGCTCGTGCTCTCGTGACACATGTTCGAACTGTCGGGCAGATTGTTGGTGCCATACATGCGCGCGAGAAGCTGATACATGTACGATGTCTCGAGCGACGCACGCCCCGATGTGTAGAACACGACCGAATCCGGATCGAGTGCGCGCAGTTCGCGTCCGCTCTCTCCAAACGCATGTTCCTAGGTAGTTTCGACGTATCGGTCGGTCGCGGCATCCCAGCGCATCGGCGCGCAAAGACGCCCCGCTTCTTCGAGATCGTGGTCGTGCCACGCTTCGAGTTCACTCACGGTATGCGACGCAAAAATTCCGGCTCGACGCGGCGCAACGTCGTATCCCATGCGGTCGCCTTCGCACCGCTTTCGCAGAACTCGAACGGATGCGGATGAGCGGGTTTGGCCCATGAACAGCCGACGCACATGAAGCCATCGGGCTTGTTCTGATGAACGAGCACGCGGCTCGTTGTCACCGGCGCACGCTCGTGCACGAGCGCGCCTGCCACGGCCTTGAGGGAGTCCCAACCTCCGCTTGCATACGGATACGCATCGGATTTCTTATGAACGCTGCTCATCATGCGCTCCATGAATTTCGTGGAGACGATGCAAGCATCCGCTGTGCCTTGAGCGCTTCAGAGCGACATCCGCTCAGCGCCGCGAGCCCGGCGCGTTGAAATAATGCTCGATGCGCGACAGTGCGTAACCCGCCGCGTGGTACCGGATCCCGTTGCGGCTACCGGTGACGTGTGAGGTTTCTGTAAACGGGACGATGCGATCGTTGCGCATGGGGTACGCCCACGCAACGCATTGCGTGCTGGGCGGTGGTCCATCCGATGGCGACGCATCGGCAACGCCGGTGTTGGCCACGACAACATGAGCGCAACACGGTTTCTGCTGTAGTGCGCCCGGTAGGCAGTCTGCCATCACCATTGCTGCCCTGTCACTTCGATATGCACTGCGTTCTCGGCGGGCATTTTCGAGAGCGCGCGATCCCACTTGCCGTCTGCCGAGGGTATTTAGCAATCGACGCCCTCTACATTGTGATTGCTTTTTTCGGAACGTGTTTTTGTCCTGGTTACAACCGCTGCGTCGCGCGTAATGGTCTCACGTCGTTGAACAACTGCGAAAGTGCGTCGGGCTCGACGGGCTTGACGAGGTGATGGTCGAAGCCTGCATGCCGCGAGCGCGCTACATCCTCGGGTTGCCCGTACCCCGTAACCGCGATCAGGGTGATTTTGAGCATCTCCGGCATCTTCCTTAGGCGCAGTGCGACCTCATAACCATCCATCCCCGGCAGCCCGATATCCAGAAGCACAACATCCGGCCGCTGCGCTATGCAGGCTTCCAGCGCATGCGGGCCGTCGGGCGCAGTCCGCACACGGTGGCCGTTCAGTTCAAGTATCACGGCCAGCGAAGTTGCTGCGTCGATGTTATCGTCGACCACCAACACGTTGAGCCATTGCGCATTTCCCAGCTCAGCGTGCGCGGGCGTGACGTCATGCTGTGCCTGCGCATCGGCGACGGGGAGCACAACGACCATTTGCGCGCCATGTCCGAGCCCTCCGCTTTGCGCCCGCACATTACCCCCGTGCATGTTGACAAGTGACCGAACAACAGACAGGCCGATACCTAGTCCCCCTTGGGCGCGATCTAAAGCACGATTCGATTGCGAGAAGAGTTCGAAAACCTCTGTCAGCTCGTCCGCTGCGATGCCCGTGCCGTTATCTTCGACTGTCACAGTGACGGCAGCTGAATCGGCGCTCACGCGAATTGCGATCTGGCCGCCGTCGGGCGTGTACTTCGCTGCGTTATCCAAAAGATTGCCGAACACCTGGGCGAGACGGGTCGGGTCTGCCTCGACGTAGATTGGTTTGTCCAGGGGGTGCACGGTCAGTGTATGCCGCCGCGCGTCGAGTGCCAGCTTCGCAACATCGATAGCCGCGTCGAGAATGGTCTTTAGTTCCACCGTGCTTCGTTTCAACGTGACCTTGCCCGTGGTAATGCGAGACACGTCCAGAAGATCTTCCAGCAGGTTGGCCAGATGCCGGCTCTGCCGTTCGATGATTTCACGTGCCCATCGGACACGAACCGGGAGCACGCCGTCAACCATCCTGATTGCTTCTGCCGCATTCCTTATGGGGGCAAGTGGATTGCGCAGTTCATGTGCGAGCATGGCAAGAAACTCGTCTTTTTGGCGCGATGCGTTTATAAGCCGGGCGTTGGCCTCGGCCCGGTCGGCGATCATCGCGCGCGCCTGGTATTGTCTGCGCCGGGCTCTAAGGGCGCTACGCGCTGCGCTGACGAGCGCCTCACCGCTTACGGGACGCTCTATGAGCATGACATTGGCCAATGTCTCGAGGCGCCGGCCTTCAACTGTCGATATGCCCTTCTTCCCGTTGCCGACTAGCAGCATGAAAGGAAAATCCGACCACGGGGGCTGATCGCCCAACCATTCGTCAAGCAAACGCAAGGCGTGTGCATCTAGCGCTTCGTCAGCAATCAGGGCACATGCAGCCCCTTCGACGAGCATCGCGACGAGTTCTCCGACGTCAGGGCAAATCGCACACTCCATTTCTTCGCGGGACAACACGCGGGCGATAACCTCAGCATCACGTCCACGCGGCGCGACAATCAGGATCCGTTCTTCCAAGATTCACTCCTGGTCGTTCGGCCGATCACTCAATAAGGGCTGCGCCCCGCGGTATGACGGCAAGCCGGAGAGTATGCCTTCGAAGTCTTTGAGGGGCGGTCCAACGCGCAACCCGCCAGAGTCGACGCGAAACTCTCGTATCGTACGTTCGTGCTCGCTTGTGCGGCTCTTGAGCACCGACAATGCAGACAGGACCTCTCCAGCGCTCTCGAAAAACCGGAACAGTACCAGCGCATCGCTCAGATAGCTCAGATCAATCTCGGAAGCCACGTTACCGATGAGTCCATGCTGGCCCAGCACAAGAATCGTAGTAATGCCCTGCTGATTGAGGTAACTCAGAAGCTCGTGCATCTGCAGGATCAGGTAGCGATGCCCCGGCATGGACTGTATGTAGGCGTTCAGGCTGTCGAGGACCACCATCGAGGCGCCATCGTCTTCGACAGCCTCACGCACAAGGGCCGCAAACTGTCCCGGCGACATTTCCGCAGGATCGATCTGCTGAACCGAGAGCCTGCCGTTTTCGATAAAGTCGTCCAAGCCCATATCGAGTTGTCGTGATCTCGACATCAGCGTGCCGAGGGTCTCGTCGAACAGGAGGTATTTGACAGTCTCGCCCCGCTGCAGGGCCGTCAGCGCGCAACGCACGGCGGTCGTTGTCTTGCCGACTCCGGATGGACCGACGAGGAGGGAACTGGTCCCCGGGATTAGCCCCCCGCCCAGCAGAGCATCGAGTTCACGCACGCCCGTAGACTGCGCAGTATTGTTGAATTCTCGACGGTGTGAAGCGGCGACCAGACGGGGATACACGGTAATGCCGCCCGTATCGAGCTTGAAATCGTGTTGACCTCCCACGAACTTGATCCCACGCATCTTGACGACACGAAGGCGCCGTTGTTCGGCGCCGTATTCCTGCATCCGCTGATCAAGCTCAATCACGCCGTGCGTAATGCTGTGAAGTTGCAGGTCGCCCAGCTGCGACGTTTTGTCGTCGAGGAGCCATACAGTGCAACCGCGGCTGGAAAAAAACTGCTTGAGCGCGAGCACCTGACGCCGGTATTTGAGTGCGTCCTGCGCCAGCAGGCGTAACTCCGACAAGCTGTCAAACACGACGCGGCGGGGATTCAGGTCTAATACCTTGCGCCGAACTTCGTCGACGGTCTCACCAAGTTCGACCTCCGACGGATGCAAAACAGACTGCCCGGCGTCCGCCGTTAGCCCATCCTCACTAACGAGCTCGTGAATTGACAGGCCTTCCAGCGACCAGCGGTGGGACTGTGCAACCGCCTCGAGTTCGGCAGCAGTTTCGGACAAGGTGATGTAAAGGCCTGGTTCGCCCCGCCTGAGGCCATCGAGCAAAAAATGCAGGCCCAGCGTAGTTTTTCCCGCCCCGGGTACGCCTTCGATCAGATATACGCGGTTCGGTATCAAGCCACCATTCAGCACATCATCAAGTCCAGAAACCCCTGTCGAGATACGGGTCGGAAATTCAGTTCGTGCCATAGGCGAGGAAGCAGAAGGCAGCATGGGTAGTCACTTAATATTTTTAACCTGATGCATTCCTTGCTAGATTCGTGCCAATGGGGGTGCCCACCCTTGTCTGCAACCTTGTCTTCTGCCGAGAATAATTCGGGCATGAACGGCTGATACTAAAACGACGCCCAGCGAGGTCGATTTCGGTGCTTTCAAAGCGTTGACGAAATTCAGCTTCCTCGCGCCAGCCGTGAGCCAAGAGCCGCAGACCTTGGGGCACAAGCCGTCAAGGTGGCTTCGACATGACCAGGCGACCCGAAGAAATTGCATCGATGGCGAAGTCGGGAAGTTGCTGGCGGATGTATATGGCTATTTGGGCCGTCGTATTCGGGCAACGGGCGCGAGCGGTAAGTCCCCTGTTGACAGGCTCGACTACCCCCGTCATGAAAGCCGCCTGGGTGCACGAAGGGATATGGCGACCGTACCAGCCTTTAACGTCGTCCGCGAAGCGTTATGTTGCGTCGGACCGTGATGACCGGCGGCAGATTATTCGATGTTGAGCCAACCATAAATCCATGCCCCTTGCGATAAACGATGACAGCGGCCTTCTTCACTGCTCAATCCATCGTGCCAGGAAAAGACAGTCGCGTGCCAAGGCTCTACCCGGTCAAGAAGGTCCTCCCCCTCTTCGACAACACCTCATTAGCCACGCGAATTCGGCCACCCGAGCAATCAAAGCCCGGTCGGCGGTGCCTGACTTTTTTTGCGTCAATCTTGTCCACCGAAAAAGTCTGTCAAAAGCCGCCAAATTTTTGTCGCGCGCTGCTTTCGTGGGAGGTTTATAAACAATCACACAACGCGATCAGCGGGCAGCAAAGCGATAAATCCCGGTAGGAGAGCGTGATGAATGACACAGATCAAGGCCACTTTGCACACGTTGCAGAGGCACTGACCAGGTTGCGAACGGCGACGATCGTCGCAACCATTGCGGTTGTACTCACCGGATGCGGAGGCGGCGGTTCAGACAATGCAGCCAGCCCGATAACGGCTGCTAACAAAGCCGTCGCCAACCCGGTCACTCCCGCCGCTGACAAATCCACCGGGCGTCTGGTCGCTCCCCGGCATGCGCCCTTCCAGGGGCAAACCTATAAACAGTGGGTGGTTTCTTTCTGGCAATGGGTGAACGGTATCGACAACGGTCCTTTCTACCCGAATCCGCTCATCAACTGTTCCCGTCCAATTTCGGTTGGCCAAAGCGGCAGCGTCTGGTACTGGGCCATTGGACTAAACCGCTCGCGCGGTATGCACTCCGTTTGAACGCGGTGGTTCTTCATAGGAAACCCGCCCGGTTTCCTATGTTGAGCAATGAGGCACTCCGCCTCGTTGCTCAACAGGAGCCCAGCCATGACTACCCCCAGCCAAGGCATCAGTCCGCTACGCCAGCGCATGATGGACGACATGCGCATGCGCCGCCTCGCGCCAGCCACACAAGCCAACTATCTTCGTGTGGTTCGAGAGTTCACCGTCTTTCTCGGTCGCTCGCCTGACACCGCCACCGTCGAGGACTTGCGGCGCTATCAGCTACATCTGGTTGACCGCGGTGTGTCGCCGATTTCCCTCAACGCGGCGATCACCGGATTGAAGTTCTTCTTTGCCACCACGCTCGGTCAAGGGGAGTTGATGGCGAAGATGCGTCCGATTTATCTTCCGCGTACCTTGCCCGTCATACTCAGCCGCGACGAAGTGGGGCGGCTGATCGCGGCGGCCAGTAACCTCAAGCATCAGACAGCGCTCGCAGTAGCCTATGGCACAGGACTACGTGCCAGCGAGGTGGTGGCCCTGAAGGTCGGAGACATCGACAGCCAGCGCATGACGCTGCGCGTTGAACAGGGTAAAGGTCAGAAGGACCGCTACGCGATGCTGTCCCCGGTGCTGCTTGAGCGCCTGCGGGTCTGGTGGCGAGTGGCCCGGGCCCAGGGCAAGATGCTCGACGGCGGCTGGCTGTTTCCCGGGCTCAATCCGATTGAATCGCTCAGCACCCGTCAACTCAATCGGGTGGTCCATGCGGCCGCCGAGGCCGCTGGAATCGACAAGCGTGTGTCCATGCACACCTTGCGCCATAGCTTTGCCACCCACCTACTGGAACAGAAGGTCGATATCCGCGTGATTCAGGTCATGCTTGGGCACAAGAAGCTCGAGACCACAGCGCTTTATGCCCAGGTCGCCACCGATATTCTGCGTGAAGTGGTCAGCCCTCTCGATGGTCTGGATCCTGCGTAGATAGCCGTCGTGGCGCATTGCGCGCTCGAGGTAGCCGACGTCTTCCGCGCTCTTGGTCCAGCGTGGCGCCAATCCGCTCACCTGAACCTTGGGCAACTGAAGGTGATGTCAGCGATCGAACAGTGCCGCAGCGCGGCGCTGGGAGGGCACGTGCTGCGTTGCCAGGGATGCGCCAGGATCGAGATCGCCTACAACTCATGCCGCAACAGACATTGTCCGAGGTGTCAGGCTACCGCTGCGCGCCGGTGGCTCCAAGCGCGTGAGGCCGATCTTCTTCCCGTCGAGTACTACCACGTGGTCTTTACGCTGCCGGCTGCGATCAGCGCGATTGCGTACTACAACAAGGCCGTCATCTATGGGCTGCTGTTCGATATCGCGGCCGAAACATTGCGCAGCATCGCCGCCGATCCGAAGCATCTCGGGGCACAGATCGGTGCCACTCTCGTGCTGCATACCTGGGGCTCCGCGCTCACGCATCATCCCCATGTGCATGGCATCGTTCCCGGTGGTGGGCTGTCGCCGGACCGAAGCAGGTGGGTAGCGTGCAAGCCAGGCTTCTTCCTTCCGGTGCGCGTGCTCTCGCGCCTGTTCCGGCGACGCTTCCTCGAGGAGCTGGAAGCGATCTATCGCCGCGGCCAGTTGCGCTTCTTCGGCGAATACGCCGAGCTCAACGATATGGCAGCCTTTGCCGGGTGGCTTGCGCCAATGCGTACATGTGAGTGGGTGGTATACGCCAAACGCCCGTTTGCAGGGCCCAAAGCAGTGCTCGCCTATCTGTCACGCTATACCCACCGGGTGGCGATCTCCAACCAACGCCTGGTCGCGCTCGACGAACATGGCGTCACCTTCCGCTGGAAGGACTACCGCGTAGACGGACGCACACGCAACAAGACCATGACGCTCCAGGCAGATGAGTTCGTGCGCCGGTTCCTGCTGCACGTGCTGCCTGGCGGCTTCCACCGCATCCGCCACTACGGTCTGCTCGCGAACCCATCGCGGCGCGAGAATCTCGCGACGATACGCGAGTTGCTGGGCGCCGCGCCTAACAGTGTCGGCCTCAGTGCCAACGTCGTATCCACCGTGGAAGTACCGCCAAGCTTCGTTTGCCGGCACTGCGGTTCGCCAATGATCATCATCGACATACTCCAACGCAGCAGACCTATCCGGGCACCGCCTGTCGAGTGCGCCCACGCATGAACGCCATCGTGTCAGGATGCACAATTCGACTGTCGGCTCTTCGGCAACGAGAGCCAATAGCAGACGCCTGTGCCTATCGTTCCAAACAGGCAGTCTGGCGCTGGCCGAGTCGGCGCGATGACAACCCACCGCTGTGCCGTCGCCGCGATCATGCGTGTCTAACCGCAGATTTACCCGCGTTTATATCCACCATGCCTTCAATGGGATCGAACAAATCGCCATAGCGGTGAAACGTTCAGACCATGCCGGAGCACTCCGCGGTTTCCTCCCTTGGGGCTTGTAGGACGCCTGCCCGCTGGCGTCTGGGGGAGTTGACGTGTCGATGGATCAGGGCAGGCGTCCTACAACCCTAAACACGCCCAGCCCCTACTTCCACGCCCTGGACGTTCCAAATGCGCCACAGGTTTGCGACCAGTCCGCAGACGTTATCCCTGCAGGGACGTCTATCCTGCTCGCAACACTGGATACTTTTTCGTCGACATTGCTGCCTCCCGGCGCATACACCCCAACCAAGGCGTCGGGCGAACGTGCAATCGCGGACCGCTTCGCCGACCGGATCCAGGACATGTTTGTCACTATCGACAACGTTCCTGTGAACGATATTGAGTCGTATCGTGTTTCTACCGACCGTATCACATTCACAGCAGCGTTCCGTTGGGTTTTTGGTCTACCTGAACAGATTTACGGAACGGGTACGGGTGTCGCTGACGGCTACTACCTCATGCTTCGGCCGTTGCCGCCAGGTCCGCACACGATTCATTATGGCGGCAGGTTTCACTATCTCGCGGGCGACTTCGGGCCAGGCATTCCGCCGCCGGATTACGCCGTAGACGTGACACTCCTTGTCACGATCGGGCCTTAAATGGACAACGTGTTTCCTTTATGGCCGAACACGATCTAATGCACATCATTGTTACGACTCCGACTATGCTAAAAGCAAAAACCGACCCTCTACAGCCGCTCAGGCGAGCCTTACCTCGACGGCCGCTGCGAGAGTACATCGGTCATAGGAACGGCAGCTTTCGGTGTCGCACGAACAACGCTTATTGGCGAACCCGGAAATCCCTCGGCTGATGACGAACGGGCCGCCCGGATTGGTCGCCGACCTTCCCTAGTCGACCCACTACGGTCAGACGACTCCCTCCAGAGCGGTCAGTCAGTCGAATCTGTCGAATCCGGGTTTTGTGAGCCGAATTACCTTAAAGCGGCCGATGGCGACCTCACCCATTCGGCCATGAACGGCCACTTGAGATCGTCGCGCAACTTCTATGTCCGGGGGTGCAATAGGCCCTTGCCCACGACCGCCTTCCGGCGAGCGAATGACGCGTCACTCTGCCTCGATCCGGACACACACGGTCATAATCTGGGCTGCGGTGAATGACCGCTTCAATCCTGTAACGGGTGAGACACATGACAGTCCGTGAATTGATCATCCCGCCGACGATGCAACGTATCGTAGAGCGCGCCGGTTATGTACCGGCCGTGAAGGCTGGTTCCATAGTTTTCTGCGCGGGGCAGGTCGGGCGGACCGTTGCCCTCGAAGTCATCGCCGATCCCGAGGCGCAATTCCTCGCGTGCTGGGATAATTTGCGCGTGGTTCTGCAAGCGGCTGGATGCACTTTTGAAGATGTCGTCGATATGACGACATACCACGTGCAGATGAGCACGCATATGCCTACATTCCGTGAAGTGAAGAACCGGGTTTTTCCACGCGGCACATGCGCTTGGACTTCGATAGGCGTGTCCGAACTCGCGCATCCCGGCTTGCTGGTCGAGATCAAGTGCGTGGCAGTGAAGCGAGATGCCGCCGCAACGGAAGAGTCTGGTAACTGCTGAAGATCAGTCGCCAGTACGCCACGTGACGACACACGTTAGACATGTACCGCGAGTCGCCGGAAGGGCCCGCAAGTGGAGCGCGCCAGCGACGTCAGAAAACGACAGATGGACGATTACGGCCGATTGCATTCAGAGCCAAAGCCCGGCCGGGCGGCCGCCCGCACCGATGTCGGCGCGGCGGGCGCGCGTGCGAGCGAGATGCCCAGCGCGGCGCCGACGGCGAGGAACAATGAAATCGAGAGCAGCGCGACGATGAACGCGTGCGCAATGGCGGCCGGATCCTGGCGCGCGCCGAGGACCATATAGAAAATTCCGCCGATGATCGCGACGCTGAGCGAGGTGCTGACCTGCAGCGTCGAACTGGCGATGCCCGCGATCATGCCGGAAAGCGCCGGTGCGACGCGCCCGGTCACCATGCGCATCAGCGTGGGCAGCGCGAGCCCCTGTCCGAAACCGATGACGAACAGGGCGGCGGCGAGCGGCACTGACGCGAGCGGCATCCCGATCGGCGTGGCATCGACCAACCACGCGAGTCCGACGAGCCCGACGACCTCCAGCCCCATGCCAAACGGATTGACGTAAGCGCCGATGAGACGTGCGCAGAACGGGGTCGACAACGGGCCGAGCAAAAACCCCACGCCGAACGGCAAGAACACGAGGCCCGCGCTCAGCGCGTCGACATGCAATGCATTCTGCAGATACACCGAGAACAGCAGGAAGAACGCGCCGATCGCGTACAGCAGCAGCGCGATCAGCAACGCCCGTCCCAGCCCTGGCGCGCGCAGCGCGGCCGGATCGAGCAGCGGTGCGCCGCCGCGGCTGCCCAGCCTGCGCTCATACCGCCAGAAGAACCCGGCGAGGGCCGGCGCCGCGATCAGCGACACCCATGCCCATAGGGGCCAGCCTGCTTCGCGCCCCTCGATCAGCGGCACGATCAGCGCGCCCAGCGTCAGCATCGACAGCGCGGTGCCGCCGAGGTCGAGCTTGCGCGCATGCTGCGCACGCGTTTCCTTCAAGAGCGGAACGCCGAACAGCACCACCAGAATTGCCAGCGGCAGGTTGACGAGGAAGATCGTGCGCCAACCCAGGTTCAACAGGTTCAGCGAGATCAGGATCCCCCCAAGCGCCTGACCGACCACGGCGGCGAGGCCGAACACCGCGCCATACAGGCTGAGCGCGAGCGGCTTTTCCGTTTCCGGGAAGATCGCCTGGATCGAAGCGAGCGCCTGCGGCGCCATGATCGCGGCGGTCACGCCCTGCAACGCGCGACCGACGATGAGTGTCCACGGCGAGCTCGCGAGGCCGCACAGCGTCGAGGCCGTCGCAAAGCCGATCAACCCGAGAAAGAACATGCGGCCGCGGCCGAACAGGTCGCCCAACCGCCCGCCGGTGATCAGCGTCACCGCGTACAGGCCGGCATAAGACGAAATGACCAGTTGCTCGGCCGATGACGAGGCGCCCAGTTCCGCGCGGATCGACGGCAGCGCGACATTGATGATGAAGAAGTCCAGCGGCGGCAGGAACGCGCCGACGAGCAGGACCGAAAACATGGCCCAGCGACGCGGGTCGGGCGAGACGGGATCATTTGGTGACATGGACGGCTCTCCATACGGAACCAATCGGTTCCAAATTGAATAAAAAAACTCAGTCGAGGAGACGCATCGTGCGGTCGACCAGCGCGAGCATGTCGCGCTCGGGCACGCCGGTTTTCCCCAGCACGCGCATGCCCTCGATCTGGCAGACGAGCAAACGCGCCAGTACCTGTTCGTCCTGCTCGGCGATTTCGCCGCTCGCCTGACCGCGGACGATTGCGCCCGCATAAAGCTGCTGCAGGCGCCGGAACATGCGCCCCGTGCGCTCGGCAACATCCGCGTCGCGCGCGGCCAGTTCGGTGGTCATCGCGATCGCGAGGCACCCCCGCCGGCCAGCCTCGCCGACAGACAGGTGCGCATAGCGCAGCAGCGAGTCGCGAATCGCATCCTTCACGGGGCCGGGTTGCGACAGGATGTCCGCGGTCGCCTTGAGCCCGTCGGCCATGTACAGGTCGAGCGCCGCCAGCAACAGCGCCTTCTTGTCGCCGAAGGCCTTGTAGAGACTGCCGCGCGACAAACCGGTGCTGGCCATCAGGTCGGGCAGGGACGCGCCTTCATATCCGCGGTCCCAAAAAACGTCCATGGCGTCGCGCGCGGCATCGCCAAGTTCGAATTCGCGGGGGCGCCCCACGCCAGCCGGATTTGCCATCGATCAGGTTCGCAAACGATGCAGTGCTTGAAAGTGGGGTCGATTATATGGACCGATCGGTTCCGATGTCAACGCGCGCGTATCGGCAGGGCGCGGCGATGGTAATCCCATCTCGCATCTGAAGCACGAGAAACGCAATGATTTTGCGCACCGCAGTTCGGATGGCGTTCGGCGTTTGCGCCGGTATGACGGCCAGTTGCTGGGTCGATCCGGGGCAATTTAAGGGCTCGAAATTCGGCTCTGCGATAGCAAGGGATGTTCGTCGCGGTAGAGAACGACAGAGCGAGCACGCTTAATGTACGAGGACTTTAGCCTAGGAATGTCGGCGTTAAGATGAGATTCGCGCATCATCTGCGGCGACTCGCGCCTGTGGAATGCCCGGTGTTTAGCCCCTCCAAAGTCCCGGTGCGACCCGTATCCGCCGGTCACACCTTAGATATTGAACGGCCGGTATCGGATGTGGAAACGCCGTCGAACGACGCTGTATGGGACACCGGGGCGACAGCAGTTGCCTCGACAATTGTCGATCGTACGAATCCCGGGATGTGACCGACTATTAAATGCGTCAGCCATTCGAGCGTTTGAGCCGCATCGCGACTGAAAATCGCGCCGCGGGGTGAACGCTGACCGATACCTCGAAACTCTTTCCCTCCACGTCGAGATAGCGCCGAACGATCTCGAGCGCCGCCGTCCCCTGCTCCACGCGTAGCCGCTTTGCCATCTCCTCCGAAATCAGCACCGCCTGAATCCCCTGCTGGATCTCCGCGATGCTGTGCCCGTAGCGCTCCTCGATCAAGTCGCTGATCAGGCGGTCGGGCTGCTCGCGTGCGGTATCCGCCACGTTCGCATAATCGGGCGCGATGTACACGTCTGTCCATCCCACCGGCGTGCGAGCGTTCCCGCCATCGATGCGCAGGCTCGAAATGCGCAGAAACCGCGTCCCTTCCGCGCATTGCAGCGTCCCGGCGAGATCGCGGTCCGCAGCGATCACGTCTGTCGATTGCATGAGCCGCAAGTGCTCGGCCCCGAACTGGGCCAGATCGTCCACGGAGGCAAGCGTCGGCCGGAATTCATTCCGCGGCCGCGCCGACTCGACACGCGTTCCCGCGTTCTTGCGACGTGAAACCAGACCCAATTGCTGAAGTTCGTGCAGCGCCGCGCGCACCGTATGGCGACTGGTGCGGTAGTGATCCCGCAGTTCCAGCTCGGTCGGAAGGACAGTGCCGACGGGATAACGCCCGGAAGCAATCGCTTCAGTGAGTTCGCGGGCGATCTCCGCGAAGTGGGGTCGATTCATGGTCCTTCCTCTGTAAGTGTCTTGTTCTGTGGCTACGGGTAAATCATAGCTTGCCTCAACATGTTCGAACATAATAATCTACATATGTCCGGACTTATTGAAATCATTCTTTGCCTGGTCCGCCCCTACAGATCGATATTTTCGAGGTCGCAATGACACATGTCACCGTTCCGATGGCCAGCACCGTGGTCGATTCCATCCTGTTTCGCGACGCCTTCGGAACCGCCAGGATGCGCGCGCTGTTTTCCGATCACGCGCTTATTCAACGCTATATCGACGTCGAGATTGCGTTGGCGAAGGCAGAAGCGCGCGTGGGCGTGATCCCATCCGATGCGGCCGACGTGATCGCGCGTGAGTCGACGATCGAGCGCATCGATTTCGATCACATGCGCGAAGAGACCGATATCGTCGGTTATCCGATCCTGCCGCTGGTGCATCAACTGGTCGAGATGTGCGGGGACGCGGGCCGTTACGTGCATTGGGGCGCGACGACACAGGACATCATGGACACGGCGGTCGCGCTGCAAGTACGCGACGCGCTCGAATCGATCGATGGCGATATCCGCGAACTGCGCACGATTCTCGCGAAGCTGGCGAAGAAGCATCGCGACACGCCGATGGCCGGCCGCACACACTTGCAGCAAGCATTGCCGGTGACGTTCGGCTACAAGGTCGCGATCTGGCTCGCGATGTTCGATCGTCATCAGGAACGCCTCGCGCAGATACGCGAACGCGTGGCCGTCGTCGAATTCGCGGGCGCGGCGGGCACGCTCGCATCGCTTGGCGACAAGGGCTTCGAGGTGCAAAAAGCGCTCGCCGAGGAACTGAAGCTCGGCGTGCCCGCGACGACGTGGCACGTCGCGCGCGACGGCTTCGCCGAAGCCGTGAATCTGCTCGCGCTCGTTACGGGCTCGCTCGGCAAGATCGCGCTCGACATCATGATCATGGCGTCGACCGAATTCGCGGAAGTATACGAGCCCTTCGTCAAGGGACGCGGCGCGAGCAGCACGATGCCGCAGAAGCGCAATCCGATCTCAAGCGAACTCATGCTCGCCGCAGCGAAAGCCGTGCGACAGCACGCCGGCCTGATGGTCGACGCCATGATTCAGGACTTCGAGCGCGCCACCGGTCCGTGGCATGCGGAATGGATCGCGATTCCCGAGAGCTTCATCCTCACGGCGGGCGCGTTGCATCAGGCGAAGTTCGCGCTCGGCGGTCTCGTCGTCGATGAAGCGCGCATGAAGCACAACCTCGGCATCAGCAAGGGTTTGATCGTCGCGGAAGCCGTGATGATGGGCATGGCGCCCTACACCGGACGTCAGCAGGCGCACGACATCGTGTACGACGCCTGCCGCACGGTGAACGAGCAAGGCGGCACGCTCGCGCAAGCGCTCGCCGCACTGCCGGAAGTCACGAAGCACTTCGATCGTGCCGCGATCGACCGCATGACCGATCCCGCCAACTATCTCGGCCTCGCGCCGCAGATGGTGGACCGCGCCATCGCGCTGTCGAGCGAAATCTGAACGTACAGAACATGGAGGAGCACGCGATGCAAAACGAACACGCATCACACGACGGCGCCTTAGTCGCAGCGAAGAAAAAACTGCCGTGGTATCGCAAGCTCGGCATGCAGGTGCTTCTGGCGCTCGCGATCGGCATTGTGGTCGGCTTGTTGTTCCCGAAGTTCGCCGCGCAACTCAAGGTGCTGGGCGATATCTTTCTCGCGCTAATCAAGGCAGGCGTCGCGCCGCTCGTGTTCCTGACGATCGTGCATGGCATCGCTTCGGCGGGCGACGTGAAGAGCGCGGGGCGCGTCGGCTGGCGCTCGATCGTCTATTTCGAAGTCGTCTCGACACTCGCGCTCGCCTTCGGCCTTCTTGCGGGCAACCTGCTGCAAATCGGTAAAGGCATGACCGGCGTAACGGTCGGCGCTGTACCCGCGATGGCGTCCAAGGCCACGCCACAAGGCTTCACCGAGTTCGTCATGCATATCGTGCCGGACAACTTCGTCGGCGCGTTTGCGAAGGGCGAGTTGCTGCAAGTGGTCGTGCTCGCGGTGATGGTCGGCATCGGCATTCTCGCGATTCCCGAGCGCCGCCGCGTGCGCATCAACGAAGGGTTGGATCTCGTTTCCGAAGTGCTCTTCTCGTTCATCAATCTCGTGATGAAGTTCGCGCCGCTCGGCACGCTTGGTGCGATCGCATTCTCGGTGGGAAGCAACGGCACGGCTGTGCTGATCGCGCTCGCGCAGCTCGTGCTGAGCTTCTATGCGGTGGTCGTGCTATTCATCGTCGTGGTGATGGGCATGATCGCGAAGCTCGCGGGCTTCAGCCTGTGGCGCTTTCTGCGCTATATCAAGGACGAGATCTTCATCGTGCTCGGCACGGCTTCGTCCGAGAGCGCCCTGCCGCGTCTTCTGATCAAGCTCGAACGTCTCGGTTGCGCGAAGCAGACCGTCGGTCTCGTGTTGCCGACCGGCTATGCGTTCAATCTCGACGGTACATCGATCTTCATGTCGATGGGCGTGATGTTCATCGCGCGTGCGTATGGCGTGCCTATCACGCTGGATCATCAGATCGGCATTCTGCTGCTGATGCTGTTGACGTCGAAAGGCGCGGCCACAGTGTCGGGCGGATCGTTCGTCGTATTTGCGGCTACGGTCACGTCGACGGGCATTCTTCCCATCGAAGGGCTTGCGCTGATCTTTGGCGTGTACCGCTTCATGTCGATGGCCATCGCCACCTGCAACACCATCGGCAATAGCCTCGCCACGGTCGTGATCGCCAAATGGTCGCGGACCTTCGATGCAACCATTGCGGAGCGACATCTGTATCCCGAGCGCTATCCTGAAGCCGCGCAGGCCGATGAAAGCCTCGCGGACGGCAATCTGCTTCCCGAAGACATGAGCGACACCAATCCACATCCTCACGGTATCCCGCTCAAAAGCGCCCGGAACGCGCCTTGATCCGAATGTGACATCTCCACAATGCGCAGAGATGTCGCGCCACGCTCAACCCAAATTTTCGAGAATGTGCCACTTGCTATGATCATGCCATCGCGAATCGAACATGACGCATTCGGTCCCGTCGAGATTCCGTCGGATCGATACTGGGGCGCACAGACGCAGCGTGCCCTCGGTTTATTTGAGATCGGTGAAGAACGCTTTCCGACTGTGCTGACACGCGCGTTCGGTCTGCAAAAACGCGCGGCAGCGCAGGCCAATGTTCAGTGTGGCGTGCTCGCGCAAGAGATTGCCTCGGCGATTGAGAAGGCGGCGATCGAGCTGCACGAGGGAAGATGGGACGACCATTTTCCCTTGACGATCTGGCAGACGGGGTCCGGCACGCAAACCAACATGAACGCCAACGAGGTCATCGCAAACCGGGCAAACGAGTTATTCGGCCAACCGCTCGGGACCAAGAATCCGGTGCACCCCAATGATCACGTCAACCGCTCACAGTCATCGAACGACAGCTTTCCGACGGTGATGCACGTGGCAGCCGCGATCGAGTTGAGGGGACGTTTGCGGCCCGCGCTGGAAGAACTTCGATCGGCGCTTGCTGAGCGGAGCCATGCCTTCGCGGACGTCGTAAAGGTCGCTCGCACGCATTTGATGGACGCTGTGCCGATGACCATGGGGCAAACGTTCGAAACATTCGAGCGCCAACTGTCCAATGCACTGGCTCGTATCGACGATGCCTTGCCCCGGCTCTTGATTCTGCCTCAGGGCGGCACGGCTGCCGGCACGGGGCTGAACGCGCCCGAAGGCTTCGACACATTCTTTTGTGCGGCGCTCGCAGACGTTACCGGTTTGTCGTTTGTCCCGAGTGCCCATAAGTTCGAAGGCATGGCGGCGCATGATGCTCTAGTGGAACTATCGGGCGCGTTGAACACGATCGCGACATCGCTACTGAAGATCGCAAACGACATTAGATTGCTCGCTTCCGGTCCTCGCTGTGGTCTCGGCGAATTGTTGATTCCCGATGATGGACTGACTTCTTCGATCATGCCGGGAAAGCGCAATCCGACGATCGCAGAAGTGCTTGTCCAGGCGTGTTTTCAGGTTATCGGTAACCACCAGACGGTCACCCTGGCGAACGCTTCCGGAAACTTCGAACTGAACGTCGCCAAACCGGTACTTGTCTATAACCTGCTGCAGTCGTTGCGTGTGCTCGCTGATTCAGTCAGCATTTTTGCGAGGCGCCTGGTACGTGGCATTGAAGTGAATCGAGAGCAACTCGCGAGCAACGTTGACCGATCGCTCCTCGCAGTCACTGCCCTCAATCCGATACTCGGCTACGACCGCGTTGCACAGATTACGGCAAGAGCGTTTCGCGACCGCGTCACGCCACGCGAGGCAGCGGTCGCGCTCGGATTTCTCGACGGCGATGAATACGACCGTCTTGTCGATCCCGCCGCGCTCGCCGCCGGTAGCGCTTCGAAGCGGTAGATCGATGCTCGTCCGTGCTGGCGAGCGCGGGTGAAGCAAAAAGGTGCTTGCCGCTTGATGCCAGAGACTTTGAACGTCAGATATCGAGAGTGAATCAGCCGCTCGAATGGCGGCTATGCTGTACCGACGACCGGCAAGAAATGTTTAGGGTTGTAGGACGCCTGCCCTGATCCATCGACACGTCAACTCCCCCAGACGCCAGCGGGCAGGCGTCCTACAAGCCCCAAGGGAGGAAACCGCGGAGTGCTCCGGCATGGTCTGAACGTTTCACCGCTATGGCGATTTGTTCGATCCCATTGAAGGCATGGTGGATATAAACGCGGGTAAATCTGCGGTTAGACACGCATGATCGCGGCGACGGCACAGCGGTGGGTTGTCATCGCGCCGACTCGGCCAGCGCCAGACTGCCTGTTTGGAACGATAGGCACAGGCGTCTGCTATTGGCTCTCGTTGCCGAAGAGCCGACAGTCGAATTGTGCATCCTGACACGATGGCGTTCATGCGTGGGCGCACTCGACAGGCGGTGCCCGGATAGGTCTGCTGCGTTGGAGTATGTCGATGATGATCATTGGCGAACCGCAGTGCCGGCAAACGAAGCTTGGCGGTACTTCCACGGTGGATACGACGTTGGCACTGAGGCCGACACTGTTAGGCGCGGCGCCCAGCAACTCGCGTATCGTCGCGAGATTCTCGCGCCGCGATGGGTTCGCGAGCAGACCGTAGTGGCGGATGCGGTGGAAGCCGCCAGGCAGCACGTGCAGCAGGAACCGGCGCACGAACTCATCTGCCTGGAGCGTCATGGTCTTGTTGCGTGTGCGTCCGTCTACGCGGTAGTCCTTCCAGCGGAAGGTGACGCCATGTTCGTCGAGCGCGACCAGGCGTTGGTTGGAGATCGCCACCCGGTGGGTATAGCGTGACAGATAGGCGAGCACTGCTTTGGGCCCTGCAAACGGGCGTTTGGCGTATACCACCCACTCACATGTACGCATTGGCGCAAGCCACCCGGCAAAGGCTGCCATATCGTTGAGCTCGGCGTATTCGCCGAAGAAGCGCAACTGGCCGCGGCGATAGATCGCTTCCAGCTCCTCGAGGAAGCGTCGCCGGAACAGGCGCGAGAGCACGCGCACCGGAAGGAAGAAGCCTGGCTTGCACGCTACCCACCTGCTTCGGTCCGGCGACAGCCCACCACCGGGAACGATGCCATGCACATGGGGATGATGCGTGAGCGCGGAGCCCCAGGTATGCAGCACGAGAGTGGCACCGATCTGTGCCCCGAGATGCTTCGGATCGGCGGCGATGCTGCGCAATGTTTCGGCCGCGATATCGAACAGCAGCCCATAGATGACGGCCTTGTTGTAGTACGCAATCGCGCTGATCGCAGCCGGCAGCGTAAAGACCACGTGGTAGTACTCGACGGGAAGAAGATCGGCCTCACGCGCTTGGAGCCACCGGCGCGCAGCGGTAGCCTGACACCTCGGACAATGTCTGTTGCGGCATGAGTTGTAGGCGATCTCGATCCTGGCGCATCCCTGGCAACGCAGCACGTGCCCTCCCAGCGCCGCGCTGCGGCACTGTTCGATCGCTGACATCACCTTCAGTTGCCCAAGGTTCAGGTGAGCGGATTGGCGCCACGCTGGACCAAGAGCGCGGAAGACGTCGGCTACCTCGAGCGCGCAATGCGCCACGACGGCTATCTACGCAGGATCCAGACCATCGAGAGGGCTGACCACTTCACGCAGAATATCGGTGGCGACCTGGGCATAAAGCGCTGTGGTCTCGAGCTTCTTGTGCCCAAGCATGACCTGAATCACGCGGATATCGACCTTCTGTTCCAGTAGGTGGGTGGCAAAGCTATGGCGCAAGGTGTGCATGGACACACGCTTGTCGATTCCAGCGGCCTCGGCGGCCGCATGGACCACCCGATTGAGTTGACGGGTGCTGAGCGATTCAATCGGATTGAGCCCGGGAAACAGCCAGCCGCCGTCGAGCATCTTGCCCTGGGCCCGGGCCACTCGCCACCAGACCCGCAGGCGCTCAAGCAGCACCGGGGACAGCATCGCGTAGCGGTCCTTCTGACCTTTACCCTGTTCAACGCGCAGCGTCATGCGCTGGCTGTCGATGTCTCCGACCTTCAGGGCCACCACCTCGCTGGCACGTAGTCCTGTGCCATAGGCTACTGCGAGCGCTGTCTGATGCTTGAGGTTACTGGCCGCCGCGATCAGCCGCCCCACTTCGTCGCGGCTGAGTATGACGGGCAAGGTACGCGGAAGATAAATCGGACGCATCTTCGCCATCAACTCCCCTTGACCGAGCGTGGTGGCAAAGAAGAACTTCAATCCGGTGATCGCCGCGTTGAGGGAAATCGGCGACACACCGCGGTCAACCAGATGTAGCTGATAGCGCCGCAAGTCCTCGACGGTGGCGGTGTCAGGCGAGCGACCGAGAAAGACGGTGAACTCTCGAACCACACGAAGATAGTTGGCTTGTGTGGCTGGCGCGAGGCGGCGCATGCGCATGTCGTCCATCATGCGCTGGCGTAGCGGACTGATGCCTTGGCTGGGGGTAGTCATGGCTGGGCTCCTGTTGAGCAACGAGGCGGAGTGCCTCATTGCTCAACATAGGAAACCGGGCGGGTTTCCTATGAAGAACCACCGCGTTCAAACGGAGTGCATACCGCGCGAGCGGTTTAGTCCGTTGGCCGACTCGTGCCCGACGCGATCGACAGCACCCCGGACCCGAAACGGCCGACTGAACGAGGTCAAAGCAACGGCCGCTTTCAAGTTCTAAACGGACGCTTCAATTCGAAGCGCAGTCTCGGCTCGCGGTAAAAGCACGTCACGACGGACAAGCATCCAGAATGCCACTGGACTACGTCGTCTCTCCAACTCCGCAAAAAGGTGCTAGGCGAACTGGTAAAGCTTTACCGGATTGAAAATCATCTAGCGGACCTCCTGCCGTCGCCCTGCCGGGCGACGGGGTTAAAGTGAGTTTGCCGAAACAGCTTTAACCAGAAGGAGGTCATCATGAACTATAGCGGCATTGACCTGCATTCGAACAATAGCGTGGTGAGCGTGATCGACGAAACGGACCGCGTGGTCGCCGAAAAACGCCTGCCGAACGACCTGGCGAAGATCCTGGCGTTCCTTGCTCCATGGCGAGCCGGGATGGCCGGCGTCGTGGTCGAATCCACGTTCAACTGGTACTGGCTTGTCGACGGCCTGCAGACGGCCGGCTACGTGGTTCATCTCGCCAACACCACCGCGATCAAAAAGTACGATGGGCTCAAACATAGCGGCGACGAGACCGACGCGCGCTACCTGGCCCACCTGCTACGCCTGGGGATCCTTCCGGTGGGCACCATCCTGCCGGCGAGGCTCCGTGAGGTACGAGACCTGGCGCGCAAGCGCATGCAGCTGGTACGCAGCTGCACCAGTCACATTCTCGCCGTCGAGAACATTACAGCGCGTCAGTATGGCACGCGAATCACAAGTAATCAGGTCAAGCGACTCGACGAACACGCTGTCGATCAGATGGGCCTGCCCGACAATGTGGCGCTCGCGGTCCGCGCGAACGTCGCAGTCATCACGACGCTTCGCGAACAGATTGCTATCGTTGAAAGGCGTCTCCAGAAGGAAGTCGCGCGACATCCCGACTATGTCTTGCTGACCACGGTGCCCGGCATCGGCCAGACGCTTGCCACCGTGATCATGCTCGAAACCGGAACCATCGAGCGTTTCGCCAACGCTGGCAACTTCGCTTCCTACGCGCGGTGCGTGGACAGCCAGCGCATGAGCAACGGCAAGAAAAAGGGCGAAGGCAATACCAGGAATGGAAATCCATACCTGTGCTGGGCATTCATCGAGGCGGCCAACTTCGCGATGCACTTTAGCACCGAAGCCCGGCTGTTCTACGAACGCAAGAAAGCGAGGACGAATTCAGTGCTCGCCCGCAAGGCCCTGGCTCACAAGCTGGCCCGCGCGTGTTTCCACATGCTGAAGGAGCGAAAACCATTTGATGTGACTCGCTGCTTCGCATAAGCGTTACGACGGCGACCGGCAAGCCCTCATCGTTGACTGGGCCACAAGCCACCGAGATTGAATGGGATGTCGTGCCGCCGTCCCCGAAGTGCAGCAAAGCGGATCGCCTGCAACACGAGCCAGCCCTGGATTGGTGCCGGACGTTTGGCAACCACGAGTATTGTGCGAACCCGATGGACGCGTTGCGGCACCAAAGAATGAAAGGGACTTCCCCGTCCCGTGGTTGCGGTGAAGCCGTAAATTAGCATCAACGTGCCGTGATGAAGTTTTGAACGTCCAACGAACACCAAGTTAAAGGGGAAGTCCATGCCCGTTGTCACCGTCGGAATCGATCTTGCCAAGAACGTCTTTGCCGTTCACGGAGTGGATGAAGGCGGCAAGGCAGTATTGATCAAACCGCGCGTCTCACGCGATCAACTGCTCACGCTGATCGCCCAGCTGCCGCCCTGTCTCATCGGCATGGAGGCATGCTCGGGAGCACATCACTGGGCGCGCATGTTCCAGCAGTACGGCCACACGGTGAAGCTGATGGCACCGAAACTCGTGGCGCCGTACCGGATGTCAGGCAAGCGTGGCAAGAACGACGCCGCCGATGCTGCGGCAATCTGTGAGGCAGTGACGCGCCCCAGCATGCGTTTCGTGCCGCTGAAGGACGAGCACCAACAGGCGACACTCTGCCTGCATCGAACACGTCAGGGTTTCGTCGAGGAACGGACCGCGATCTATAACCGCATACGTGGCTTGCTCTCCGAATTCGGCGTGGTGCTACCGCAGAGTCCGGAACGCCTACGAAGAGAGATACCCACCCATCTGGATGCATTGCCCGGCTGGGCCCGACGCTGCATCAGTGATCTGCTCGAACACGCCGGCAACATCGAAGCCCGGCTCGCCGAATACGATCGCGCAATTAGCGAAATCGCCCGAGACGATGAGCGAAGCCGACGGCTGATGCATCTGCGCGGCATTGGCCCGACCACTGCAAGCGCTTTGCTTGCGAGTCTCGGCGCCGGACATGACTTCAGAAACGGCCGCCAGGTGGCCGCATGGATCGGCCTCACGCCAAGCCAGTACAGCAGCGGAGGTAAGGAACGGCTCGGCGCCATCACGAAGACGGGAGATGCGTACCTCCGCAATCTGCTGATACTCGGAGCTCGCTCGGTGATGGCGAGTCTGGGCGACAAGCAGGACCGTTTCAGCCGCTGGGTGAGAAGTCTCGTCGAGCGTCGCGGCTACTGGCGCGCAGCCGTCGCCATCGCAGCGAAGAACGCGCGCATGGCGTGGGCGACTCTGAAATACGGGGACGCCTTCAAGGCCCTACCGGCGACCGCATGAACGGACACTACGTCCGATAGATAAGCATCTCGAGGCATCAGAGCAACCACGAGGGAATTGACGATCACTTTGCACTGCCAGCGGTGATGTGAAGCGGGTTGGACCCGCGCAAGGCATACCTGTCAGAAGAACGGGGATTTCTGTCCCGCCCAAAGAATGAGGTCCTTGCGCGCGTCTTTCATCAGGGTCCGGGCCAACGGCCCAATATGACCGGTTGTAGTACAGCAGTCCTTCACCTTCTCACACGCGCCGAAACGGCATTGCAGCATGTATCGACATCGAACTTCGATTGCGCTTGTGCTCAATGGGGAAGCCCTTGTAGTTCTTCTGGGGTGGCAGAGCCACCAGGGCGACAGGCAGCCGCTGCACGCCGATCGCTTGATCCTGATGGGTGTCTGGCGCGATCCGTCGCAGCCATGAAGCGAAGAAACGGGTGCGATTGGCTACTGCCTTCGATCAGTAGAATCGGCATCGGCCCCTCACCTGGTCGAGGGGATTGTTTGCTCGCTTGACACCGGGTCCGCTAATGGGTGTCGACGAATATCCTTTGCTGCCAGTCCGCACGCCCAATCCAATTTGCGATGATGTCCAACAGGTTCGCATCGTCCGGCTTTTGAGTCTTTTCCGTCGGATGAGGCCAGTCGGTTCCCCATAGGATTCGCTCCGGCGCCATGTCGATCAGCGCTTTTGCGACTGGCGCGACATCTTCATAGACAGGCGCGCCCGTCTCGCTGTCGACATACGGCCCTGACAACGTGATCCATGTATTACCTCGTTCGACGAGCCGTCGCGCGGTGCGTAACGCGTCCGAAGACAGCCCACCCGGCTGCGGAACAAGGGCGATATGGTCAATGACAAGCGGGCAAGGCAGCGCGGACAGATGACGTTCGAGTTCCGGTAGCCGCGCGCCCTGCACCACCAGTTCGATATGCCAGCCGAGATCGGCGATGCGCGCAGCAAGCGGCGCAAGCATGTCGAGCGTCGTCGCACCCGGATAACTCAGATTGAAGCGAATCGCACGGATGCCGCCCCGATGGAGCGTCTGCAATTCGGCATCATTCACTGAACTATCGATGACGGCGACGCCGCGCGCCTGATCGCCGAATTGCCTGAGGGCGTCGAGCGTGCAGCGGTTATCGGTTCAGTACGTCGACGGCGTGACGACCACGTTACGCTTCACGCCGAGCCGCGACTGCAGAAGCCGGTATTGCGCGACCGTCGCATTAGTTGGACGCAGCGTCGTGCCCGGCGCAACCGGGAAGCGGTCGTCGTAGATATGCATGTGACAGTCGATGGCGCCTTCCGGCAACCTGAACACTGGCCGCTCCGTACCGCTCGACCATGTTTCTTCCGCACCAGCCAGCCTCGGCAGCGCTGCCGACACCAGCGCCGCACCAGCAACCTGGAGAAACTCGCGCCTCGTTCTGGACTTCATGCTCAGATGGTCCCCGTCTTACCGGCAAGACGGCTTGCCGAACCGTTGCGCGTCAGGAGCAACAGCGTCGCGACGCTCACGAGTGTAAGAATGGCGAGCGGCATCAATGCCAGCGCGTAGCTACCCGTCGCGTCCTTCACCCATCCGTAGACGTTCACCATCAGACCGCCGCCAAGCAGGTTCGCGATCGCATTAACCGTCGCGAGACCTGCTGCCACGGCGCTATTCGACAACATGTCAGTGGCCAGCGCCCAGAACGGGCCTTTGAACGAATAGGCGCCGACGAGCACCGCGCACAGCATGCAGACCGTCGGCAGCAGTGAGCCGCTCAGCGACGTCGCGAACAGGCCCACGCCGATCAGCAGCATCGGCACGACGGTGTGCCAGCGGCGCTCGCCCAGCCGGTCCGAGCGGCGGCCCCAGTAGACCATCAGTACGGAAGCTACCGCGTACGGAACCGAGTTCAGCAAGCCCGTCTGCATGACGGACAGGCCGAAGGACTTGAGCAGTTGCGGCTGCCACACGGACAGCGTGCTGCCCGCCGCCGACGCACACGTATCGACGAGTGCGAGGCACAGCACATAGCGATTGCGGAACAGTTGTGCGAGCGGCAGCGACGGCACCTTTTTGGGCGCCTTGTGCCCGCTGGCAAGCGCATTGACGAGCCATGTCCGTTCGTCGTCGTCGAGCCATTTAGCGTTCTCCGGCTTGTTGGTCAGCAGGAACAGACAGGCAACGCCGAGCAGCACCGTCGGAATGCCCTCGAGAATGAACAGCCAGTGCCATCCGCGCAAACCCCAGAAGCCGTCCATCTGCAAGAGCAGCGCCGAGATCGGTGAGCCGATGAAGCTCGCGGCCGGAATCGCGACCATGAAGGTCGCAACGATGCGAGCACGATACGACGCCGGAATCCAGTACGACAGATAGAGCAGCACGCCCGGGAAGAAGCCCGCCTCGGCGGCGCCAAGCAGGAAGCGCAGGAGGTAGAACGTCGTCGCGTTATGCACGAGCGCCGTCGCCGCCGACACGATGCCCCATGTGATCATGATCCGGGCGATCCAGATCCGCGCGCCGTACTTTTGCAAAGCGAGATTGCTCGGCACTTCACAAAAGAAATAGGAAATGAAGAACAGGCTGCTGCCGAAGCCGAAGACCTTCGCCGACATGCCAAGGTCCTGATTCATCTGCAGGGACGCCATTCCCACATTGCCCCGGTCGATAAAGGCAAGCAGGTAGCACACCATCAGAAAGGGAATGAGTCGCCAGACGACCTTTCGTATGGTCCGGCGCTCGATCGCGGACTTGTCCATGAATCCAGTTTGCATTGTCGTCTCCGTTTATTGTGCGCCTGCGCGCTGATTTGTGAACCGTTGCCACGCAATGACGGCGATGACGCCGCTGGCGAGCACCACCGCCATGGCTGCGAACGTGTGCCGTACGCCTAGCGCTTCGGACGCAGTTCCGACGAGGAGATAGCCGAACGGCATCGTGCCGTTGTAAGCCATCCCGTACATGCCGACGAGCCCGCCGCGCACGTGTTCAGGACACTGTCGCTGGATGGTCGCGTTCGTCGACGTGGCCGCAAAAGTGAGGCTGAAGCCGAGCGCGTAAAAGGCCGGTATCGTGGCTGCCGCCTCCGACGTCGCGGCGAGCGACGCGAGCGCGACGACGGCCGTCCACGGCGCCCACGCGATGAATCTCCGCGAGGCCATCGGACCAATCGCCGAGGAAAGCAGAATCGCCGCGCTCAACGAACCCGCGCCAGCGCACGCGAAGAACACACCCGTAAAGCGCGCCGCGTCGTGAAACCCCTGATCCGCGAGCAGCGGCACGAGCGTCTGGTAGCTGCCGGCAAACAGGCCGATGCACGCGAGGATCGGCAGATAGCGTGCGGAGAACACATCGGACATCACGTAACCGACCGCGTCGCGCAGGCTGCTGTTCGCCCGCGCAGGCCGCGCAGCAGAGGCTCTGATCGAACGCACGCACGTAGCCATGAAGCCGAGCGCCAACGCGTAAATCACAAACGATGTTCTGGGCCCGAGCGTCGGATAGACGAACCCTGCAATCGTCGGGCCCACCATGCGACCGACGTTGTAGACCATCGTGTTCATCGCGACAGCATTCGACGTATGCGCCGGATCTTCCAGGCTCGTGAGCAGCAGGACCTGGCGCGCGGGTGTTTCGATTGCGCTCGCGACACCGATCGCAAGCGCATGCGCGAGGATCAGTTTTACACCAAGCACACCGAGCAGCGACAACGTGAAAAGACTGGCTGTAAGAACCAGCGAAGCCGTCAGCACACACAGCGTCGCGCGTTTCGCATTGACCGAGCTGATCCGCGACCCGGCGAGAGGTGCGACGATCAGCTGTGGTCCGTACAGCAGGAAATTAAGCAGCGCGAGAATCGCCGCCGACCCCGACAGGTGATACACGAGCAGGTTGAGCGTGACGTTCTGCGTCCAGCTTCCGAGCACGGACGCGACCTGTCCGCTCAGATACCGGCGCAGCGATGCTTCCGCAAGCGCCGGAAACAGCCGGCTGACGAAGCCCGTTTGTGCACTTGTCGTCACGACAGCGCCTTGCCGCGCGTCTCGGGCGCGAAAAACACCACCACAGCAGCGGCGATGAAGGCGACGATCGTCGTCGCGAGTCCCAGCACGAAACCGCCCGACGTCGACGCGAGCGCACCGATGATCAACGGCGCGATAAAGCCGCCAAGACGGCCACCGTTATACGCGAGGCCCATCAGAAATCCGCGCGATGCCGTATCGCCGATGATCTCCGCGAGGAACGGTCCGGCGCCAGCGAAAATGCCGTTCACGCTGAAGCCAGTCAGAAAAATTGCGACCATCAGCAGCAGCGCATCCGATGACAGGATGTACGCGCCGACCGCGGCCGCCCCGACGAGCAGATAGGCAAGAAACATTGGCCGACGACCGAGCCGGTCGACGAACGCCGAAAACAGCAGAAACCCACTGATCGCACCGAATTGCAACGCGAGCACAAACTTCAGGCTGTGCACGAAGTCGAGATGCTTCACCGTGACGAGGAACGTTGGCGTCCACGTAAAGACGCCCCAGTAAAGGTACTGCAGGAAAAAGATGAAGCAGAACGCCGTCAGCAGTCCGCGCACATTGAGCTTGTCATGACTTGCCGCGGCCACGCGTTGAACCGCTGACTTCGCTTGCCTGCGCTCCAGCCAGATCGGCGATTCAGGCGTTTTTCTCGCGACCCAGAACAGGATGAAGAAAGGTGAAGCACCGATCAGAAACAGCAGACGCCAGCTGTTTCCACCGAGTCCATCATTCACGCCGCTAACGATGCCCGAGATCGTGATGGCGAGAATGGCGCCGATGGGCAAACCCATCTGCATCAGTGCCCCGCCCTTGCCGCGCCGGCTTGCATGCCATGTCTCGGCAATGAGCGCGGCGCCCACCGTCCACGTGCCGCCCATGCCCAACGCGCCAAAAAAACGCAACGTAGCGAACCAGTGTTCGTTGGGCGCGAAGGCAATCAGCCCGGAGAACAGCGAATAGATGCCGACGCACAGCAACGCGGTACGCACGCGCCCCAACCGGTCCGACACGTATCCGAACAGAATGCCGCCGATGATCTGTCCTGCCGCCGTGATGCTCGTGAAAAGACCGAGCTGTGCCTTGCTCAGGCCGAACTGCAGGGCCAATGTCGGCAGAAGAAGCGAAAGCAGGAACGAATCGTAGCTCTCGAAAGTCCAGCCGAGTCCTGCAAGTGACAGCGAGCGCCACTCAGTGCGCGTGATGTTTTTCAAGCCTCTGGCTTGCGCGCCGTCCTTCAGTTCGGCCGTCGCAACCGTTGCGCTCGTCTTCATGTGTTGTCTCCTGCAATCGCGAGGCGATAGGTCGTCGCCGCAGTCCGGCTGAAGAGCGCGGTCTTTTCATCGACGGACATCGCGGACGCGAGTCGTTTGAAGGCGTTCCACAGCACGCCGTAACTGAACATCCCTTTGTCGACGGGGAAATTGCTTTCGAACATGCAGCGATTCACGCCGAACAGTTCGATGCAGGTGTCGAAATACGGGCGCCACGCGACGGCCAGTTCCTCGGACGATGGCGGCAGCGCGCGTGTGGCGAAGTCGAAGCCGAACACGTTCATGCCCGCGCCGCCTAGCTTGATACGCGTGTTGGGCAGGCTCGCAAGCCGTGCGAGTTTCTGCTTCCATTCGGCGCCCACAATCGCGCGCTGACCGGCATGCGGACCCACGCCAAGCGGCCCGCCGAAATGATCGATGACGATGGTGACTTCCTCTGCAGTCCGCGCGAGTTCGTACAGATCGTCGAGTTGCGTGTGATAGGCCCACGCATCGAGCGATAAACCGAAACGGCCGAGCATCCTGACACCCTGCCGGAACGCGGGATTCGTCATCTGGTCGCGCGGCGGCGTCACGGGGCTCGAACTCACCGCAGGACTCGCATGCCACGCGAGCGGATTGCGGATGCCCCGCAAGCGCCCGCCGGATACCTGCAGCATCGCTTCGAGCACGGCATCGAGTTCCGCGCCCAACGTCAGATCCGCGCCGCCGACAATCGCCTCGCAGCAGCGCGCCTGCCCGTACGCACCGCTCGCGAACATCGCGGCGATGCCGTTGGCGAACTCCACTTCGCCAACGGGCTTCATCGCATCCGGACCGTTCTGGCGCAACATCGAGCGGCATTGCACGTAGACCGTCGACACGACCCGATGCCCGCTGGCCACATCCCTGCCGAACTCCTCCGCGAGATACCGCCCGGTCTGGCGATCCCACAGATGATGATGCGCATCGACGATGGCAAGCGACGGTTCGAGCACCGGCTCGTCGCGAAGCGCGAGCCACTCGGGCCGGACGGGCAAATGAGGCGATTGGACGATCTGCATGACATTCGCCTCTTAAAATTTCTGCCGCATGCCGATGACAACGCCCGTCTGGTTGTATCCGGCCGCGACCGTTCCATAACCGTTCACGCCTAGCGCCGAGCCGCCCTTGTTGCGCGCAAAGCCCGCCGTCGCGTAGACATCGGTGCGCTTTGACAGCAGGTAGTCGGCGCAAAGCACGGCGAGCCACGGATCGGCGCTGGTCGAATGCACGTCCTGGTAGTAGGCCGTTGCCGTCAGCACGAATGCCGGCGTGGCAACGTACTGCGCGCCCGCCCAGTAGAGGTTCGCGGCGCTGGCTTCCGAGCCGTTTGCCACGACGATCGGGTTCGCAGGCAGGAAAGCATTCGACGCACGCAGATAGCGATAACCCGCGAAGCCCTTCACCGGTCCAATCTGATACGAAGCGGCTGCCGTCGCGCGGCGCTCCGTGTCCGTGTTGGTTGCTACCGAGTTGCTGTTGCGCTGCTCGTACGACACGCTTGCCGCGAACGGGCCTTGCGCGAAGGTCAGCGCGCCGCTGAAAAAGCGCCCCGTGATTTCCGCACCCGGCACTTCGGAGCCGTAACCCGTGTCGTAGCGCGTGCTGTACATCGCCTGTGCCGTCAGCGGGCCGAATATGCCCGTGTACTTTGCCGAGTTGTCGATCCGCGCAGCCATCGCGTAGTCGAGCGACAGCACCGAATATCGCGACGAAGCCCCCATCGGATCGAAGGCAACCGCCTGCTCGTAGAGCAGCGCGTTCTGCCGGCCGAAGGTCAACTGCTGGCCTTTATAGGCAAGCCCGACCCATGCCTGCCGGCCGAACAGCCGGGAAGTCGTGGCCGCATTCGCGCCCAGACCTTTGGTCGATTGCGCGCTCGTGCCGTCATTGATGTTGAATCCGTTTTCCAGCTGGAAAATGGCCTTCATCCCACCGCCGAGATCTTCGACGCCTTTCAGTCCCCAGCGCGAACCCGACAGGTTTCCTGATACTTCGCGCGTTTGTGCGCCGCCAGCACTCGTATTGTTGATGTGCTCGATGCCAACGTCCGCAATGCCGTACAGCGTGACGCCGCTTTGCGCGTGTGCGGTGCCGCAGGTCAGGCTCACGCCGGCGAGTGCGCCGAGCAACAGACGTGAATTCGTGTTGTGTTTCTGGCTGGCCTTCTTAAACAGCATGGAGTCTCCAAATTGTGTTTATGGATTGGTTTTTGAGAACGTGGATCACGCCTTGTGAGCCGAAGATGCCTCGCCTGCATCTGCGCCCGGATCGCCTAGCCACGCGATGGTCAGCGCGCCGAGCAGCAGCACGCCCGATACCGCGAGCAGCGGCACGGTAAAGCCGCCTGAGGCCTGCTTGAGCGCACCGATCATCGACGGTCCGACGAAGCCGCCGAGATTGCCCACCGAGACGATCAGCGCGAGGCCGCCGGCTGCGGCTCGCCCCGTGAGGAAGCCGGACGGGATGGCCCAGTAAGTCGCCTGGAAAGCGAGAATCCCGCTTACCGTGAAGCACAACGCGATCAGCTTGAGCACGGGCGTGTCGATGAAGGTGCTCGCGCACAGCGCAACGGCCGCCACGACCAGCGCGCCGGCTACATACGGAATGCGGTTCTGCGAGCGATTCGCGACGCGCGCCCACCAGAGCATCACGATTGCGCCGATCGCGTAGGGAATCGCCGTAAGCCAGCCGACGACCGAATGCCCGACGCCGAACTGCTTGATGATTTGCGGCATCCACAGACCCACGCCGAGCGAGCCGACGATGCCGCAGAAGTTGATGAACGCGAGCACGAACACGCGCCAGTTGGTCATCGCGTCGCGCAGGTTGCTGCCGTGACGCGCGCCGATGTCGCGCTGTTCGAGCGCGAGACGCTTCGCAAGCGACGACTTCTCGGCGTCGCTCAGCCACTTTGCCTTTTCGGGACGATCCGCCAGCACGAACAGACAGGCGATGCCCAGGATCACAGCCGGTACGCCCTCGATCAGCAGCAACCACTGCCAACTGCGCAGCCCGTGCACACCGCCTAGTTCGAGCAGCGCGCCTGACACCGGCGAACCGATCATGTTCGCGACGGGAATGCCAACGAGAAACGCAGCCGTGACCTTGGCGCGCCACTTGCCTGGAAACCAGTGCGTGAAATACAGGTAGATGCCGGGCGTGAAGCCCGCTTCCGCGAGTCCAAGCAGGAATCGCGCGGCGCCAAAACTTTTCGGGCCGACGACGAACGCTGTCGCCATCGAAAAGAGACCCCACGTGATCATGATGCGTGCGATCCACACGCGCGCCCCGACCTTCTGCATGATCAGGTTGCTCGGAATCTCGAACAGAAAATAGCCGACGAAGAACAGCCCCGCACCGAAGCCGAACTGCTCGGCCGTCAGACCGAGATCCTTGTTCATCGTCAGCGCAGCAAATCCGACGTTGGTCCGGTCGAGATAGCTGATCACGTAGCAGATGAAGATGAACGGCAGAATGCGCCGGAATGCCTTGGCAAGCGTGCGCTCGCTGGCCGCGTAATCCTCGCTCGCAATGCCGGGGACGGGCTGCGCTGATGCTTGCCGCGTGGCGCCGTCGGCGCGCAGGGTGTGCGACATGGTCATGTTTGCTCCTCCATCGCGCTTCTGTCGGCGCAACGTATTGGTGTAAGGCGAGCGATCAGGCTCGCCAGCCGATCGATCAGACGGTCTGTTTTGCCAGCCTGGGAAGCGGTCCGGCAATCGTCATCCGGGCTTTCAGAACTGTTCCCGAAACGGACTCGGTCATGAACAGCGTCTTCATGTCCGGGCCGCCGAAACACAGATTGGTAAGCGAAGCGCCTTCCGGGCTCGTCAGGATTTCCACCGGTTCGGCGCGGTGATTCAGCACCCACGCGCGACCCAGCCCCGGGTTTGCGACGAAGAGACGACCTTCGCTATCGATGGTCAGACCGTCCGGACCGCTCGGACCGTAAGACGTGAAAAACTGTCCGACCTTGCTGACGGAACCATCGGCCTGAAGCGGCACGCGCCACACGCAGTTGCCGCGCGTCATGCCGACGAACAGCACCTTTTCGTCGGGCGACAGCACGAGTCCGTTCGGGCTCGGACAATTGCCGAGGAGCATGTCGAGCTTGCCGTCCACCGACAGCCGGTAGACGCGGCCGGTCGGATCGTGCAGACCGGTCTGGCCCTGATCGGTGAAGTAGAGGTTGCCGTTCGAATCGAACGTGAGGTCGTTCACGCCCCTGAAGCGCTCGGAATTGCGCCGCTCGAGAAACGGACGCACTTCGCCCCGCGCGATGTCGAGCAGCATCAGGCCATTGCGATAGTCGGTGATGAGCAGATGCGCATCGTCATAACGCTTCATGCCATTCGGCTCACCGTCGTATTGCACGACGAGTTCCCACTCGCCCGAAGGCGAAATCCTGAAAACGCGGCCGTGCGGGATGTCGGTCACGAACAGATAGCCTTCCGGGTCCCACACCGGGCCTTCGAGGAAGGAATCCGTGGCGAGTCCGCCGCGATTCGCGCGTGCCCAATCGGTCTGCGCATCGGGTTTGCGGAACTTGTCCGGCATACGCGTGAAGACTTCGGCTGTGCGAACTTCGGGCGAGATGAGATAGAACATGATAGACCTTCTCTTGCAAACGTCAGGCTGCGTTGCGGGCGCGTTCGTCGACGACGGCGAGAACGTTGGCTGCGGCACCTCTGCCCATGTTCACGTACGCGGCATCGCTCACGCCGCCGATGTGCGGCGACAGGATGGCGTTCGGAATCTGCTGGAACGGATGGGGATTCGTCATCGGTTCGACGTCGAAGCTGTCGAGACCAGCAGAACGCAACTGGCCGTTGGCGAGTGCCTCGGCGAGCGCGGCTTCATCGACCAGACCGCCGCGCGCGGTGTTGACGAGAATCGCGCCGGGCTTGAACTGCGCGAGCGTGTCGCGGTTGAGCATCTGGCGGTTCTCCGCGGTCAGCGGGCAATGCAGCGAGACGATGTCGGAAGCGGCGTACAGCTCGTCGAGCGACACCAGCTTCACGCCGACCGGCGCTTCTTTCGCATACGGGTCGAACGCAAGCACATTCATGCCGAACACGGTGCCAATCGCTGCCACACGTCGGCCGATCGCGCCCAATCCGACGAGGCCGAGCGTGCGTCCGTCCAGTTCGACGGACTTGTGCGTGGATTTGTCCCAGTGACCTGCGCGCATGCGCGCATCGAGTTGCGGCACGGACTTGGCGCACGCAAGAATCAGCGCCCAGGCGTGCTCCGCCACGGCGGCGGCGTTGGCGCCAACGGCTGCACGCACCGCGATACCGCGCGCGGCTGCGGCCACCTGATCGATCACGTCGATGCCGCTGCCGTGCTTCGAAATCACCTGCAGGTTTTCGGCGGCGTCCATGATGCGGGCGTTGACCTTGCCGTATCGAACGATGATCGCAACAGGCTTGTGCCGGGCGCACAGCGCGACGATGTCGTCTTCCGTGGGCTGCTTGCCCGCGAACACGATGTCGAACTGGGTCAACATGTCGAGCGCTTGCGGCGCAAGGTCGGCAGCCGTCACGAGGACGACGGGTTTATGCAAAGCCGTCTGCATCACAGCGCCTCGCCTTCGGCCAGCATGCCCACTGCACGCAGTTCTTTCTCAATCCAGCCCGGACGCACGTCACCCTTGTGAATCGCCGCGATGCGCGCCGTTTCCATGTCGAGCTTTTTCTGCGCGAGATCGATGATGCGTGCGACGTCGTTGCGCGGAATGACAACCACGCCGTCCGCGTCGCCAACGATGAGATCGCCCGGGTTGATGGCCGTGTCGCCGGCCGAAATCGGCGCATTCACCAGGCCCGCGACGCTTTTGGTCGGGCCGCACGGATTGAGGCCCGCCGCAAAGATCGGATAGTCGCCGTTGGCGAGTTCGTGCGCGTCGCGCACCGCGCCGTCGATGATGATGCCCGCGATCCCGCTCGCTTTTGCCTGCGTCGCCATGATTTCGCCGATCAATGCGCAGGAGAGATCGCCCTTCCCGTCGACGACGATCACGTCGCCCGGCTTCGCGATGGACAGGGCTGCATGGATGGCGAGGTTGTCCCCCGGACGGACTTCGACCGTGACGGCCGGACCCGCGACTTTCATCTTCGGCGACAGCGGCTTGACCCGGCCATGCAGCGTGCCGCGGCGGCCCGCGACGTCGGCGAGGATCGCTGCCTGATATCGGGCCGCTGCCTCGACCAGTTCCGGCGACACGCGTTCGATATTGCGATTGATGGAGGAAGTACCTGCGGACGTCGTGCTCATGGATTTCACCTCAGTTCGTGAGTTTTACTGTGTACAACTATGGTGTACAGTGTGAAATCACTATAGCCAGCGAAGACACGCCGGACCACTAGCGTTTACCCTTTTACGGTATAAACCATCGTTTTACTGTGTACAATGCGGGGAAACGAATGACTGGAGGCAGGAATGGGAAACGAGGGAGTCGTCGCTGTCGAGAAAGCACTTTCGCTTTTGGACTGCTTTAAACCGGGGGCCGAGTCGCAGTCGCTCGCGATGCTCTCGCAGACGTCCGGCATGCACAAGACGACGGTTTATCGACTGATGAACTCGTTGGAGCGAATGGGTTATGTCGTGCGCGCGCAATCGGGCAACTATTCGCTCGGGCATCGCGTGCTGTACCTGGGCAAGCTGTACGAGCAGTCGTTCCATCTGTCCACAGTGGTAGAACCGGCGCTGCACGCGCTGGCGGCGCTGACCAGGGAAAGCGCATCGTACTACGTTCACGACAATGGGCAGCGGCTTTGCCTTTTCCGGGTCGAGCCATCCGAAGGGCTGCGTGAAACGCGGCTCGCAGGAACGACGCTGCCGCTCGACGACACGGCCATCAGTCAGGTGATCCGTTTCTGGGGGCTTGGCGAACCGATATACGACGAGCCGCCTGCGTTGCCGATCTTCACGGCGGGCGCGCGCGACGTGCACACAGCCGCGTTCGCCGTTCCGGTTTTTGGCGCGGGCGACAAGTTCATGGCGGCACTCACGCTTTCGGGTCCTGCGTCCCGGCTGAGCGCGGCACACGCGTCGGGCGAGCTTGACCGACCGCAACTGGAGGCGGCCGCTGATTTATCGCGAAAGCTGGGGGCGAGTATTGGATTCTGCGAGAACGTCTATCGCGCGTGATCGCCGCTTCCGGAAGGCCAAGGTTCAGTTCAACGTGTCAATCGTGGGTGACTATAGATGCGCTCGCAGAATGCTGCGCTGGCGCCCAGCCGACGCGACAGGTCGATCGCGGCACCGACATGCCTTGCGACCGACGAACCGTCGGTGCGTGCCGCTTCCAGACTCGATGCCGGGCTCGACAGCGTTGAGACCGCCATGAATTGGTCGCCCGCGCCGAAAATGGGCATCGCGGAAGCGGCCGTATGGGCATCGCGTGCACCGGACTTGAATATTGGTAGAGACGGCATGAGATCGAAGACGGGTTCGTTGAGTCCCCAGTGCCGCAATACGTCGCTGGTGGGCGTGCTATCGAAATCCCGCACATCGCCGGGAACGCGAGTGATGCGCAAACCCTCGGCCGGATCGACCCGGAACAGACAGAGCCATTTGCCGCGCTCGACCACCGAGTACGACGCACTTGCCCCCGTCGCTGCAGCGAGATCGTGCAAGATCGGCTCAACGACGGCGGACAGGCGAAACGACTGCTCGTAGAGTTTGCTGAGATAGTGCACCCGATGCCCGAGCGAATAGACGCCCTCGCCGGAACGAACGACGTAACTCATGCGCTCGAGCGAGTTCATCAACCGGTAGACGGTTGTGACGGGTATGCCTGTCGCCTTGGAGAGTGCAGCCAGAGATAACGACTCCTTGCCCGGCTGAAAGCAATCGAGCAAAGACAAGGCTTTTTCTACGGCTGCAACGCCCGTATTACTCAATGACGTCTCCTCGTTTCAGCTGTTCTATGGATCGTCCGGCAAATTACAGTGAGCCATTTTACAGGCAGAGCAACTGCGTATTTCTGCGTCGCTAACACGTCACTTCGATTTAGCCGCAGACCGGTGTCAAAGCAACACCCGTCGTTTGAGTGACCGTGTGTTCCCTCAAGCGAATGACCGGAACTGGTCCGGTTTGCGCCCGATGCCGCCCCTGTCTCACTGCCACCGTATGATCTCCGGGCACCGCGCGAGCGGGCCTAATCACTTCTCCGTAAAGTGCGCCAACGCAGATATCTATCCGCAGAAGAACGCGTGCATTCTGAGCGAACGGAGACGCGGCCGCCGCAGCACCGAGTGCTGCTTCTGCTTTCTACAATACCTGAAAGGAAGGAATGGTGAGCCTCGATGCAAAGATCGTGATGGTGGCTCGCGCGGCACCTGGCATCGGCGCTACCCTATCGCAAGCGCTGAGTGCAATCGGTGCGCGCGCTATTGATGTCACCAGCCTGGTTCCCGAATTGGCTGTCTGCTGACTTCCCAACGGGAACCAGACCGCCGTTCGAACCTGTCGCAAGGCCAACGGCTGCTGTGGCCGAAATGCGTGCATTAGACATCGGACAGGCTACGCAGTGAACAAGCCGTCCGCGTGACGGCTCGGTGCGATGGCGAGCGCCAACAGTTGCCCCCTCACCGGACGAAATATCGCGCTGCAGCGCTGGCGCAATCATCAACCAACGGCGGCTTTTGTCACCACTGCCGACGTCGAGAACACGATCTACCCGAACGATAGCTTTTTGCCCGCCCGGAGAACAGCACGAGGCGTATTCGATATTTTGCTGATATCTCTAATCATATCATGTCATAACACGTTGTGGCGCAGCGATTCAGAGGGCGTGCCTGAAATAAAAGGTCTCCACGGAACCCCAAAATAGCAGTTGCTGCTGTAACCAATCTCCAGTTCGCGACGATCTATCAAATGCAGCGACTACCCGGCCGACACACGGTGCCGGTGTGCTCGTTTTCTCTCGACCATCTCGACATTCAATGCCCATGAATCTCTGTCACCGTCTACTCCTTGTTGTAAATCCATCCTGGCTCGCGGCCCGCTTCGAGCGATTCTCAGCTCTGCCTATCCGACTGATCGTGGGCTACGGCTTTATGGCACACGGTTATGCAAAGCTCGCCAAGAATCCGGAAAACTTCGTTGCAATCCTCCACGCGCTTGGCGTACCGGCCCCTCATCTGATGGCATGGAGCACCATCGTCATAGAACTGCTTGGCGGCTTCGCAATCCTCGTCGGCGCATTCGTGCCGCTCGTCACCATTCCGATGCTCGCCGTGCTGCTCGTCGCCACCCTCACGGTGCATCTGCAATTCGGATTCGCTTCCATCAAGTTGATGTCGGTAACAGGTGGGATACCGCAGTTCGGTCCGCCGGGTTATGAAACAGATCTGCTTTACGTTGCGGGCCTGACCGCGCTCGCGTTCGATGGCCCGGGGCCCCTCGCCGTGGACGGTATGCTCAGGCGCTGGTATGCCCGCCACGTTGACGGCTTATCGCGGGCGTGACGTGCGTAACGTCGACCGCTTGACGTCCTTCGTGGCGACGACGTTGCCTCCCCGTGCCGGCCGGGAGATAAAGACGATCGCAACGAAAGGCCTCGATGCGAACTCGATGATGTCAGAAGCGGAACGCCAGCTCACGGCACTGCTCGCGCGTTCGATCGACGGTGACAGGCATGCGTATCGAATGTTTCTCGAGAAACTGGCGTGCCACCTACGCACCCGTTTGCGGAAACGCGTGCGCCAGCAGGACGCGGACATCGAAGATCTGATACAGGAAATTCTTCTTGCCGTGCACAAGGGTCTAGATACGTTCAGGCCGGAGGTGCCTCTGACCGCATGGATCAGTGCGATCGTACGATACAAGCTCGCAGATCACGTCCGCTCGGCGGTTCGCCGCAGTGCGCTATTCGAACCACTTGATGAGGATTCCGAGGCAGAAGCTGAATCGCATTTCGACACGCTCGAAGCGCAGCGCGATCTGCAGCGATTGCTGGCCACGCTGCCGCCGCGGCAGCGCGGGCCGATTGAACACATGAAGCTATGGGGCTTGTCGGTTGCCGAAACTGCCGTGGCGATGGGCCTTTCCGAGTCGGCCGTAAAGGTTGGCGTGCATCGCGGCCTTAAGACACTTGCGGCAAAAATCCGGGGGAAATCAAAATGAATACACAAGAATTCATCGTCATGCTCGCGAACGGCCCTCGCCCCCCGTCGCGCTCAGCGGTGGCCGGCCGCCTTGGCTTCGGCGTCGCTTTCAGTCTCACCGCGGCGCTGTTGTTGCTAGTGATATTGCCTGCTGACGGCACCAGCCTTATAACACGCGCAACGATGCCGGTCTTCTGGACGAAGCTGGCATTGCCGCTGACGATGACGCTTTCGGCCACGTGCGTGACGTCGCGGCTGTCACAGCCGGGTGTGCGCGTCGGCCGCGCCTGGGCGGCGCTGATACTTCCCGTAGGAATCGTATGGCTTGTCGCACTCATCGTGCTTGCGCTTGCCGCTCCTGAAGCACGCGGTGACCTGATATTGGGGCACACATGGCGTTACTGCTCGCTAAAAATCATGCTGCTCTCCGTGCCAGCGCTCGGCGCATTGCTGTGGGCCATGCGCGGACTGGCGCCTACACGTCCCCGACTCGCCGGCGCTGCCACGGGACTTCTTGCTGGAGCGCTAGGCTCGTTGGCTTACTGCCTGCGTTGCCCCGAGATGCATGTGCCGTTCTGGGCAACGTGGTACCTGATCGGCATGGCGGCGCCTGCACTTGTCGGTGGCCTTCTCGGTCCACGCGCGATGCGGTGGTAAGGATTCACCGTGTGTAGAGATGACACAATGGTTGCGCGCGCACCACGGCCTGGGATCGACGCCAGCGTGTCGACTTCCTTGAAATCATTCCGGCGGGACGAGAGCGTGAGATACGAAGCCACTACGCGAAAAAAAGCTGCGTTTTGCTGTAACCCGCTCTCGCCCTGTCCCGATCTATCAGATAGCCAGCCTGAATCGGCGGCAGCACGATGAGAACCTTGCCGGTTGCATCGAAATGCCACGCCGATCAGGCGGCGCATCGGCGACACGGCCTGTGAATGATGCCGCATTCAGACGGCTCGCGTTCCCGCTCCTCCGCGTCGCGCCGTACATCAGCTATTCAGAGGATTCAACATGCAAGTTAGCAAAGTCGTGGCCATATTGCTTCTTTCCAGCGCGTCAGTCGGCTTCATCGGTACCGCGCAAGCACAAGGCAAAACACGAGAGCAGGTTCGCCAGGAACTGATCGAGGCGGAACAGAACGGTTCCATGTACGTGACTGATACGTCGTATCCAGATGTGAACCCGATCTATCAACATCTGGTTGACCAGAAGAAATCCACGCATGCAAATGACAGCGCAGTCGGTCCCGAGCTGAACGGCTCGACCGAAACCGGCCGGTCTGCCGTGCACGAGTCACGCCCGATGCCCGACGGGCCCTCTCACGACGACAGCTGTGTCGGTCCGGTCAGCTTCTGCGAGATCTATTTTGGGGGCAGCTAATCGGTTCCGGTAAAGGTCACCTGGTAATGCGATATGAGCCACGCGGTGCGCCAAGGCTGCTCCGAATGCGCACGTCACTGATCCGCCGCCGGGGAACGGGCAGTCCCGAACTCCCAGACAAACGCGACACTCTTATCGCTTGCTTCGTGGCTTTTGTGTTTCTGCTTTCCGGGCATGCTTTCTGTCGATACGCAACCGATACTGGAACGTCCCGCTCCTGAAGTAGAGATATTCGAAGTCGATTGGCTGACCTCGGCTATCGTGCGTGAGTCGTTCGATCCGCAGCATTGGCGCGCCCGCTTTGATCTTGAGCGCACGCGCAATCGGGGCACTCGCCGATACTGCATCGATACTCAAATCGGCGCTTCCCAAAGCGATCCCGCAGTCGTTTTCAAGGATCAGGAAAATATCGCGGGCGACGAGATCCGCACGTTGCAGCTTATCGCCGAGTTGTTCCGGCAAGAATGTGACCTCGTAAGAAACCGGCTCGCGATTGAGCAGTCGCACGCGATGGATTTCCGCGACGTTGGCCCCGTCTGGCAAGCCGAGCTTCGTCGTGACCTCTGCAGGTGCCCGCGCGATTCGGAACGACATCACGCGATTGACGATTTCATGCCCGCTGCCCGACATCGCCTCGGCGAAACCCTGCAGCGTGGCGATATCCTGAAAAGCCGTCCTCGGCTGAGAGACAAAAGAGCCTTTGCCGTGCACCTTGAATATCAGGCCTTCCTTCTCAAGATCGCCGAGCGCCTGTCGAATCGTGATGCGGCTCACGGCGAACATGGCCTGAAGCTCACTCTCGGAGGGCATGCGGCTGTGCAGCGCATACTCGCCGTTCAGAATGCCGGCGCGTAGGGTGTCTTTGATCTGTCGGTAGAGCGGGATCGGAGAATCGATCTCGACCGTAGGGCGACGTGGCGGCATGGGCAATGAGCGGGCGAGCAACAAAGCGACGGATCGCGCGGGCGTGAAGTTTGCGGATTGTACCTCCTTCGCAGCTATGGACGACGTCCCCGCCACTACTCGGAGCCCGACGGTTGCAGAACGAAGAGACATCCGTTTTCAGTGAACTGGGAATAATCACACGCTTCGATGTGTTGACACAGGTGAATCGCAAAAAAGACACACACCGCCAAGTTTCTCTTGGATGTGGGACGGCAACCGGAGCTTCTTTCTGCGGAACCATCGAATGGATCATCTGCTTTCGATCAGGGCGTTCGTCGCCGTCATCAAGTTTCAGAGCTTCACGACGGCTGCGAAACATTTGGAGATGTCGCCTGCTACGTTATCCCGTGCGATCACGAGCCTGGAGTCGCATACAAGCACCAGATTGGTCAATCGGTCGACACGCCACGTCTCGCTCGCTGACGACGCCCGCGCATACTTCGCTTCATGTGCGGAGATCCTGGACCGGCTCGATCGCGAAGAGTTACGGCTTGCAGAGCAGCGCAACACCCAAAAGGGCGTACTTCGACTCGCCGCCCATCCATTGGCGGTCGAGACTGGTCTGTCACAGCTCGTTGATGAATATCTGTTGGCGACGCCGGACATACGCGTTGCGGTAACGACAACCGACGAGCCTTTGCGCCTCGAACACGGTACCTATGATGCAGCAATTTATCCCGCTTTTCTGGTTCAGGACGCAGCTGCAATTTGCCGTCCGCTCGTTCGTTCCAGTTCGGTGCTCGTCGCAACACGCGCGTATCTCGAAGCAAGTCCACCCGTACCATCATCGCTCGATTTCACGGGTCATACATTCATCAATACGCGAGCAAGCAAATGGGATTCCCCCGAATGCGGTTCGGTTAAAGCGGCAGGGATTGCGCTCCCGCACAACGCACGGCTTCACGCTGTGATGAATGAATGCATCGCCGTGCAGCTTGCGTTAAACAGTTATGGCATCGCCCTTTTGCCCACGCGCATCGCTCAACGGTATATGGAGAGCGGACGTTTGGTGCGCGTGCTGCCCGGGTACGAGTTGACCGATCCCATGGCCGAACTCGATATCGCATTTGTACATCGTCGTACTTTGCCCAGGCGGGTGAGGGACTTCGTGGATCACTGCGTTTCCTTTTTTCGGGAATCCGAGCAACCAGACCGACGAGTATCGCCTCGTTCACGCAAAATCGTGCTAACTGGTTTGAGAGACGCCACCACCGAAGATGCCGCGATTCTGGAACATGCGTCCCGATGACGACCTCCAACATTCTCTACATCGTTTTAAGGGCGACAATTAACTGCTCCTTCAGTGCGATCCGAATCACGAATCATCACCGTACTTTTCGTAACTAGCGAAAACGCAGAAAGCTTTGTGGAGATACATCGCTAATTAAATCGACGCCTTTGTCGTGATCGAAGGCAGTTCGCGTGCACGTGGCGGATCGGACACGATCAGGCAAGCGAGGGTCGCCAGCGTGTTGAAGAGAACGTGCGGCTCGATCTGCGCGTGCAACGCCTATAGACGGGCGCGCAGCGCGGCTTTTTCGGCGGCTTCCGAGCGATCATAACTGTCGAGAGACACCGCTCTTCGCTGCGAGCATTGCCTGCGCCGCACGCGGGAAGTTGGCCGCAAACGATCGCTAATCAGCACATTTTCCCTTGATAACGAACCGAAAGGACGATTGCTGCCCGCGCTGGATGAGCTCAGCTCAGCACTTGCTGCGCACAGCCATGCCTTCGCCGACGTCCTAACAGTCGCCCGTGCGCATCTGATGGACGCCGTCTCGATGACCATGGAGCAAACGTTCAGCACCTTCGAGCGCCAACTGTCGAATTCGCACGCAAGACAGGGGCACATCACCGGTTTTCTTACGTGCATGAATGAAAAAGGCGCCCTGTGCATCATCATTGACCGTCCACAACTATGCGCAGACACTTGGTATCGCCGATCGGATCACGCTGATGCACCGCAGTTGTCTGACCTGCGATCAACAGAGCGCGCTGACTTCCGCTCGCAACTCATGGACATCGACTGGCGAAAATAGCGGGCCATACGAGCCGACGTTGCGCAACGAGCTCACAATTGGCAATCGCGATCACGCCGACGTCAATGTGACTTGCCGTTCACGATGGATACGCATCCGTTACCTCCTCATGACTCCGGGCCGCGTGAACCGCCTGCGTCATCCCGCCTGCCTCGTCAGCATGCTTCGCAACCGCGGTTGCATTCCGTTCAAATCGAGGGAATCCGCTAGCCTGATAAACGGCACAATCCGGCGCTGCACTTTCTCAACGTGATGTTGCGCAATGTCTGCAATCCGATGATGCAGATAAGGGTTCAAGAACCGCTCGCGCACGCTCGCGACATACTTCTCGGCGCGGCCCCGCAATCCCATCGCGGCAAACACCTCGAGCACCTCTTCCTGCCACACTGCTTCGATTCCGTCACGAAGCCGCACGTCTGTCATTGCCTCTAGCACTGTCTCACCCGGATTCCGGCGCTCGCTGAGCCACTGATCCGCGAGCCAGGTATGACCGAGATTGAGATAGAACAGCTTCAGCCACTCGTAGCTACGGAGGTCATCGGTGAGAACGATATCGTTGTGCACACATGGCAGTTCGAGGCCCGTGCGTCGTTCGATGGCCCACAGGGCATAAGGCTCCGCTACCGCGCCAACGGGATCGATCGGTTCAGATACGATCCGGTCGACCAGAGAGTTGGCCCATACGCATTCGCGCTTCAGGTAATCGAGAAATTCTTCTGGCATTTCCCAATGCAACCCCAGACCGACCACGACGTCCCGCAGCGTGTCGCCGTTGCTAGCCACCAGCTCGCACGGGAAGATCGATATGCCTGCGTCGGGACGCTCGCGCCAGCGCGCATAGAGCAAGGTCAGCAGTTTGGCGGGATAGCCGCGCGGCACCTGATCGGTGTCGCTCAACAACGCCGCTGAGTCGCGTTCGTCAAGACAATAGCCCGCATCCCCCGTGTTCGATACGATGACCCGCACGTGCTCTATCGTCGCTCGACGAATCGCGGGCCAATCATGATCGGCGACCCACGCGGAGCGTACAGCATGGCATTCGATCAGGTCATCGACGACTCCGCCCGATTCCACGCCACGAATTCTCACGGGATACTTGCCCGCTCGTGAGAGAGCACTTACGCGCGCGCGACTCGACGGATTCGCGGTGGTCTGCACAACGGCGATTCCGCCTATCGCGTCTCCACGCTCAAGCGCCTGCGATACGAACAAGGCCACATGCGCGAGGAGAAACCGGCTTGTGCCAAACTGCAGTATGGGTTCGTTCATTGCTCCGCCTGCCCTGCATGCATGTCGTCGGGGTTCAACACTCCACCAATGCCTTTATCACGGTCTGCCCAGGCTCGAGAAGGTGCGCAAACGCCGCCGGTACATCGGCAAGTTGCATGCGGTGGGTGTTAAGCGCCTGGTCTGGAATACGCCCTGCCCGCATTGCTTCCAGGACAGTTTCAAAGTCCTGCGCAGTAGCGTTGCGGCTCGCGAGCAACGTCGCTTCGCGCTTATGGAACTCCGGATCGGAAAAGGCCACTGTACCCGGAACGATCGAAATAAGCGTGTACTTCCCGCCATGGGCGATGAAGCCGAACCCGCGGTTCATCGCATCGATGTTCCCCGTTGCATCGAAAACGGCGTCGAAAAATTCGCCATCGGTCAGTCGCGCGAGCCGGTCCGTGTCATCGTCGCCAACAGTGACCACCGCGTCCACACGCAATTCTTTCTCACAGAACAGAAGACGATCGGCACGCGTGTCGAGACTGGTCACGTTCGCGCCGCGAAGCTTCGCAAAGATCATTGCGGCCATGCCTATCGGGCCCGCGCCTACCACCAGCACGCGCTGCCCCGCCTGAACGTCCGCGCGCCGTACGGCATGGGCTCCTATCGCAAGGAATTCCAGCATGGCAGCCTGATCGAGCGTCACGCCTTCGGCCTTGTGAACGAACTCTGCGGGCACACAGAGATATTCGGTGAGCGCACCGTCGCTATGCACCCCCAGCACCCTTATGTTGACGCAACAGTTCGTTTCGCCCTTTCGACACGCAACGCATTTCCCGCACGACAGATACGGCATGACATAGACACCGTCTCCAGCCGCAAGCCCAGAGCCGTGCTCTGCCTCGACCACGACTGCAGAAAGCTCATGTCCCATTACACGGGGATACTGAAGATAGGGCTGAGTTCCAGTGAAGATGTGCAGATCAGTACCGCAAATTCCGACGCGGCTTACGCGCAACAGCACTTCGCCCTTTTCCGGCACAGGCAGTTCCCGCTCCTGTGCGCGCAAGACGCCTGGGGATTCGCAAATCACGCTAAGCATGGTGATGTCCTTTCGTCGTATTTATGGAACCGTACAGTCCACCTGGCTGGTAACAGCCGAGGCCCAAGGCGCACGGCCTGATCCCACTGCGTGGCGAGACCCGTATTGCATTTACGTTGATAGACCAGGCGCGTGAATAGCATCTGTAACCGTAGCGTGCGGACTGCCTCGAGCCGACCCGCGCTCGCTGCAGGTCCGCAGGCCCATCAGTACAAGACGTTTTTGGCATCCTGTGAGTCGAGGTTCTGCTTGTCGACCAATACGACGCCCGTGTCGACCTGCTTGGGAACAGGTTTATGCTCGATGACGTTGACGACCGTCTGGATGCCCTTGTAGCCCATTTGATAGGATCCCTGAACGGCAATCGCCTGAATCGTGCCGCTGCGCACGAAATCCTGCAGATCCTGATTCCCGTCAAACCCGACCGCAACCAGTTTGTCGGCCTTTCCGGTCTGTTTCAGCGCACGTCCCATTCCAACGGCAGTCGGCTCGTTCGCGCCGAAAATGCCCTTCAGGTCCGGATTGGCCGAAAGCACGTCGGTTGTCTGATTGAGCGCAGTGGCCATTTGCGACTGGGAGTAGTACGGGCCGACGATCTGCAGTTTCGAGTGCGCTTCGATGTACTTGCGAAATCCACCCACCCGTCCGATCTCCGACCCTGCACCGGGCACGTATGACATGATCGCGATCTTTCCGTTCTGCCCAACGCGATCGATCAGCGCCTTTGCGCACAATTCTCCGGCTTTCTCGTTGTCGGTGGAGAGGAACGACTGGTAATACTGCTTGCCGGCGTCCGACAGCGACGAATCGATCAGCACGACAGGTATGTGAGCTTCCCAGGCTTTCTTGATCGCAGGGACGAGCGCGTCCGGGTCGGACGGTGCAAGGACAATTCCCGCTACCTTCCGGTTGACAGCGTTCTCGACCATGTTGACTTCGTCCGCAATGGCCGACTCCGCCGCCGGTCCCTGGAACGTCATCGTGTAACCCTTAGCTTCGCCAACCGCGGTTTTTGCACCTTTCTGGACGTTCTGCCAATAGTTGGAGTTGACGGTCTTCACGATCACGGCAATCTCGCCGCCCGCGGCGTACGCCCCCGTCGTGGCCGTTACCAGTACGGCCGATACTGCCAGTAGATAAAATTTGCGCATGTCTCGCTCCTTTCTCGCGTGGTTGATAGTCTTCTTGTCGCTACTTGTGGCTTCGCATCCGGTCGATCCACACCGTACCGAGAATCACCAGTCCGATAATGATCTGCTGGATGAAACTGGACACACCGTTCATGTTCAGACCGTTGCGAAGCACACCAATCACAAATGCACCGATGGCCGTGCCGGATATCGTTCCCACACCGCCCATCAGCGACGTCCCGCCGATGACCGCACTCGCAATGGCGTCGAGTTCATACATGACGCCTTCGTTTGGCTGTCCCGTCACGAGTCGCGACATCAGGACACATCCCGTGACGCCCGCGAGCACGCCTGAAAGCACATAGGTGAAAAGCGTGACGCCGCGAACGTTGACGCCCGACAGACGCGCTGCTTCCGCATTCGAGCCAACCGCATAGATGTGACGGCCAAGCGACGTTTTCGAAAGAAGGATCGACCCCGCGACGAACAACACGACCATGATCACAACGGGATACGGAATGCCGGGAAACGTGGTGTCCGGAAAGCCATCGGGGCCGATGTGGGAGATGCGGAACAGCGCGCCGTTACCGAGCGCGCCGAACGCATCGCCGAGATCGGAGACTGGACGGGCGCCCGTGATTTGCAGCGCAACGCCTCGCGCGACGAGCATCATGCCCAGCGTCGCAATGAATGGCGGCAGGCCCATCTGCGTGACGCAGATTCCGTTCACGAGGCCGCACACCGCTCCAACGAGAACACCGCCGAGCATCGCGACGGGGACGGGTACGCCGGACTTCACCAGAAGCGCCGCCGTGACCCCCGAGAGGGCAAGCACGGAACCTACCGAAAGATCGATCCCGCCCGTGATGATCACGCAGGTTGCTGCGACACCAAGATAGGCGATGGAGGTCACCTGCAGGCTGACCGTCATCATGTTGCCAACCGAGAAAAACGCCCCACTCGTGACCGAGAACGCAATGACGAGTACAACCAGACTGCCGAGTGCCGCAAACTTCTGGATGAGATCGCGGCGACGCCTGCGTGCCGCGGTGCGGTCGACGGCCTCCCCGGTTCGTTCGGATGCGATGTCAAGCATGTGCGTACCCCGAAGCAAAGTGCATGATTTCCTCCTGGCTGGTGCGCTTCGTCTCAAGAAGCGCCGTCTGATGTCCCTCGTGGAATACGGCTATCCGATCGGTCATTCCCAGCAGTTCCGGCAACTCCGAACTGATCAGTACGACACCGACGCCGTCTGCCGCAAGGCGATCCATCAGTCCGTAAATGGCAAACTTCGCACCCACGTCGATACCGCGCGTAGGTTCGTCGAAGAAGAGGATTTTTGATCCGCGGTACAGCCACTTGCCGATGACGACTTTCTGCTGGTTGCCACCCGAGAGATTGCGCACGATCTGGTCGACGGACGGCGTGCGAATCGCCAGGTCCTGCACATAACGCTGCGCGATCGCGGCCTCTTCGCCGAACCGCAGAAAGCCGCTGCGCGAAGAAACGCCTCGCACGTTTGCCAGCGTGATGTTTGCAGCGACGGACATCGAGAGAGCGAGCCCATCCTGCTTACGATCTTCGGACAGGTACGCAATGCCATGACGGATCGCTTCTCGCGGCGAGCGTATCGTCACCGGTTGGCCGTGGAGCGCAATGGTCCCATCGTCGAGCCTGTCGGCGCCGAATATCGCGCGTGCTATCTCGGTGCGCCCTGCTCCCATCAAGCCCGCGAAGCCGAGAATCTCGCCCCGGCGCAGATCGAATGAGACAGGGCCGAACACGCCATCGCGCCTGAGATTGCGCACGCTGAGCAGTACGACATCAGACGGCCACGACTGACGCGGCGGATACGCATCGTCCAGCGAGCGCCCAACCATGCGCGCGACGATGTCATTCACGCTCAACGCCGAAAAGTCGTCGGTCGAAATGTGACGACCATCTCGCAGCACGGTCACGCGATCGACGATGTGAACCATTTCGTCGAGGCGGTGCGAGATGTAGAGAATCGCCTTACCCGCCGCCCGCAGTTCCTTGATGATGCGAAAAAGCTGGACCGTTTCCGATTCCGTCAGCGAAGACGTCGGCTCGTCCATGATCAGCACATGCGCATCGAGCGACAGCGCCTTGGCGATCTCGACCATCTGCTGCTGGGCGATCGACAGTGCGCCGAGCGGCGTCACGGGCGAAACGTTGAGGCCGACACGCGCCAGGCAGCGGGCGGCATCTGCGTTCAGCCTGCGCGAGTCGACAAACGGGCCACGTTTGGGTTCGCGCGCGAGGAACAGATTTTCCGCCACTGTCAGGTGCGGTACGAGGTTGAGCTCCTGATGGATGATCACGATACCCGCGGCCTGTGCATGGGACGTCGATGCGAAGCGGGCCGGCTCGCCGCGGTAGTGAATGACGCCTTCGTCCGGCTGATACTGACCACTGATGATTTTCATCAGCGTGGATTTTCCAGCGCCGTTTTCACCGCAGACGGCATGAACCTCGCCACAGCGCAAATCCAGATGAATGCCTTCGAGAGCGACAACGCCCGGAAACCGCTTCCCGATACCTGCCAGCCTGAGTATGGCTCCGTCAGCGTGATCCCTGCATTCGGCTGAATCGCCGGGCGTTTCGGAATGCATCTTCATTGCGTCTCCTGTCAGGCAGCCGACCTGTCGTGCATGTCGGTCAGTCCAATTTTGTCGAATTAGACCGCGCGACAACTATTTGGTCAAGCCAATATGGATTTTTAATATTCATCTTACCGCTATCGTTTACCCTATTGTCGGCACAGATCCCCTTTGTGACGGGCTTCTAGAGCGCTGAAGTCCATGTGTTAGACTCGGCCGAACGGCACCGACGCCGTCCAGATACAGGCAACAATCTGCGTCATGAAATCGACAGAACCCAAGCGGCTTTACCAATCCGTTGCCACTCAGATCATTGCGTTGATTCGCAAAGGGGAATTTCCGCCGGGCGACCGGCTGCCGCCTGAGCGGGAGCTGGCGCTGAAGCTCGGCGTGTCACGCCCGTCGCTACGCGAAGCGCTCATCGCACTGGAAATCGGCGGGCAGATCGAAATCCGGATGGGGTCGGGGGTTTATGTGCGCAGCGGAGGCTCGAACGACGTCGAGTCGATGGGCGCCCTTGGCGATAGTCCGTCCGAACTGATGCAGGCCCGCGCGGCGATAGAGGGTAGCGTCGCCGTTCTTGCCACGGCACGGATGAGCGCGGCAATGCTCGACCGGTTGCGTCGTACAGTTGAACGCATGCGCAGACTGGCGGCGGCTGGCAAGTCGCCCGTCGAGGCAGACCGGCAATTCCACATGCTGATTGCCGAGGCAGCTGGCAACTCCGTGCTGAGCCGCTTTGTCGGAGAGCTGTTCGACAGCCGCCATGATCCGATTGCGGCTGCCATGCGTGGCCACACAGAAAGCGCCCAGACGTGGACCGCAGCTGTACAGGAACACGACGAGATCTTGAGAGCTTTGCAGGCGGGCGACCCGATCGCAGCGCAAACAGCGATGCGAGCGCACCTCCGCGCTTCAGAAGAAAGGTGGATCAGCGGTGCATTGAAGCAGGAGGCAGATCCAAAAAGTGAAGGGAGCGTAGATCAGCCTCATTCTCGTCGTCGACAAAGAACATGATGATTCGCTGCATCCGTTTTCTGGCGCGCGCGTAACTCTCAACGGTGATGTGGAATTCGCGTCATTCCGCTCGTATGTGCGCGGCGTCGAGTGAGACCCATTACCCCTTCAACTCACGATGCTGTCAATCCTGACCAGGATACCCGTCGGCAACGAGCGCATTCCCAACATGCTTCGAGCCGGCAGATTGTCTTGCCCAAACAGTGTCAGCAAAAGATCACTGACGGTTCGCTGGACACAGCCTGCATTATCTGCCGCATCTCTATGGCGGCCAGGATCGAGGCAAAGGTTCCGTGCCGCTCGACGGCCAGCGCAGCAGCCCGTTGCGCGCAGCCGATTGCCGGCAGCAACCGCAGCCTGCAAAAGCATCGCCGCCAGCACGCCTCAAAACACATCACCGGCACCCGACGTGTCGGCCGCCACCGCCGGCAACGCCGGCAGATGCACCGCCTGGTCGGCACGCACTAGCAATGCGCCGCGTGCGCCAAGGGTGACGACGACCCATTCAGGTCCTCGCGCCAGCAGCCAGCACGCCGCTTGCTCGGGCTCGTCAATGTCGGAGATGTCGCGAATTTCGCCCTCGTTGGCGATCACCCCCGCGCAACTCGAGCGCCGACGTATCCGGACAGCACCATGGCGCCGCGTTGACAATGACCGCAGCGACGACCCTTTCGCGTGCATGTTCGATCACACTGAGCGTGCAGTCGAGAGACAGGTCGCCTTGCATCAGCAGCTTATCGCCTGCGTCGATGTCAGCAATCTGCGCGACCCCAAAGGCGCCGTAGCGGGTGAGCATCATCTCAGAAATACGTCCTGCGAAAGCAGCACGCGGTCCACATAACCGGCGTCGATCACCCTACGCAAGGAAATCACATGAAGAAGAAGTGCTGCTCGCCAGGAATCGTGGACCCCTCGGTGCGGCGATTCCGACCGAGTACGGCAGCGTTGTGACGGAGAAGTTTGGCATCGAGTCTCTTAGGCTCGTCGCCGGCTGGTCAATGGCCGCGATGCAGAGATTCCATTGGGCCTCGATGTATCCGAAGAGGGTCGAGCGCATTCTGCCGTTTTTGGGGGGGCGGCTCGGTGCTCGCGGCACAACCTTGTGTTTATCGAAGGGCTGAAGGCGCCATTGCTTTTGGACCCAGATTGCAGGAACGGGGTCTACGATGCACTGCCGACGCGTGGAATGCGCGCTGCTGCCCGTGTGTTTGCCGCCTGGGGATTTTCGCAGGCGTTTCTCGTCAACGGCTCAACATGGAAGCCATGGAGTATGGTCGCTCAAGGACTTTATTTCTCAGTTCTGGGAAGGTGATTTCTTGAAGAAAGACGCCAACAATATTCTGTCGATGATGTCGAGCTGGCAGAACGGCGATATTTCCGCAAACTCACTTCACGAGGAAAATTTCGATCGGGCGCTGGGCGGTATCACTGCAAAGGGCATTGTGATGCCCGGGCGCACGGGTCCGTATTTTCCGCCGGAAGATAGTGACTATGAGGTTTTCGAAGATGCCGAAGCGCAGTCGCGGCCCATCGAATCGGTGTGCGGACATTTTCGTTTCAGGGCCTGTTCAGATAACAAATAGTCATTCAGCCAGACTCGGCAAATCTTTCATTTACCTTGCGTACTTATGCCAAGTGGGCTTTAATGGGGCTGTACGCATTCCTGATTGTTCAGCCACCCGGTCTCAGTTGAAACCATTTCCATGTCTTTCATCCCGAATCCTCTTCTCACGTCGTGTCCCTTCCCGGCCCAAGCCGGAACGGGACACGGTTGGCGTCGGAAGACCGGGTTTGTGAGACCCCGCTGGAGCCGCGGAGGTCCCGCGGACAAGTCAGCACTTCCTTTTGCCCGGCTCTTCGCTTAACACACTACAGCGAAGGCCGCGGCCCCCTACCTCAGCTGGCCACCTACGACCCCACGGTTGCGTCTTTCCTTCAGGATGCCGCGACCTGAGGTGCTGCCTGCACGCGCGTGGGCGAACGACGCATTCCACCAGATCCTCGTGGCGCTCGAACGTGCGGCCGTTCGTCGCATGTCCTAGACGCGACAAGGTCTGTTGCGAGCAACTGGGGAAACCATGGAAACGCAAACCAAATGTTCAAACGAAGCGTTGGAGCCTGGTGCAACACCCGCCATTCCCATCACTTGCCGGCTTGTTGATACGCCGGCCGGCGGTTTGCAAACGGAGCGCACTGAACCGCTGAACTGTTGCGCTGAATACAAAGGCTACCGCCTGAATGCCTGTGCGAGGCCGACGTCTAGCGAACTGTATGCCGCCGATCTGGTGATTGGGCGCCCTGGATTTCCATCACGTCACTTTCGCGCCCTGGACCACTTCTACGACGGGCGGCAGGCCCTGCGTTATGCAACCAGATGGGGAAGAATCTGGGTCGACCATCACTTGACGAAAAACACCGGCAACGTCAGTCGTCAGGACAATCGCGCGCGACAGTCTTGAAGCTTCACTCGACAACAAAGGAACATATTTCGTTATGCATACTATATCAAGGTGCAGAAGTGACGCGACATTGCGTTTCGTTGTCAGGCATCCTTCTGTCAAAACGGCGGCGCTTCTGCACTGGCTGGGAATGCCGGAACCGACACAGGACGCGAGTTTCAGGGAAGTCACCCAGCGTTTCAGCCCCCTGATGCAGGTTGTTTTCGCGGATGAGCGTCCCGGCGCGTTTGTCAACCGGAAGGTCGTGCGCGAAGTTATCCAGTCCGGCGTAATTGACCGCCTCGTCTTCTTCGATGATTCGTGGCTGGACGTATGGAATGACAGTCATTGCGCGGACATCTGTAATCTGTATTCCTGCCGGAGGCACACTTGTCACTTGCCAGAACCTCTTCACCCATGACTGTGAATGCACATGCCGAAGTCCCGCCGACTCTTTCGGAACCCGACGTGGGTCGCCTCAGGGCATGTGTGCTGCTGCCAACGGTGTCGGCCCAGCAGCGCGCGTCGGTGGAAGCACTCGAATCAACAGCCGTAGTTGTCGACCACACCGAGATTCCACCGGACGTCGTCACGATGAACACAACCGTCCAATGCACAACGGTCGACGGCGCTCACGCACATACGTGGACGCTGGTCTATCCGGACGAGGAGGACTACCTGCGAGGGCGACTGTCCGTGCTGTCACCTACCGGCATCGCGTTATTCGGTGCGCGGCGCGGCCAGACCGTGGTATGCCGGCCGCCGCGCGGCGTGCCGATCCGATATGTCATCAGAGAAATCCTGTTGGAGCCGGAGAGCCGACGCAGGGCATGGCCCCGTGAGTCAGATTCAGATATCGCGCCTCAAGACTGACGGAGGGCCGATATGCGTGGTGCGAACGCGATATTTTTTCGCACGAGGATGATTCAGATAAACGGAGAGACAGACATGTTGAGCCCCCATTAATTCGCCATCTTGATGTTAGTCAATGCAACGGCCGACCAGATCGACCCGACCCGCGAAGAGCTTGGCACGTTGCCGATGCGTCAACTTGTTGCATTCGAACAGTTCGCGTCCGGACGTCAGCGTCCCCGCCTTACCTGCGCGGGCGACTCCGTGCTTCAAGCCATGGTGCGAATACGTTGAGCAGGATCCGCCGACGCCAGGTTATCCCGGAACCATGCTACCGAACGCTTCACCAGCACCGGCACTCGTGCAAATCGATGGATGTAACTGCACATGCAGCGCACCTCGTCGGCCCAGTCACCCCATCCATCGCACGGCCCTAAGCCGCCGCCGGATCACCCCCGAAGGAGAGACATGATGCTGTCCCGCGAACAGATTGCTGCAACCCGAAAAGCGTACCTCGACAACCTTTTCAACCTGACCAACGGAATCGTCGAGGGTGCCGATAAGCTGGCCAGGCTGAACATGGAGGCGACCCGGTCAACGCTGGCCGGTCAGCTCGACCGGACGCAGAAGGCGCTTGCCGTCAGGGAACCACAGGAATGGCTGCGGCTGCATGACAGACTTGCTGCGCCGACGGCAGAGAAGGTCCAGACTCGGAACCGCCAGCTTTTCGAGATCGCAGCGTCGATCCACGTCGACTTCATGATGCGGTTCGCGCAGGCGCAGTGGGAAGCGTATGGCCACCGGGTCAGAACACTGGCGGAGGACGTCGCGAAAAACCGCGCCCGTGGGCTCCGGGTCCGCTGTAGCCGCACTCAATTCCGATCACCGCCACCCGCAAGCTGTACGAAACCCTGCAGGAAACCGGTCGGCAGGCGGTCGAGGTCACCCGAAGCAGCTTCGATGTAACGGCGATGGCCGTTCCAGGAACCGCCCGGCGCACGATCGGGCCAGGGAACGAGGCGACGAAGTGATGACCACGATACCGGCACCACGGACATGGTGCTGAACCTGCGCGTATTGACCAGCAGGAGCTGGTGAATGAATGACACGCAAGATTGCCAGAGCGTTTAATGACGCTGCCGACACCCGAGCGAACGGCTGACGGGTCGTCGCCGGGTGTGGGAAGGAGGTGAAGATGCACGAAAGCTGGGTAAGCATGTTGATGGGTCTCGCGGTACTGCTGTTTGCAGTCGTTTTCATGGTCGGCCATTATCGGCTGGAGCATCGGCGGGCACAGCTGCCGAGGCAGATGGACCGCACGTATCACGGGCACCGCCCTCGCAACCGCCGCTCTATGTGCGATCCGGCCGACCCGCAGAACAACAACACGAATGCCACCGGGAAAGCCTATGAACGTTGACCACCATCTGGCGCGGGAACTGGCGCATATCCGCGTCATGATCGCCCAACTCGAACACCTGGTTCGTGAAGACGATGCACGCTGGACGAGCCTGGTGACGACACCAGACTACTGGCGCGCCAGGATCAATGAGATTCTGGCGACGGGCCTTCCGCCTGCGCTCGAACCACCGATTCGCGCACTGCTGGCGAGACTCGACACCATCCGTGCTTCGCGCAGTTGAAGTCGGCCGACCGCGACGATATTCCTTGTACCCGCCTGAACGGGAAGTCCGACTGACTGAACAAGGGAACTGCCAGACGCCGCGGCGGCGCATCACCTTCCCGATGTGAGTGTGATCTGGGGGGAGTCTTCATATTTGTTCTGCATGCACGCCGTCAATCCAGTGTGGAGACGGCCATGGCAACACCGTGGATTCGCTATCTTGCGATCCACAAAGTCTTCTGCTGTATAATCTGTATACAGTGCATTCACATTGTTTGAGGACGGGCTGGATCCGGCCGGTGCGTCGCCTCCGACGCATTGCAATGGCACGCGAAGGCCGCATGCAGGCGCCGTTCAGTCAGGCAGTGAAAATTCGAGACACCATTGTGGACGACTCGTCGAACGCGCGGGAGTCGATGCGTGAACAGTTGCCCGGCGCGTGTCGCGCGGCGCTGGACGTGCTAAACGATGCGAGTAAATAGTCGAGGAATACAGCCATGCTCAACACGCAAACCGCCCGCATGTTTTCCCGGTATAAAAACTGGGCAGACGACGTCCTGTACGATTCCATCGAAGCATTGCCGCCCGATGAAGTCCTCAAAATCCGGCAGACGTTGTTCAGGACGATGATCGGCACGCTAAACCATATGTACGTGATCGATCTGATCTGGAAGGCGCACCTCGAACGCAAGGAGCACGGCTTCACGACACGTAACGTAATCGTGCACGCCAATCTGGGCGATCTGCGCCGCGCAAATCAGGACATGAACGCGTGGTTCGAGCATTGGGCCGACGCGCAGTCCGACGCGTCGCTGGCTGAAGAACTGTCGTTCGCGTTTATATCCGGGGAACGTTCGACGATGTCGCGTGGCGCGATGTTTATGCATCTCGTGAACCACGCTTCGTACCATCGCGGGTGGGTTTGCGAAATGTTCTTCGACGTTCCCGCGAAGCCGCCCGCTACCGATCTGCCGGTTTTTCTCATGTATCACCCTGAATCCGGCTTCTCGCACGCTTCGCGCGATTGCGCGAAAACGTAATCCTCGCTTCCGCACCACCGTGCTGCCTCGCCTTCCGGCATTGATAACATTTGAACATCAATGCTTCGAAAAATTGCACTTATCGTTTAGGGCGTCTTGAGCAAATATCGATTCTCAAGACGTTCATAACACGCATCGACTGAGAACGCATCGGAGACAGGCGCGAAGCGCAGACGAGCGCTTTGCCGCAATCAAGTGCAGGCCCGCCGCCTACCGTCGCCGACGCACATCTCGACTGATCCACTCCGCTATGTGAATCCTGCCGCCGCTTTCGAGCGCGTCCACGGCAGCGGAGCAACTCGCCCGCCGCAGCGAGCCGAACGAATACCTGGTACCTGCTTCATTCGTCATTTCTTTTAAGTTCAGGAGACACTTCACATGCAGATCACCGGAATGTTGCATGGCGCACGCCTGCTGCAATTTGTTGGCTTTCCGTCCAGCGAGGTGCTGGGCCCCGGCGCCAGCGAGGAAGAGATCAAGTCACTCATCGACCGACACGGTCAGATATTCGTCAAACCGGTGTTCAAGGGCGGCGTGGGCAAGAAAGGCAAAGCCGGCCTGCTCGGCCGCGCGACTGATCTCAAGACGGCGCTCGCGGAAAAGGAACGGCTCTACTTTGCGGAGCACGTTGTGGGTCATGTGAGGGCAAAGGCGAACGGCGTCACATTCGAAGCGGGTGTACCCGCCAAACACGAAGTCTACTTTTCGATCACCGATTCCACGCGCTTTCGCGCTCCCACCATGACGCTGTCGCACATGGGCGGAATGGACATCGAGGAGGTCGATCCAAAGTACGTCGCGATGGTGCCGTTCGACGCGCTGACCGGACTGAAGGCGTTCGTCGTCGCGAATGCGCTGAGCGAGATCGGCGCGCCGCGTGAAATCATCTCGCCGCTCGTGCAGCAATTACCGAAGCTCTGGGAACTCTTCCATGATTTCGGCATGACAACGCTCGAACTGAACCCGATCCGCATGCGCGAAGATAAAAAGGGGCGTCTCACGCCCATGGCATGCGACTTCAAGTGCGGATTCGATCGCGACGATCCGCGTTTCTCGCGGCTCGGTCTCCCGCCCCATCTCTTCGCCGCAGACTACTCGGATTTCGAGCAGGAGATCAATCAGCTTCGCACGCACCAGGGACAAAGCGATGTGTACGTGATCAACGATAAGGGAACCATCCTCGCGCCCACCTTCGGCGGCGGCGCGAACTCGCTCGTCACGGAAATGCTGGGCGACGCGGCCATCATCTCGTCGGACTTCGGCGGCAATCCTCCGTACGAGAAGATGAAGGAAGTGGCGCGCATCTGCTTCCGGCACTGGCTCAAGCAGTCAAACGTGCTATTCATCATCGGCGGCAAGTCGAACAACACAGACATCTACGAAACCTTGCGCGCGATGGCCGATGCGCTGCGCGAGCACTTCAGCGAGCACGGTCCGACACCGCTCTATGTCGTGCTCGGACGCGGCGGTCCCAACCTGGTGCGCGGCATGTCCACACTACGCGACACCTGCGATTCGCTCGGCGTGCCTTACCGCCTCTTCGGTTTCGACTCCGACATCAGCGAAGTAATCCAGTACGCACGCAAGGCCGATGCATGGATGCAGGCGGGTGGACGCTCGCAGGTCGCGGCGCGCATCGGCGCACGCGACGCTCAATCGCAAATGGCATCGGCCTGAGGAGATCGACATGCACAAACAAAGCAACAGCCACTTCAAATACTTCGTCGGGGTACAGTCGCTGGCGGACATCGCTACCCGTGAAGATCGCGTCTGCGTGCTCAATATCCTGGGCGGCGAGTCGTCCGATGTGACGCCGGTGAGTCACGCCTTCTCGGGCGCGAATGTGGTGTTCGGCACGGCGCCCGGCAAAGGCGGACAGGTGCTCGCAACGCCCGTGGGCGACATTCCTGTCTTCAACAATGTGCGAGAGGGTCTGGAAGCCGGCCATCGGTTCGACTGCGGCGTCGTGTATCTGCCGCCTTCCGCCGCGCGCGACGGCGTGGCCGAGCTGATCCGCGTGAATCCGGATCTGCGCAAGATCTTCATCATTACGGAGAAGATTGCCGTGCACGACGCGCGCGAGATCCGCGCGATGGGGCAGCAGGCGGGTATCGACATCTTCGGCGCAAACGGGCTGGGCGTCGCGGACTCATGGCAGCGCGTGCGGATCGGCGGTGCGCTCGGCGGTGACGATCCGGGCGCCACACTGCGGCAGGGATCGATCGCGATCTTCTCGAACTCCGGCGGCTTCAGCACCACGATCGCACAGTATCTTCGCATGAGTGGCTGGGGCACATCGACCGTCATTTCCAGCGGAAAGGATGTCTACATCCACTATGCCGCGCCAGAATTCGCGTTTGCCCTTGCCAACGACGCGCGCAGCAAGGCCGCCGTGCTGTATTGCGAGCCCGGCGGATACTATGAGGCCGACGCGCACTTCAACAAGCCCGTGGTCGCGTGCGTAGTGGGCCGCTGGAAAAGCCGCCTCACGCGCGCAGTCGGACATGCGGGCGCGATGGCGGGCGGCGCCGACGATGCGCTCGCGAAGGAACGCTGGTTCAAGGAGAAGTTCGGCGTCGAACGGCTCTTCACGCCCGACGATCCGTGCTGCTCGGCGAAGGGCGCGGTGGTGACGAACATCGCCCATATCCCTGCCGCGCTCACGGCGGTGATGCGCGCGAACGCAACGATGCCCGACTTCGAGCCCGAAGGTAGCCTCGCGCTCAAGCCGTGGTTCGGCTCTGATCAGGGGCTCGATCTGCCCGACGATCTCGCGCTTGCAGTCGTGAGAGCGGTAGCCCCGTATGACGAACAGGTCGCGCGGGTGAATGACCAGATCGGGGCGATCCCGCCTCGGCAGCCGCTGAAAGACGCCTCGGGCGCCTCGCAGATGGATGCAAGGACTCAGGTCAGCAGCCTGCACGGCGTATCGATGCTCGAAGCGGCGACGCATTCCTTCGAAGCGAACGTGTGCCTCGCGCTGTTGCACGAGTTCGGCGGCGCAAACGACGAGAAGCTGATCGACGTCGCGGTCGGCGCGGCAGTGAACCTGTACGGCACGCCTGAACTGGCGGCGGCGCAAGCGGCGCGAGAAGCAGGTAACGCACCCAACGCGGTGCTCGCCGCCGCAGCGGCGATCGTCGGGCCGAACCGCCAGCGCGCGGCGCGCGAGGCAGCCAGGCTCATGATCGACCGGTTCGCCGCTGCGAAACTCGCGGACGCGTTCGATCGCGAGTTCGACGTCGACGCGATAGACACTGAGGGCAGCGCGATACTTTTCTCCGACGGACCCGACGCGAAGGCGCAAGCTATGCTCGCTGGGCTCGCCGCACGCGGCGTGAGTTCGGCATTCGTGCGGTGGGTTGCCAACGGCCCGGGGTATCCGTGCGCGGACGCCGTGCTCGCGGCGATCACGACGACACTCGCCTGGGGCCCGCTCATGCGCAAGCGCATCTCGCGTCTGACAGCGGAGAACCTGCCATGGTGGACGAAGCTCTTCGGCACGCTGATCGGCGCCTCGGCGGACGCGTCGCGCCACCATCCTGACAGCTTCTGCGATCTTTCCACCGAAGCATTGCTCGGCGAACGCTCGCTTACGGAAGTGGCGTTCGCGGCGCTGCTCGGCCTGACGCCATCTGATGACGACCTGTTCGCATTCAGCACGCTAACCGGATTGCTGCTCACGAACGGACCCGGCGCGATCTCGGCGCAGGGCGCGAAGGGCGCGGTGTCCGCTGACGGCCCCGAATCGCCCGAACGCGTGCAGTTGAACAAAGCGCTGACAGGCTTTCTCACGCACACCGGCTATACGCACGGCGGCAACGGCTATGAAGGAATAGCGTTTCTCAACGAGGCGTTTCGCGACAGCGGCCTCGACGATCCTGCCAACGCGCAACACGGCGTTGACCTCGACGCGCTCGCGCGGCGTTCCGTCGAACACTATGCACAGTACAAGGCCCGTCAGAAGCATGGGGGCAGTCTCGACATCGCCAAACTGCCGGGCGTGAATCACCCGGTGTTCAAGGACAAGCCGGTCAATCACGATCCGCGCGAGGTGTTCATCGCCGGACTTTACGAGGGGCGAGACGAGTACAACGCGTTTCATGCGTACTACCGCGCGCTGGTAAAGGCACTGTTCGACGCGGGTGTCTCGCGCACCGTCTACTGCGTCAACGTCGACGCTGTGATCGCCGCGCTGCTTTTGAAGATGCTGTGGCAGCCGCTTAGACGCGGCGACATCAGCGAGGCGGATCTCGAAACCGCAGCGTTCACGATCTTTCTGTATCCGCGCATGCTGGGCTGTGCCGCGGAAATCGACGATCACCTCAACCGTGGTCGCAATATGGACACGCGTACACCTGCTTCGCAGTGTCGCTTCGTGGCCTGATAGTTGGCATCTGAAGCGCCGCCGGGCGCTGGTTCAACCCTGACGCACGGCGGACTCAGACGTAATGTGGATTGATAACGTTACGACATCAATCGTTCAGAAAATTGCACTTATCGTTTGTGCGGCCAAGAGCCACCATATGCGAAATGAAAAAGAGCGGATGGCCGCATATTTGGGAATTTCAGGAGACACATTGATGCACCCCTCACACTCCACCCTGTCACCGGGGCATTCAAAGGCCGCAGCAGTCTTCCGGGTAACGGCCGGAAACTTTCTGGAGCAGTTCGACTTTTTTCTGTTCGGCTTCTATGCCACACAAATCGCCAACGTCTTTTTTCCCTCCGGGAGCGAATTTGCATCGTTGATGATGACATTCGCTGTTTTTGGCGCAGGTTTTCTCATGCGCCCGCTGGGCGCCGTCGTGCTCGGTGCGTACATCGACGACGTCGGCCGTCGCAAGGGTCTCATTGTCACGCTCTCCATCATGGCAAGCGGCACTATCCTGATTGCGTTCGTACCCGGCTACACGACGATCGGCCTTCTGGCTCCAGTGCTGGTGCTCGTTGGCCGGCTGCTGCAGGGCTTCTCGGCAGGCGCGGAACTGGGTGGCGTGTCGGTGTATCTCGCCGAAATGGCTACGCCCGGCCGTAAGGGCTTCTTCACGAGCTGGCAGTCCGCGAGCCAGCAGGTAGCGATCGTCGTGGCTGCGGCCCTCGGCTTCGCGTTGAACCAGTCGCTGGACGCCACGGCCATTGCCGCGTGGGGATGGCGAGTTCCCTTTTTCGTCGGCTGCATGATCGTGCCGTTCATCTTCATGCTGCGTCGCAATCTCGAAGAAACGCAGGAATTCAAGGCGCGCCAGCATCGCCCGAGCATGAGCGAAGTGTTCCGCACGCTGGTCCAGAACTGGCCCATCGTGATCGCTGGCATGATGCTGGTAGCGATGACTACCGCGAGCTTCTATCTCATCACGGTGTACGCGCCGACCTTCGGCAAGACGGTCCTCCATTTGAGCACTGCGGACAGTCTGCTCGTGACCCTGTGTGTCGCCGTGTCGAACTTCATCTGGCTCCCGGTCGGCGGAGCGCTCTCCGACAGGATAGGCCGCCGGCCGCTTCTCGTCGGCATGACGTTACTTGCCATCGCGACCGCCTACCCGGCGCTATCGCTGCTCGCGCACGCACCGAGCTTCGTCAACATGCTGCTCGCGCTCCTGTGGCTCTCGTTCATGTACGGCATCTATAACGGCGCGATGGTCGTCGCACTGACGGAAGTGATGCCGGTTCAGGTACGCGTTGCGGGCTTTTCTCTCGCCTATAGCCTCGCGACAGCGGTGTTCGGAGGATTCACGCCAGCTATTTCGACAGCGCTCATTCACATGACGGGCGACAAGGCCGCACCTGGTTACTGGATGAGCTTCGCCGCAGCGTGCGCGCTTGTGGCGACGTTCGCACTCTATCGCAGGCGCGCAGCGACGCTGACGCCGGCTCACTAACACGCATCTCGTTGCACGGTGCATCTATTACCTGTCATATGACACGACTCCAATCATGAAAAATCTGCTTCTAAAATTATGTGCGATGGCGCTCGTGGCAACCTCGGCTGCCGCGGCAAATGCGCAGGCCGCCGACCTGCACATCATGAGCTCCGGCGGTTTTACCGCCGCGTACAAGGTGCTCGGCCCCAGGTTCGCGTCCGAAACGGGCAACACGCTCGACACCGCGCTGGGTCCGTCGATGGGCAAATCGCCTGAAGCGATCCCCAACAGGCTCGCGCGCGGCGAGCCCGCGGACGCGGTCATCATGGTTGGCTATGCACTTGACGAGTTGATCAAGGAGGGCAAGGTGGTCCCCGGATCCCGGGTCGAGCTGGCCGATTCGCGAATCGGCATGGTCGTGCGCGAAGGCGCGGCGAAACCCGATATCAGTTCGGAAGATGGACTCCGGCAGACGCTGCTGCATGCGAAGTCGATCGCGTACTCGGACAGCGCGAGCGGCGTCTACATCGAGCGCGAGTTGTTCAGGAAACTCGGCATCGAGGAGCAGGTCAAGTCGAAAGCGAAGATGATTCCGCGAATCCCCGTAGCCTCGGTGGTGGCAAACGGAGACTACGAAATCGGCTTCCAGCAGGTGAGCGAATTGCTGCCCGTCAAGGGCGCAACCTTCGTCGGCAAAATTCCCGAGTCGTTGCAATCGGTGACGCGTTTCGCTGCCGGCATTCCCGTCGGTGCGCAGCACCCGAAGGAAGCGAAAGCCCTACTCGACTATCTCGCGTCACCCGGTGTGCAGGCGGATGTGAAAACCACCGGGCTCGATAGCGTCTCCGCTCACTGAAAACAGCCTCGGGCATCCTTCGTGTCACCTTCCCGGGGCATTCTGCGCGGGCTCTTCCGCGCCGTCCGGCGCTGCTTCTCCGAGCACCCGCGCGAGACGCGTGCGATCGCAGGCACCTTCCCATATCGAAACGAAGATCACTGCGCAGGCGTTGCTGATCACGCTCGTCAGGGCGCGTGCCTCGGACATGAAGCGGTCGATGCCCACAAGCAGCGCCACCCCGGCGACGGGCAGATCGGGAATCACCGTCAGCGTCGCGACGAGCGCGACGAGCCCGCTGCCCGATACGCCGGCCGCGCCCTTTGACGTCAGCAGCATGACTGCAAGCATCGTGGCGATTTGCAGCGCGGAAAGCGGCACGTCGCATGCCTGCGCAATGAACATCGAAGCGAGCGTCAGATAGATCGCGGTCCCGTCGAGATTGAACGAATAGCCCGCGGGCAACACGAGCCCCACTACGCCCTTGTCGCAGCCGAGCGCCTCCAGCTTTGCGATCAGGCGCGGCAGGACCGGCTCCGTCGATGACGTCGCCAGAACGATGAGCAACTCCTCGCGCATGTAGCGCAAGAGCCGCCAAAGCGCAAAACCGTGCAGACGCGCAAGCGGAGCGAGAATGAGCGCGATGAACAGCGCGCATGCCACGTAGAAGGACACCATCAACATCCCGAGCGAGCCGACCGAGCGAATGCCGAAGCGGCCCACCGTGAAAGCCATCGCGCCGAATGCGCCGAGGGGAGCAAGTCGCATGATCATCGCGAGGATGCGGAACAGGATCTGAGCGATGCCGTCGGTGAACGCGAGCACCGGCCTCCCCAACTTCGGATAGGCATTCAGCGAAAAGCCGAACAGCAGCGAGAGCAGCAGCACTGGCAACACCTCGCCCTTGTCGAAGGCGCCAAGCATCGTCTCGGGGATGAGGCTCATTGCGAACGCGACGACGCCGCGCGGATGCGGGTCCTTCACGTATTGAGCGAGGATACTCACGTCCAGATGGGCGGCGTCGATGTGCATACCCGCACCGGGTCGCAACACGAAGGCCGTGACAAGTCCGAGCGCGAGCGCTGCGGCAGTCAGAAGATAAAACAGCGCCAGCGCCTGAAAAATCGTCCGGCCGATTGCCTTTCCGCTCGCAAGCGACGTAATCCCCGAGACGATCGTGCAGAAGACGATCGGCGCAATCATCATCCTCACGAGACGAATGAACCCGTCGCTCAAGGGCTTGAGTAGCGGGCCCGCTTGCGGCAAGAAGTGGCCGAGTGCGATTCCGAGCACCATGGCCAGTACAACTTGTACATAGAGCAAGCGAAGCGGTCTTGCCAACTTCACGATGGGGTCTTCCTGCCTGGCCGCTTTTTCAGCGGCGCATCATTGTCTGATCTGTCAGCACTTGCGGCGGCACCGTACCTCATCTCGACAATCGTTTTGTGGAACTCCTGGGCGGCCGGTGTCAGCGGGCGCCCTCGACGCCTCAAGATTCCCACGCGCCGATTCACCACCGGTTCGACTAGCGGTACGCTCGTGAGGATGTGATGATTGCGTCCCGGCATGGCCATGGACGGCACGGCGGCGACTCCGAGCCCCGCCTCGACCAGACCGAGCATGGTTGTGACATGGCGCGTCTCGCAGATGCTCGGTGCGCGCGGCGCCACGGCCGATAGCGCCTGATCGAGCAGCAGCCGGTTGCCGGAAGTCTTGTCCACCGAAACATACTCGTACTCGTAAAGCTCGTTCCACGTCACGCGCTTCCTGCGTGCGAGCGGGTGATCCCGGCGACAAGCGGCGACAAAGCGCTCCTGCAGCAGCACCTTGAACTCGACGTCGGGTTCCTGGCTTCCCATAAAGCTCACGCCAAAGTCGGCCTCTCCGCTGATGACCGCGGCAAGGACTTCGTTGGCGCTAGAATCCAGAATCTTGACCCTGATGCGCGGAAAGCGGCGATGATAGCTCGCGACGGCGCCTGGCAGGAAATAGTAGGCCACCGAAGGTACGCACGCGATGGTCACATGACCCAATCTGCTCGAAGAAACATCTCGTATCCCGAGCAACGCGACGTCGAGGTCGTCGAGCAGCTGTTCGGCACTCGGTGCGAAAACGCGACCGACGGTGGTGAGCGTGACGCTGCGCGTGGTGCGTTCGAAGAGACGCACGCCGAGCGCCTCTTCGAGCTTGTCGATCCGGCGGCTCAAGGCTGGTTGCGAAATGTTTACCGCCTCGGCGGCCTTGCGGAAGCTTCCCAGTTCCACTACCGCTCTAAATGCCTGCAGGTCGTTCAAGTCGAAGTTGATGCCCACGTGCAATCCTCCGCATTCTAGATGCCGTATTTTGCACGATCCTGTGCCGCGCGCCTTTCGAAGAGGTCTGAACGGCTTTGTCAACTTGCCGAGAGTGAGGCGGCAGGGCGGCAGATACGACTACTGGTCAGAAAGCAGTCGACGGATTTTGGACGAGTTCGGCGAATTCACGCCATGCAACGAATCGGGCTGCAAGTTGTTTGCGATAGAGTGAAGCGCGTAGCAGATGCCGCTTGAGCGCGAAATGTTGCCGGAGCAGTCCGAAGCACGAGAGAAATTTCCGTGTGCGTTTCGGGTCGCGATAGCCGCGCATGCGCCGCTCGCGCTCACGTGTCGGTTGATGGCTATTCTCTGCGCGGTTGTTCAGCCGAGCTGCCGCTTTGACGAACACGTGCTTCACATTCGCAAGCGCCGGAATCTCGGCTTTTGCCGCCGGATAGCTGCGCAACTGATCAGTGACGATCTTGCGCGGCACCGGGCTCGAACGCCGCACACGCTTGAAGAAGCGTTTGGCCGCGGCCTTATCGCGCCGCTTTTGCAGCAGGATGTCGAGTTCGGCGCCATGCTCGTCGACCGCGCGCCACAACAGGTACGGTTCGCCACGCAGCGTGACGAACATTTCGTCGAGGTGCCACGTGCTACCCGGCTTGCGTCGTGCCGCTTTGACCCGGCGAGCGAAATCCTCGCCAAACTTATCGCACCAACATCGGATTGTCTCGAATGTCACGATCACACCGCGCTCGGAGAGCAGCTCCTCGACGTCGCGCAAGCTCAACCGAAAGCGGAAATACCAGCGCACAGCGCAACTGATAACCTCGATTGGGAAACGGTGACCGTGATAGAGCGATTTCGATTTCTTCATCACGCCATCTTACGTGACTGGCCCAACTACCTGACAACGCCGACACAGGTAGAGCAGCGCCAGGCCTGAATGCTCGCAACCGTCAAAATCCACAAAATCAAAGGCACGGCATGGGTCAGTGGGCAACCCTGACCGTCGCGCATGTCAACATGACTGTTGCGATCAATCCGCTTTGACCGTCGCGCCGGTTTTCAAGGAAAATCGAACCACCATGTTTCGCAACAGGGGACTGCGCGATCGACAACCGAGGCCGCTGCCTTCGACAGTTTCGGCAGCTAACCCGAAGAAGGGGTTGAATACCCGGTCGAGCGCGTCTTCCGGAACACCCGGTCCCGTATCGGTGATACGGATGACGGCATTCGCATCATCCGCAAACACATCGATATCCACGCATCCATTCAGGGGCGTATAGCGCAAAGCATTCTCGACCAGATTTCGCACTGCGATACGTAGCTCCTCCGCGTTTGCGCTTACAAGTGCGGCGTCGTACCGCTTGCCCCCCAGGTCGATCGAGCGCCCGTACGCGACCGGCAGCAGATCGGCTATGAGCGTGCGAACTATCTCACGTACATCAAGTACCTTGACCGTTGCGTCCGGACTGCGCTGCGCATCGGCGCGGGCCAGCTCGAGAAGTTGCCGGATCATCGACGCCGCGCGCACAGCCACTTCGCGCAGTTCACGTAACCGTTCGCTGCGCACGATCGGATCGTGCGCGTTCTCGAGATTATCGATACCCAGTTGCAACGCGGCAATCGGAGTTCGTAGTTCATGCGCAGCATCGGCGATGAAACGTTTCTCTCAATCGATGCCGACCTGCAAGCGCGCAATCATAAGGTTGATCGAATCAGCGAAGGGCCGGACTTCAGCCGGAACGTGCGATATATCAAGAGGCGCAAGGCGGTCGATGTCAATCGATTCCGCGTCAGTACCCGCACGTTTTAATGAGGTAAATGCAGCTTCGACGATCAGCGGGATCGCAATCCATACGAGCACGATCAGGAAAACTGTCGGCATCAGACTTTCAAGCGCCGCACGCCCTGCCGTCTGTTCGCGAAACGAAATGGGCTGGCCAACCTGATACGTCAAGCCCTCTGCGGCTTTTCTCAGAGTGTAAAGGCAGTAGCGATGACCGTTGATCCGCTCGACCGAAAACCGGCTCGACGCATCCCGGTCGAATGTCACCTCGGGGTCGGTATTGTCGGTCGGCACAGAGCGGCCCCGCTTCCATATTTGCTCGACGAAACCATCGATTGAATGCTGTGGCGGACCGTTGGCCCCAATCGTCCCTACCTCGCCAGCGGAGAGCCAGCCGCTGCGCCTTGCAGATGCTGGTCGAGCAGTTCATCCATGTGTCTCATCGAAAGCCAGTACGACGCGCATGCATGGGCGGTACCGACGACAGCGAACAGCACGACAAGTGTTCCGATTATCTGACTCTTCAGTGATCTCATGCCCTTGCTCCGATATGTGCCGGCTGACCCCGCCCTTCCAGGTCATTCGACTCCCATCCCCGATGGGCAACGACGTTCGGAGAACTCCGCATGGCGAATTCATGGCAGAGATACCGGGAAAGAGTTCAATCTGCCAGTCGCCTATCGCCCTTTGCTTGCGTTCCGCGGTGGCAAGCTCCAGGCTCGCCCTGACGTGCCCAAGCGTACGCCACGACAGTTAGATGAAAATTAGCGACGCCTGTGGAAAACGCCAGGTTGCGGCGAGCGGACACGCTCGCATCCGGACACCGGGCTGCGCGCAACGTCATGTTGCAAGGAGCATCAAGCGCCGAGTCCAGGACGTCGCTACGCCCGTGCGCCATTGACGACCCGATGCTAGACCAACAGATTCTGGCGGTAAGCCCGCCCGCCGCCAGACCTGACACGCTGCGACGTTCCTGGGAATTCCACATATCCCGTGCGCCGGTCCAGAATGTGAAATTCAGGCATGCTGTGACATATTTCTGGCAGAGACATTCGGTCGAACATGCCCTTGCCTTCCGGATCCACGCACGATGTGTCTGCGCTCCAGTGTGCATGCCGAGCGCTGCTTGTCAGTTATGCGGCCTCAGTTTTTTTGCCACTGGTCTGTGTAATTGTTTATGGTGGCGTTGACTATAGAAGGCGACTGGACGATGCCAACGCAAGACTGCTTCTGCTTTCGCGCGCCGCACAGGAAAATGCATCGAGAGTGTTTGAACTGAATGCGGCCCTGACGGCGCGCACGCTGGGTCTGCCTGCAACGAGACAAGAGAAGCAATTCGGCAACGCGAACCGCAGATTCATGAGTGGCTCGCAGCGTTCGTTGACGGCCTGCCACAGGTAGTTTCATTGTCCATTTTCGGATGCGGTGGAGATCTGATCGTCAGTAGCCGGTATTCGCCGCCCCCAGTTGTGTCCATTACTGACCGCGGCGGACTGGGTTCTGCGCCGTCGTCGCCCGCTCATCCATTTATGTCCCTGCCACTGTACCGACGCGTCGATGGTGCGCCCGTACTGGTCTCTTCGATAGGGCGTACCGGTGAACGCGGTCACGGGATCGTCTCGGTTGCGTTACCCGGGAAGTATCTGGTTGATTTCTATTCGAAGATGGTCGATGCCTGTGCCTGGTTGCACGGTAAGTATGTACAGGCGCGAGGGTGCTGCGCTGCTCGCGACCAGCTCACTCGGCGTCGTGACCGTCCGACTCGATCACAATCGGGAATTTCTCCAGGCCATCAGGGAGAATATGTTCTCTCGAAGCCTTATACAGGAGCGCAGCGAGCACGGAGACAATATGCTGGTCAGCTTCAGACGCGTTGGCGACTATCCGGTCTATGTCGCAAGCACCATGAATCTCGGCGAATTGCGTGGCGTCTGGCTGCGCGACCTGCTCATGCTTACCCCTGTTACGCTGATTCCCGGTGCAATGAGGTGCGTCGATCCTGTTGTGGGCTCTCCGGTCAGCCTCATCAAGTGCCACCTCTGACAACAGCTCGCAACGCCAACCTGAGCGCATGCCGGAGAGTCAGTCGATCCGATCATAGAGGCGGCAATTTCTACGGAATTCACTAAAGATCCGGTAAAAGCGACCACTACAATTGCGTGGTTCGAGTTCACCCAGATTCATGCTGGTAAGTACCGAGACACAAACCCGACTCGTGAACGATAGATGAAAAAGCACAGCATGTTTTCAGTTGCGCAACTGAAGGCGCATGCAGAGGCCCTTGTCGACGCAGTCGACGGCAGCCGTGAAGCTGTCGTCATTACGCAGCATGGCACCGCAAAAGCCGTGCTCCAGGGCGTTGGGTCGTTTCAGATGCTGCAGCAGGCCGTCAGTCTTCTTGAGAGACTGGCCATCCAACATGGCGAGGTCCTCAAAGGAGCGCGAGACGAAATTGACGCCGTCCTCAACCACCTGCGTCAGGGTGCGCGGTAGGGACCGACGGCGGGAAATCGCTGCAAGCTTCTGAGCCTCTGCCCGTTTTCGGCTGACCGACGCCGTGCCTCGTCGCTGTTCACTTCACATGTTTATAACGACAAAGCGATATCCGCCGGGCTTACGATGCGGCCAACAACTTCCCATGGCACCACGATCCTCTCGCGCACAGATGCGTTTCACCTGCCGGACAAATGTGTCGCCGAACCTGAACCGTGATCATCACGGTCACAGGATCCGGCCGGGCGCGATTCAATCGTGCGAAAATCATGCAATTCCCAGCATGGCCCGAATGCGTGCGAGGCGCGCCTGGCCTCGCCGGCTGAAGCCACCCACCGCGCAATCACCACGTCGAACCAGACCAGCGATGAATCAGACCTTGATGCGATTAACCAGCCATGTCCCAGGGCTCGATACGATCATGGGCGGCGGCATGGTCGCCGGATCGTCGTACATCATTCAGGGACGTCCCGGCGCCGGGAAGACGATTCTCGCCAACCAGATTGCCTTCGATCAAGTCAGACAGGGCGGAAAGGTCCTTTACATCACTCTGCTTGCAGAGTCGCATGACCGGCTATTCCAGTCGTTGTCGACGCTCAGTTTTTTTGATCCGGAACTGGTCGGCAAGGATATTACCTACCTGAGTCTCTTCCGGACGCTAAGGGTCGATGGCCTTAGTGCGCTCGTCGACGTGCTGCGCAATGAGCTCGTGCGCCAGGACGCGTCGATGCTGATACTCGACGGCCTGCTGAACGCACGTGAAAGCAGTCACAACACGCTGGACGTGAAGACGTTCGTGGCGGAGCTCCAAGGCCATGCCGCGTTCAGTGGCTGCACGGTGCTCTTTCTGACCAGCGCACGGATCGACGACTCCAGTCCGGAACACACAATGGTCGACGGTGTCCTGCAGTTGCAGGAGGAGCTGTTCGGGTCAAGAACCGTGCGGCGGATGCGCATTGCAAAGTCCCGCGGCAGCGCGTCGCTCGGGGGCCTGCACCACTACGAAATCAACGATGCGGGCGTGGTGGTCTACCCACGACTTGAGGCGCTGTATGCCCGTCCCTCGAAACTCGACCTTGCCCCACAGGAACGTGTATCAAGTGGTGTTGATGATCTGGACGCTCGCATTGGCGGTGGACTGCCGGCTAGTTCCGCGACGATCGTTGTCGGCCCCGGCGGCAGCGGCAAGACCAGTTTCGGGTTGAACTTCGTGCGCCTCGCCACGCCTGAACAGCCTGCCCTGCACTTTGGCTTTTATGAAACCCCGGCACGCCTCGCCAGCAAGGCGCGAGCGCTCGGTATCGATATCGATGCCCTGATTGCCAGCGGCGCGCTCACGGTGCTGTGGAATCCGCTGACAGAAAATGTCATCGACAGCCTTGCCTATCATCTGCTCGATGCGGTTCAGGCGCGGCGTATCAACCGGCTGGTCATCGACGGGCTGGCCGGCTTCGACCGGGCTGCGGTCGACCGTCACCGGTTGATCGAATTTCTGGCGGCGCTCACCAACCAGCTTCGTTCCTTGGAGGTTTCGACGGTTTGCGCCTGGGAGACCAGAGAACTGTCGGCACCCGAGATGAACGCCACCTCGCCCGAGGTGCTCAGTCTCTTCGACAATGTCATCGGCATGCAGCTCGATGAGGTCGAGGGCAGGATCTGCCAGGGCATGAAGGTCATCAAGCTTCGCGATAGCGCTTTTACGCCTACGGTCACCAGACTGGTCATTCCCAATTCGCTCCCGGACCCGTTCAACGAGTCCAGAAGGCTGGTGACTGACGATCCGGGCCAATCCTAGTCGCACGGGACCGCACACGGATACGAGCATGGGCGAACCGGCATGACCACGATCGTTGTAGTGGATGACGAATCCCTGATAACCGACTTCCTTTCCTTCTTCCTGAAGGCTGAGGGATATACGGTGCACGCCGCCCGGGACGGTCAGTCCGCGCTGGACATGATCGCCTCGGTCATGCCGGACGTTGTGCTCACTGATTTCATGATGCCGGCCATGTCGGGACTGGAGCTGGCGCAGGCCCTGAAGAAGGACACCCGGCTGGCGCACATCCCCGTCATTCTCGCAACGGCCGCGCAAGGTGCCGCGGCCGAAGCGTACCCTGAGCTGTTTGCTGCCGTGCTGGACAAACCTTATCCGCCACCGCGTCTGCTCGATGCACTGAATTCGGCGCTCGCACGCTCTGGCAAGCCAGACGGGAAAATTGTCGGCTGAGGACGGATGTCGCCTGGTCATCCCCGGCCAAACCGCAGCAGGAAGGCACATCGTCAGGCATCCGGGACGACCAGACGCGCGCCGGACTGCCTTCTGATCTATCCGCAAACGCACATACGGGAAATCCCGGCTGACCGTATCATCTGGCACGAAGCGTGCGCATGTCCCGGCACTGCAACCGGGACTGACAATGCCAACTGTGCTGCTGGTCGACGACGAACCGGACATGTTGTTCGTATGGCGCCATATCCTGACCAACGCCGGCTACACGGTGCGCGTCGCAGTGAACGGCGTCGCCGCGCTCGACCAGTTGCGCATTGCGCGGCCGCAGCTGGTTGTGACGGACTGGATGATGCCCGTCCTGAACGGTAATGAACTTTGCCGGGCGATCCGGAGCGATCAGGAATTGTGCGGCATTCCCGTGCTGGTTTTTACCGCCGTTTCGAGGCCACCCGTGCAGGGCAGGCCAATGTGGGATGAATGGCTCGTCAAGCCCGCCAGTCGTGACCACTTTCTCGCGACAGTCGCACGGCTTTGCATGCGGAAGTAACCTCACCAACCCGGACCGGGTGACATCGGAGGCTATCGCGTATTCCTGGCGATCCGTACCGTGCGTTGGCGTATCGGTGTCGGTACGCGTGGTGAGACGGGTTAAAGTCACTTTTCACACAGGAATGCGTTGTCTGCCTCCTTGTGGTCGACGAGACGCTTTGCCGCACAACCAGATGGGTGAACGCGTGACACGAACGGCCGTCTCTACGCAGCTTGCAATCCTTTGGTCACTTGTCGCGACGTTGTGCCTTGCGCTCATAGGGGTCGTCCTGCTCGTGACCCTATCGGCACAAGGACAACAGATCGCACTGGCCCAGCAACAATCGCTTGCGGCCTGTGACGCTGTTGCCTCCCGCTACGATCTGTCGTTGCAGACACCGGGCGCGGCCAATCTCGATCTGATGCACGCGGTACTGGACATCGTGCTGGCACGAATGGAGGGCGTCGAAGGCGGGTTCTGGTCGCCGCCGCCCTCAACACCGAATCCTGCGCAACCGCCTGTACCTCCCGGGCGTGCGGCGGGGGCCACGACGAGCGGGTTTCTCGCCTACGCCTTTCCTTCGTACCAGGGCAGCGGCATCAAGCGTGACATTCCAGAAGCCGAAACACCGCTGATTCTGGACGCCCTGACTGCCGCGTCCAGGGGCGCGCGCGTTGCTGCAAGAACGGTAAGGAATGGCCAGGATGCCGTGCTGGCAACAGCTTGCCCCGTTGCGGGACACCCCGGTCTTTACGTCTGGATGCTCACGCGTGCGCGCCCTGCCCTCGGTGTACTGGGCGAGACGTCCGTCACAGTGCTGGCTGTCGTTCTCGCCGTGCTGCTCGGCGTGTCGCTCTATCTCGCCATCGCGTTGCGCAACTGGCGGCGCAAGCTGGATCAGCTGGAGCGTGCGTTGTCCGTCGCTGGAGAAGCAGAAGCCTCGCAGGAAGTGCCACTGCCAGGCGAGCGCGATCTCGACCGGATCGCCCAGTCCGTTAACCGTTATCTGGCGCGCACGCGCACTTTGCAGCAGCAGGCGCTCAAACTGGAAGCCCAGCTCGCGCAGGCCGAGCGCTTCGCGGCGCTGGGCAAACTGGCGGCGCAGGTAGCGCATGAAATCCGCAATCCCACGGGCGCGATGCGACTAAAGGCCGAGAACGCGCTTGCGGGCGACAGCGCTCGGCAGCAAAGTGCCCTGCGGTCGATCCTTGGTCAGCTTGAGCGTATCGAAAGCCAGGTCGCGAGCCTGCTCGCCCTTACCCAGCCCGTGATTCTCCACTATGAGCCGGTCGATCTGTCGTCATGGGTCCATGAGGTCATCGATGCCCACCGGGAGTCTGCGCTAGTCAGGCGCATCACGCTGTCAGCCGACGTTGCGCCGTCCGCACACCCGGATGGTTCCGGCGCGGGCAGACCGGTTTTTGATGCAGCCCACGTGCGGCGCGCGGTTGACAATCTGCTGCTAAACGCGCTGCAGCATGCACCCGACGGCGGCCGGGTGACGCTCGATGCGAGCCGTCTCCGCTCCCCATCAGTCGACCGGCTGCTCGTCCACGTGACAGACGACGGTCCGGGCGTACCTGAGGCCGAGCGCGAACGGATATTTGAGCCTTTCATCACAGGACGCGCCGAAGGATCGGGACTTGGCCTCGCCCTTGTGCGCGAAGTTGCGTCCGCGCATCGTGGACGCGCGTACCATGCGCAGACGAACGCCCACACCTGCTTTGTCATTGATATCCCATGGCAACCATCCTCCTGATCGACGACGACGATGCGTTTAGCGAGGGCCTGGCGGAAACGCTCACGGATCTCGGACATGACGTTGAGCGTGCGGACTCCGGCGAAAGCGGACTCGCGCGGCTCACAGCCGGCTTGACGCCCGCGTGTGTCTTCCTCGACTTCAGGCTGCCCGGCATCGATGGGCTCGCAGTGCTCGAAAAACTGCGTGACATGGACCGTGTTGCCCAGATTCCCGTCGTGATGCTCACTGCACACGCAAACAGCGACAATACGATCGGGGCGATGCGTCTGGGTGCCTTCGAGCATCTGACCAAACCCGTCGGCCGTGAAGATATCGCCAGATTGCTCAAGCGGGTGTTTGTCGCCAGCCCGATATCGGGCGCTGCGGCCGGGGGGACATCCGTTCCCCCGACGTTCGACGAGCCCGACGACGCCATGCCACGCCTGCTCGGCATCAGCGAATCCATGCGCGAAGTGCAGAAACGCATCGGCCGGGCCGCCGCCAGCGATGCAACGGTTCTCCTCACGGGTGAAACCGGTACGGGCAAGGAGGTCGCGGCCAGGGTGCTCCACCAGTCATCGCGGCGTGCAACAGGACCGTTCATCGCGGTCAACTGCGCGGCCATTCCTCATGAGTTGCTCGAAAGCGAACTCTTCGGTCACGGGAAGGGCGCATTCACGGGTGCAAGTGCTGCGCGAACGGGACGTATCGTCGACGCGAACAGGGGTACGCTCTTTCTCGACGAGATCGGCGACATGCCTGCCGCCATGCAAGCAAAGCTGCTGCGCGTGCTTCAGGAAAGGCTGGTCACTCCGCTCGGCTCAAACGAATCTGTTGCCGTCGACGTACGGGTGATCGCCGCGACACATCGCGCGCTTGACGCCATGGTGGCAACGGGAGAATTCAGACAGGACCTGCTCTACCGGCTGAATGTGATTCCAATCCATCTCCCGCCGTTGCGGGAGCGCCTCGCTGACATACTGCCGCTCGCCGAATATTTCCTGAAGGCAACCGCACTCGACCAGCCCAAACGTCAATTCTCCGTTGAGGCACAGCGACGTCTCCTCACGCACTCGTGGCCAGGCAACGTGCGCGAATTGCGTAACGCAGTTGAACGGGTGAACGCACTTTCGCCGGGGCCGGTGGTAACAGAAACCGATCTCACCCTGCTGACCGGCGGCACAGCGTCTGGCTCTCCACTCCCCGCGTGCCTGTACGATGTCCCGCTGACAGAAGCACTGCAACTGGTCGAACGCGAGGCGATCCGGCGGGCACTCGACGTCGCAGGTGGCAATCGTGCAGAGGCAGCGCGCCGGCTCGGTATCAGCCGCCAGTCTCTGTACACAAGGATGGCCGCGCTCGGGATAGATTAGGGTCGTGCAGTCGTGCCTCGTTGAGCGAGGCCACCAGGCGCGGCGTAGCCTTCACGTGGAGAGAAGCGTACATCGGCATTGCGGGGGCATCGAGGCATCACGTCCCGCAAAAATTGGTGCCCCCGCAACGGCCTCAGATCACGACATCAGTGCTTGCGGGCTTCACTATCCGCATCTTTCGCTGCTTCCTTGGCGTCGCCGTAAGACTTCCGGACTTCACCCGCGCCCTCCTGCAGATCCCGTCAGTTCGCGCGCCGGATCGTCCGTCGCCTTCCCTACTGCCTGGTTGACGTTGCCCTTCACTTTTTCGGCAACACCCTTGACCTGATACTTGTTCATGGCTGACTCCTTGCATTTGTGGCGGCGCACGTTTGCACCGGCCCACGAACTTCCGGCATCGGTCATGCCCGGGCGCATTGCCTGTGCGCGAGTTCCAGGTACTAGTGTCTACCTCAACTGGTCGCGGGGAGACTCCTTCTTGCGCGGGAACGGCGTCGCTCAGCTTAAAAGAGCATTACGAGCGCGACGCCCACTACCATTAACATGGCCCCGAGCGCTCGTGCCCAACTCAAGGCATGTTCGGCGCCCCCCCAATCAGACCAGAATGGTCGATCGCAACCGATGTCACCAGGTTGGAGCAGATGGTCAGCCCGTTGAGCGTACCGACGCCTACCTTCTGGACAAGAGTCAGACCCGCGAAAACGGCCACCGCCCCAACGATTCCGCCGCGTGGCGCCCACCACTTCATGCTACGCAGGTCGTCGGGAGCCGGGAGTGGTGTAGGCTGAATGCAGAATCACGCAATCGACAGAAACGTCACCAGCAGAAACGAGACGCCAGACGCAAGCCAGGGATTGACGAGCGAGCCTTTGAGTTCGCCGCTGATCGGTGCGCCCGCGGCCTGAAGAATGCCACCCAGAATGATGAAAGGGTAAATCCATCCGTTGCCCATGGCTCTTTCCTCCCTGTCCCTGCTCAATGGCCTGCAATGAGTCGTGCCCCTAGCGCCAGCACAAGTGCAGGCAGCATGACGATCACGCCAATCCTGGAGAACTGCATGAAGCTCACTTCCTCGCCTTCCCGACGGATCGCGGCCAGCCACAGGATCGTCGCGAGCGAACCCGTGATCGACAGATTGGGGCCGAGATCCACGCCTATCAGCAGCGCATCGATCACCGTCTCGGGGCTGTTCGCCGTCAACGCAGTCGCACTCGCAATAAGACCTGCGGGCAGATTGTTGATCGCATTGCTGCCTGTCGCGACGAGAAGTCCCGATATCGCCGCCGTCAGAGGCTGATTCTGTCGCGTCGCGATCGAGATCAGTTGCGCCAGTTCGTGGATGACGCCCGTGTGATCGAGCATCTCGACCAGCACGAAGAGGCCGGCAACCAGTGGCAGCACGCTCCATGAAATCTCGCTGACGAGCTCCAGTGGAGATTGCCGCTCCTTCACGAGCACGACGAGCGCAGTAAGGATGCCGAATACGGCCGTCGGCAGACCCAGTTGCAAGTCGAATGCTGAAACGGTGAGCAATGCAACAGCCGTCACGCTGATCCCCGCTAGCGCCACCTTGCCATTCGTACTGAGCGGCTCGACGGGCAGGTCGCGAGCGCAGCGCCCGTCAAGGCTTTGCAGCTGGGTCCAGCGCAGCATCACAAACGTTGCGACGATCGAGAGCACCGAGGGCAATTCAAACCGGCCCACCCACAGGGCCAGCGCGGGCGTGCGATTCTCATAGAGCACGAGGTTGGCCGGGTTCGAGATCGGCAGGACGAAGCTCGCCGCATTTGCGATGAACGCGCACACGTACAGCAAAGGCAGCGGCTTCATATCGGCCTTCCTGGCGGCGACGAATACAGCGGGTGTCATGACGACTGCCGTCGCATCGTTCGACAGGAATGTCGTCACCACGACGCCCACCAGATAGACCAACACAAAGAGTCTGCGCGGCGAACCCCGCGCATGATTGACGGCAAGTGCCGCGATCCAGTCGAATAACCCTTCACGCCGGCCCAACTCCGACAGCAGCATCATCCCGATGAGGAAAAGATAGACATCGGTGCCCTTGCCTATCGCCTGCCACGCGAGATGGGCAGGAAGTAGTCCAAGCGCCACGAGCAGCGCCGCGCCAGCGACGGCCCAGATTGCCTCGGGCCACCTGAACGGACGCAGAATGACGCCAGCCGTAGCCGCCAGCGCAATACTCCATGAAAGCAATACGGGATTCATGTTGCGAGAGAAGTGTCGTTGGCGGGATCGCGATGGAAGCCGCACGCCTTCTTGAGTGATTCGGCAAAAAACAGCCACAGCGCAAGCGAGCCTGTCGAAACGGCACCCAGAACGAGGAAGGCGCTTGCATACCCGACATGCTGGGCGAGCGCGCCTCCCAACGCGGGACTCAGCGCTGCGCCGATGCCTTGCACGGTCATCACCACGCCCTGCCCGACATTCACGCGCCCGGTTCCTTGCAGCAAACGTACGACGAGCGCGGGCACCGCGACGCTTTGCAGCCCCGCGCCGATGCCGTCGAGTGCCTGCACGGGCCAGACGCCCCATGCGGTGATCAGCGTGGCGGCCACCAATCCACGCACGGGCAGCGCAAGAAAGGTGATGAGAATGACGCCCCAGTAGCCGATACGCGCGATAAGCCGGCTCGCCAAGCATGCCGCCGCGACCATGACGAGTTGCGCAATGACGATCGTCTGCGCCGTGAAGGCACTCGGGTCGCCCTTGTGCGCGGCGACGACAGCAAGCCCATAGAGGGGAAGCATCGCCGCATTGCCGAGGTGGAACATCGCGAGCGCGGCAGCGAGCAGCAGTAGGGGCCTGCAGGTCAGCAGCACGTGGAATCCGCCCGCGGGCTCATGCCCGGAAGGCGATGCATCGCCGAGGCCACGGGCGCTGTCGTGGTCGATCGAATCCGGCCGGATGAGCAGCGTCGAAATGACCGTCATCACCCCGAACACGCCCACAAGCACGAATATCGCGCCGAATCCGTAGCGCCAGCCGAGCCAGCCCGATAGCGCCGCGCCTGCGACATTGCCCGCGTGATTGGCGACCTGATTGCGGCCGAACTGGCGGTCGAAAGCCCGCTCGCGCACGATGCCCAACGTCACGCCCGCCACAGCGGGCCCGAGCGCGGCGCCCGTCATCGCCGTCAACACCTGGGACGCGGCGACCACCCAGACCCTGTGCGACAGCCACAGCACGAGTGACGCCAGTGTTGTCAGCACACCCGCTACCGCGATGATGGTGCGCTTGTGACATGTCGCATCGACGAGTGCGCCGGCCGGGGAAGTCGCGAGCATGCCCGCGATGCCGCCAAGAGTCATCACGGTCCCGATGGCCTGGGGTTGCCAATCGCGCGCCAGCAGGAACACGCCGAGAAATGGCCCGATGCCCGCCTGTACATCGGCCATGAAGAAGTTCAGCCCTTCGAGCGCATAGTGACGGGTTGTGGGTTGGCTGGTCATGGGTTGCTCTCAGGTGTATCGATCCCGTTACGTCGCGGGCCGCGAGGCCGCGGCAGCGGGTGAATGATTGCTCTGCCAGATCCGAACGGAATCGGAGCGGGTCACTCCGTCGGTGCATCGACGAGCTCGGCGATCTCATCCACCTCGATCGTCCGGCCGTGACGGGTCTTCACGCCGTGTCCCCAGGCTTTGACATGGGCACCCGGGCTCAACCATGACACCAGCCCGGCTGCCGCATGAGGGGGCATGCGCAGCGACGTACCATCGTCGAGCAAAGCGCCACGCAACTCGCCCTTGGGTCCGAATAGCGAAAGCACGACTTCGCCTTCGATCTCCATTGGCCTGTGCTCGATTTGCGGCTTGTGATGTTTCTGATCACCGTGCTGCGGCCCCTCGTCGAGAATCGTCACGCCGCTTCGGGTCGTCAGCGCGACGGCCGCAATCATGTCCGCTCCGCGTGGCTTCACGCCTCGCACTTTGACCTTGTCACCGACCGCGACATGCCGCGCAATGCGTTTCGACAGATGAGGCGGGAAGTGCACCTGACGCGAGTCGAGGACGATGCCATCGAGTTCACCATGAGGGTTGAGCAGAAATCCCTTAACGACGCCGCGCGTTTCAGGCAGGCTGTCCGGGTCAATCCAATGCATGCTGATTATCCTGAATGAATGTGGTTCGTAATCCGAATATATTCATGAAAAATTACGGGCCAGGGAGCGCCCGGTCGTAGAGTTGCGTCAGGTTGCCCGGCGTGCCGAACGCGGTCGCCTGTAGCGCCGATCCGTACTGGTTGCGCGTGCCGTAGCCCTGCGCCGAAACATTCGCGCCCGCCTGCAGCAGCGTTGGGAATTGCTGCGCAACGGGTGGCGTGAGCTTGATCACGGTGCCATCGGTCAGGATCACGCCATCGGGTTCGCCCTGTGGCGCAGTCGTCACGTGAGCAACTTGTCCCTGCGCAACCAGTGGCGAGAGTACTGCACCTCGAAGCTGGCGCGGCAACCGCTGTGTGCCCGGCAATGCCGGCTGGTCGAGCAACTGCTGACCATTACTCGTGTCGACGATGCGTTGGGCTGTGAAGGTGCCTCCATCGTGGCGCCATCCACTCACCTGGACAGCGTCACCCCTGCGAATCATCGATGTGAGCTGTGTGCCGAGGTGCGGCGGGAAATGCACGAGCAATCCGTTGCTGGTCAGGAACCCATCGACGTCGCCATCCGGATTGACGAGAAAACGCGACACCGTGCCGCGAGCGACCGATGGCGTGCCAGTATCGGCAGTGGGCGCCGGGCCTACCGGGCCGGCAGACGGTGGCGGAGGAGGCGCGTCTACCGCGATGGGTGGCGCTGCCTGCACGGTCGGCACTTGAGTCTGCGCAGCGCATCCCGTGCTTGCCGTTAACAGCGTTGCGAGGCTCATCGCACTTGCGAGATGTGCGATGCCTGGGTAGCTCAGGTAATAATAGGCAGGTTGCATGATCGACTCCTCCGGATGACGAGGAGTAGTCCGCAAAGCTCGTGCCATTCACCACGAGGCTTACCGTTCAACGATTTTCGCTCGCGAAGGACATCGACGCTGTCAAGGAACCGGACATCCGCTGTCCGTTTTCTTGACACCCCCCAGGCGTGTATCGGCTGAGAGTCGGTCTCAAGGTATTCGCATGTCCGAAGCGCTTGTGGTGTGGCATCAATGGAAAGGCCCTTTTGGGCACCGACGATGGAACTCACGCGCATCGTAGGTCAGGCTAGCAACGGCTTCCAGGCCCGCTATCACGCAAGCTCGAAATCATTTCATGAGGCTGCATCATTTGGTTCGAAACCGTTTGCTGCAGCGCCTGGATCAGGCGCTGTTCCGTTCGTTTCCTTCGAAATACTGGAGATTTCCGTGTAGCTGCCGATAACGATGTCATTGGCTGGCCACCTGAGTGTCATAGGCAACGTAACCAATCTCTTGAGACGGAAGAACCTTAGGGGACGGCGAGCCAGAGATATCCGAGATTTCAACAAGTCCAATATCGTGTTCGTTCACAAATCTGTCCGACGGGTGACTGCCAAGGCATCCCGCTATCCGTTCGTTGTAGGCGCTTTCGGTAGTGTGCTGGCAACGGGTGTCCTGGCTGTAAGTCTGCTGACACTGCTCGCCGCGCGGGACACTGCGCGCGAACACGCTCACGAAACCTCGAAAAACGTCGCCGCTGTATTGTCGGCTAACATTTCGCGAACCGTAGAGTCTTCCGACCAATCGTTGCTCACGCTCATCGCAACTCTCGACAAGCCCGGCGTCCAGGCCCTGAGTGCTAGCGTTCGCAACGAACTGATGTTCAACACGACGGCCAACTCGCGTTACATATCAGGAATGGGCGTGACCGACGACCGCGGTCGGGTGGTAGCCGGCTGTTGCTCAAGCAACCATCACTGGGATTTTGGTGACCGGGATTATTTTCTGGTTCATCGCCAGTCACCGGACGTGGGACGTTACCTGTCAGCTATTTATCACGCCCGCGCGCGAGGCGGCGCGGAAGCAATGGCACTCAGCAGGCGGGTCAACTATCCGGATGGGTCCTTCAAAGGCGTGGCGATCGTTGCTATCGACCTGGAGTATTTCAACCACCTGCTTGCAGATCTCGATGTCGGCCCTCATGGCGTTGCCGCCATCGTGCGTATCGACGGCACGCTGGTATCGAGAAATCCTCCTCTAAATGCTTCGCCCCCACCGAACTTCAGCACGTCTCCCACATTCCCGCGAATGGTGAATCACGATTCCGGCTTTTACGCGGCGCGCTCGTCGGTCGATGGAGAGGTGCGACTCTATACGTTCCAGCGCGTGCCCGGTACGCCGCTGATCGCAGTAGTCGCTCCCGCCCTGGACGATGTACTCGTCTCGTGGAAGCATCTCTCGTGGGTTGTCGGCATATCAGCGTCGTCCATCAGTCTGGCCTTCTGCATCGTAGTCTGGATACTTGCATTTGCCTTGCGAGACCGGGCTGTGGCCGAGGATCGCCTGAGAGAGCTTGCGCAGATTGATCCTCTCACAGGCCTTAAAAATCGACGCGCGCTCGATGCGTCGCTCGCAAGCGAATGGGACAGGTTGCAACGCACCGACGGCTGGCTTTCAGTACTGTATGTGGATGCCGACCATTTCAAGCAGTACAACGATGTATACGGGCATGCCGAAGGCGACAATGCTTTAAGGCGCCTTGCAGACTGCATTCGACGGCACGCTCAGCGTCGGGGTGACTGCGCTTCCAGATACGGCGGAGAGGAGTTCGTAATCGTTCTTCCCGATACTGATCCCATGCAGGCCGTGCGGATCGCGGAAGCAATCCGCACTGACGTCGAACGTCTGGCCTGCGACCCAACGGCAATCGGCCGTCCTCCGTTCACCGTAAGTATCGGATGCGCCACTGCGACGCGCTCCCATCCCTCGTTGCTGAGTGAATTGACTCAGGCCGCCGATCTCGCACTTTACGACGCCAAGCGTGCGGGAAGGAATCAGGTAGTGTTTTCGCAAGCCAATTCTCTTGCGGCGTGCAAAGATTCTGACCTTACCCGCGTGGGCACTCATCCATAGGATGAAAACGCCGGACAAGGCAAATTCATCGAGGTGCGAACGGGGCGACATGAACCGTTCACGCCGGGGCGCCGTGGGACCAGATCGAGTCGTAATTAAACTCCCGATGCTGTCGCACCCCGAACGACGGTCGATAACCGAGCGCTTCGAGCGGGCGTGCTGATCTTCTTGTTCTGGAAAACCGCCAATTATGGAAACTCGTATCACCTCTGCGCACTCGACTCAGCCAGGGTCTGCTTCGGTGGTTCTGGCGGTTTTTCTGAAATTGGGATTGACCTGCTTCGGCGGTCCCATTGCTCACCTCGGGTACTTTCGCCGGGAATTCGTGGAGCGGCGCCGCTGGCTCGATGACGAAACCTTCATGGATCTGGTCGGGCTTTATCAGTTCCTTCCCGGGCCTGCCAGCAGCCAGGTGGGGTACGCCATCGGTATCTTGCGGGCTGGGCGGCTTGGGGGACTCGCGGCCTGGTGCGGGTTCACGCTGCCTTCAGTCCTGTTGTTGCTCAGCTTTGCTGGGCTTTGATCATTTCCCTGGCGGAGCCGACGACCAGGACCCTGTCTCCTTGCGCTATGAACTCCCGGGGTTCCATTGACGTTTCTATCGACCTGAATGCGGTCTCAAGCAAATCCGCCAGCCCCGCGTGTCCGTGGCGCGTTCCGGCCAATGGCCAGTCCTCGCCCGGGATGATCCACTCGATGTCTTCGGCGACCAGCGCCAGCATACCCTTCCTGTCGCCGCGGCCGATCGCGGCGAAGAAGTCCTTCACGGTCTGGACGTTCTTATCGATACTCATAAGGAATTTCTCCATCGCTCTCGAATCGGATCGCGCGCGAAGTGTCTCAATCAGTCAATATCGGTCAGCCCGATCAGCTCGTGATTGATGAACTCCTTTAGGCCAAGGCCAACCAGCTCGCACCTATAGCCGAATCGGCGCACGCCGCCGAACGGCAGGTCGGCCTTCACCGCGGTCGGATGGTTGACGTCGACCGTGCCGGTGGAAGTCTTCCTGGCCACCTCGATGCCATGCGGGATGTCCTGGGTGAACACTGAGCTGCCCAGGTTGAACGGCTAATCGTTTGCGATGCGGATCGCGTCGGTCTCATCCTAGGCACGAATGACTTGCGACACCGGGCCGAAGAACTCCCAGTAGCGCGCCGGGTTGTCGTCGGTCACGTCGGTCAAACGCCTTGGCAAGGATTCGGCAATATCGGCGAGGCTCTAGCTCGTAATATTTCCCCGACCTTGTGTTAAAACTAAAGTGTGAGAAACGTGGTCCCACGACTGGCGGGGCTTGTGGGCCAGCCACGGGAGCGCGCCGGGGTCAGACCTGCGCCATGCCTCCATCGACGGCGAGATCCACACCGGTGATGTAAGAACTTTCATCGGAGGCGAGGAACGCGACTGCTGCCGCGATTTCCTCGGGCATGCCTCTTCGGCCCATTGGGATCTGCGTGGTGAACTGTGCGACTGCCTGCTCGGCCTGTTCAGCGGTAAGGCCCGTCGTCGTCGCTAGGGCCGGGGTGTCGATTGCTCCGGGACTCATAGCATTCACGCGGATCTTGCGGTCTTTCAATTCCATAGTCCAGCCGCGCGCGAAGTTGCGTACAGCCGCCTTACTCGCGGCGTAAGCAGTAAATCCCGGGAGCCCGAGGACGTTCGAGACCGAAGAGTTCAGGATAATCGAACCGCCATCTTTGAAGAGGGGAAGGGCCTTCTGCACCGTAAAGAACATTCCCTTCACGTTCACGTCGAAGGTCTGGTCAAAGTGGGCCTCAGTGGCTACCGCGAGCGGTGCGATTGTCCCTGCGCCCGCGTTCGCGAAGAGGACGTCGATGTGACCATGTTTCTCTTTCACGACGGCATAGAGCCGGTCCAGATCTTCCAGACGCGACACGTCGCCCACGACCGTCGTAACGTTTCGCTTGATTGAGGCGGCTGCCTCCTTCAGCTCTTTCTCTCGTCGCCCAGTGATCACGACGTGCGCACCTTCTTCCACGAAGCGCCTGGCTGTGGCCAAGCCAATCCCGCTGCTTCCGCCCGTGATGACTGCAACCTTACCTTCTAATCTTTTCACAATCTTTCACCTTTCGTTTGTGGTGTAAGGCAGCGCCGCTGTTCCCATTGGTACAAAGGCGCTATATCATTTGGATCACCGATCCATATTATGCTCATATATTCGGATCAGTGATCCAATTATATGGATCACTGATCCACATGGTCAAGGCAATCCATGCGAGCCGATGCAAAAAAAAATTACAGCCACATCCTCACCGTCGCCCGTGAAGTCGTCGCCGAGCATGGTGCCGATGCGTCGATGCGCGATATCGCCCGTCGGGCTGATGTAGGATTGGCCACGCTACTTCGTCACTTCCCGTCGCGAGAAGCCTTGTTTGAAGCGCTGCTGTGTACGAATCTGGACGCGCTAACGCAGAAGGCGGGTGAACTCGAAACGTCGAATTCACCCGAAGAAGCACTCGTGTCCTGGTTCCGCGAATGGATGGCATTCGCCCAAGGCTATAGGGGCGTTGTAGCCCTGATGGCGGCGGCCCACACGAACCCGGACTCCGCTCTTTATGCTTCATGCGCAGCGGTGCACTCGGCCAGCGCGCGACTCCTGCTTCGTGCTCAGGCCGAAGGTACGGCACGCAACGATATGAATGGGGACGACCTGTTCGGCCTGATGGCGGCGCTCGGCTGGCTCGTAGACCTGCCCTCGTTTGCGCCGCGCGCGGATCATCTCGTTCACATTATTACGGGCGCCATCCTGACCTATCCGCCAGGCAAGGGTGCCAGGAAGGCAAGACCTTGAGTCGGGTCGGCCCGGATGGTCGCCGGGGGTCGGGGCAAGCACAGCGTCAATCGAATCGAGAACTCAACCCATTGAGGGTGAAATCTTGTCCCGGTCAAGTGGTCTTGTGGAGTCTCACGAACGCCGTGAACGGTGGCTACCGATAAGTTCTCTGGTAACGGCGGGAGCGCTAAATGGGTTGCGGAACCACCGCGCCCTTCTTGAAAAGGATCACGAGCGCGCGTGAATGCTTGCCCATCTCAACATATCCTCGCTTGAGATTGCACTGGACGCAGCGTCGGTCGCGACCACGCCCCGTTCCACGAGTTTGTCGACGACAGACTCCGAGTTGGTAACGTGAATTTCTGAAATTCTCCGCGCACGTCTGCACAGCTCGATCGCTTTCGTTCGACCGCGTTAAATGTACTAGCCGCGCGGTCGGAAGGGGTCACAAACCCGCAAAGAGCCAAATCTTCCGTCAGTCGCCGGAGCGGATGCTTTAACGAGACAGCGATTCGGCGATCTTAACCGCGGGAAACCGGCCGGACCGGCGGCAACGGACATACGAATTTCGCCACGCGCAGTCAGTTACCAACATCAGGTCGCAGTAACGACAGCCCCGCCCCAATCGAAGAGTGACGCCAAGAAGAAGCGCGGCGACTCGTTGGACCGTGCTTCCGGATTCTCTACAACCATTTTGCTTGGCGCGTGGCAGATTCCGCTACATTCGTTTCGAAAACAACAGGATCGTCCTATCAGAGAAGCGGTCGGAGATCGGAAAATAGCGTCTACTAGCTGCGGATCGGAAATCGTTCTCATGTGCGCATTTCCGCAGAATCTTTACCGCAGTATCTACCGAAAAGCGGCAACCGGCGGCTGTGAAATGCTAAGGATCGACGACGTCACGAATAGCGAGGATTTCCCCGAGAGATGCGATGTCGCGGTGATAGGCGGCGGCATCGTCGGCGTGAGCACCGCGTATGAACTGGCGCGACGCGGCGTCCAGGTGGCCTTACTGGAAAAGGGCATCATTGGCTGCGAGCAGTCGGGCCGCAACTGGGGCTGGGTACGTCAGCAGAACCGCGACCTCTATGAGTTACCGCTCGCGATGCAGAGCCTCAGGCGCTGGGACGAACTCAGTAACGAAATAGGCGAGGATATCGGGTTTCGGCAGGCGGGCATTCTGTACGGCACGGAGCACGATTCTGAAGTCGCGCAATGGGAATTGTGGCTTGCCCGGGCGCGGGAAGTCGGCTTTAACAGCGAGATCCTCAGTGCGCGCGAGCTGGCTGCGCGCATTCCGTCCGGACGCGCGAAGTGGGCTGGAGGTCTCTGGTCGGTCACGGACGGGCGCGCGGAGCCGTCGAAAGCCGCGCCCGCGATTGCACGTGGCGCGCAAGTTCTCGGCGCGAAGATATACCAGAACTGCGCGGTGCGAAGTCTCGACACGAGTGCGGGGCGTGTTTCCGGCATCTGGACGGAGCGCGGCCGGCTCGCAGCGGACTCCGTTGTTCTCGCGGCAGGAGCCTGGAGCGCGTTGTTCTGCCAGCATCATGACATCGACCTGCCCGCCATCAACGTGATCGGAACGGCGCTGCGTACCGCTGAGGCGCCTGGTGTCATCGAAGGCTGTTTTTCTGGACCTAACTTCGCACTCAGGCGAAGGTTGGACGGTGGCTATACGATCGCGGTCCCTGGCTATGGGCGCGTTGAACTCGCTCCGCAAAACCTGCGGCATTCAGCGAAGTTTCGCACCATGTTCCGCAGCAAACTGAAGAAAAAACTGAAGATTCGGGTTGGTGCCAGCTTCTTCCACGGGCCAGAGGCGAGCGCGCGTTGGTGCGACGATGACATCTCGCCGTTCGAAAAAACACGAGTGTTGGAACCGCGCGCTGATACCGAATGGCTTGAGCGGGCTCTGCAGAACGTGGCGAACGTGTTTCCCGAGCTGTCAGGCTTACGGATCGCGCACGCATGGGCGGGTGCGATCGATACGACACCGGACCTCGTCCCCGTCATCTCGAAGGTTGATGCGAAACCCGGTCTCGTGATCGCATCCGGTTTCAGTGGACATGGCTTCGGACTTGGGCCAGGCGCCGGCTTGCTCGCGAGCCGGCTCATAATGGACGAGGCGCCGCAACTCGACGTTCGTCCCTATAGACTGGCTCGCTTTTCGGATGGAACGAAATTGAGCAGTCCAGAAATGATGTGAGTCGAATCCGTGCGAGCTTTCGCGACGGCCCTCCACTTGAGGATTGCGCCTTCGATCGATCAAGCGCGTTGACTAACGATAGGTGCAACTCTAAAAGGAAGCCGGAATCGCGATTCTGCATTGACCTCGCGCGACAGAGACGTGGTCGAGTGCAGACGTTCTTGAGGCCGTCGGCGCGAATGCGCGGCGCCCGAACTACGCTCTTCGGCAGAGCCGGCAACGAGCCGCCGATCACGGGGACATCCGGGGATAACCAGAGACCGCGCGATGCTCCAGACGCGGCATCGGCCGATTATCCGGTTCCCACTTGTCGGAACGCAGTGCTTCGATGAAGTTCCGCGCGGACTCTAGCCATACGCACCACGATCCTGACCGGCCGGCTGTTGATTATCAAACGAGACGGCGTCCCCCTTCCAATTTTCACTGCCCAGGAACTACACAAGCTTCTCGCGCAACATTTCGGTCGAGGCGATTGCAAATCTGGACATTGGTTGCTCGCGCAAGGTTGTCAATGCCAAGGAGGATCGTGTCGAGGGGCGGGTGATGGGTTTCGCAACTATCTCGCCGCGCGCCACTTCGTCGCGGATGGCGGTAGACGTGACGATCGAGTATTCGAGGCCCGCTTTAACGAGTTTCTTCGCGAGTGCGACGCTGTCCACCTCAAGCTATATCCGAAGCCGGATGCCGTCCTGGACAGCGTGCTCGATGACGCGCCGATTACTATGGGGCATCCCGGATAAGATCAGAGGTAAGCTGGTAAGGTCTCTTATCTGATGTACGCCCTTCGGCAAAACCGTTGCGAGCGGAGCGATCAAAATCGTCGGCTTACTGTAGAGCGGCCTGACCAGAAAAGCGTCAACGGAGGCTGGTTGTAGACCACTGCGAGGTCGACGCAACGATCAGCTACTCACTCTTGCATGGAACTGCTTTGACCTTCTCGGATGTGGAGCGCCACGCGCGGATACTTGATCCTGGACTCTCGAACGAGATCACGCCAATTAGCGCGCCCATCGTAGGCGGCAGTCCCACCGCCAGGTAGCCGCGTTTCTCGTCAGCCGCTGCACGAACATGCTCCCGGGTCTCGTTGACCGTATTCGTGACCATCTCCGACCGCTCAAGCAGTCGTGCTCCCGCCGCTGTGAGCCCCACGCCTCGACCGTGGCGCACCAGCAATTGCCCCAATTTCCTCTTCGAGTTTCGCTATCTGTCGGCTGAGAGCGGGCTGCCGATATATAGATCCGACGCTGTGCGGCTAAAACTGCCCGCTTGAGCGACGTGAATAACGCTGCGAAGTTCGCGGATGTCCATGCCGAGCATCCTATGCTGTCAGAGCATAGCTTCGTATCAATACTCAGTCTTTGTGTTGATGGGGAAGAGTTATTTATCTTTAGCGCTACGCTCTCGACGCGCACACACTTTCAATCCGGCAGGTCGCGCCGACCGACCACGCCGCTGCGCGGATCTGGATTGAAAACTGGCAGCGCATCTTGCCGTGCCTACTCGCCAACCGGGGTCTCCTCCCGCCGACGTTACCGGAAGCGATCGTGCGCTTCGCAACACAACCGCAATGATTGCTCGACATCGAGCGCGAGTTTTCGACTGGCGATCCGGTGCTGGTTCGAGCGGCTGTCTTTGGCCTGCTACACAACGGGCGTGTCGGTGCGCCGGAGCTTCGGACACAACCACTGTCGCTGCTCACGTCATTCGCGGCTTCGGAAACGTACTTCACGAATCGCCGCAGACCGGACTTCCAGACGATCGACGTCAGTACATGGCCTACCGTCGCCAGCACGGATTTCGACGAAACCGCACGGCGCGACTTGTCGAAGGAAATCGTCGTGCAGCGCCCGCAGGCCCCGCAACCGCGTCCGCAACTGGCCATCCGTGTGGACCTGCTGGAGCAGCACCCTCCACGGGTACCCCGCGCCCCACGCACCCGGACGTCGTGCATCCGCGCGTACTCCGCGATGCGCATGATGCACGTGAGCACGAAAACCGAAAGGCCTGCCATCCGGATGTGGCAACATCGCGCGCTCGATACAACGGTACAGTTGTCGGCGATTCACGCCAGTCGTCTGCTCGATCGTCTTGACTGACTCCTCGGCTGCGAAACGCATCACGGCCTGCCTACGCATCTCGAAGCGTAGGGATGGTGCGCGTGACGCGAGCGGCCGGGTTCTGGCGCGTGATTGGCTTCGACATGGGTGGCACGTCGACGGACGTGTCGCACATCAACGGCGAGTTCGAGCGCGTGTTCGAGACGCAAGTCAGGCGTCAGAGTACGCCCGCCGATATGAGCATCTACACCGTCGCTGCCGGCGTTGGTTCGGTGCTCGGCTTCGACGCCGCACGGATGCGCGTCGGTCCGGACTCGGCGGGCGCGAACCCCGGCGCATGAGCATTCATTGCGGAGAGACAAGGGTCTCGAGACGATAATACTGCTTCACAACTGGCGACTCGATGATCACATAGCTAAAGTACTTTTCGATTCCAATGTCACGTTCCAGCAGCGCCTCCATTACGCCCTGGTAGTGGCTGACGTTGCGCGTCACGAATTTGAGCAGGTAGTCGTAGCCGCCCGTGGCATGGTGGCACTCCATGATTTCGTCGACGTTTTGAATCGCATCTATAAAGCGCACGAAATCTCCGCGACGGTGGTCTGCTAGCGTGACTTTGGTGAACACTATTTGAAAGTCGCCGAGTTTTTTGATTTGGATCTGCGCTCCATAGCCAACAATGAATCCGGCTCTCTCGAGCCTCTTGACACCGGTTAGACACGGGCTGGGCGAAAGTCCAACGGCATCGGCCAAGTCGACATTGCTAATGCGGCCGCGCTTCTGCAGAGCGCTGAGGATTTTGACGTCCAGACGATCAAGCGAGCAATTCGTCATCATTCTCCCTCCGTCTAGTCAAGCTGTTTACGCCTGTGCCCCGTCACATCATCTGACGTTCGATTGCATCGCTATCTGATGCCCAGTTCGGCCAATCCTGGTCCCACCGACCTGGTGCAGTGCAGGATTCTTCACAGCATAATCTGCTGCAGACTCGTTGGAAAACGCCCCAAGTTACCTCTTTTGTAGCAGTCAACTCGGTGTAGCATGCGCCGCCTTCCTGATTAAATCTCAACAACCGATACCCATCGGCCCTCAGGCGAATCGATACCATCTTTGCTATTTGTAAAGACACTTCCCCTCAGAGCCGCGCTGGCTAAAACTTATGGCGGAATCTCATCCGGAGTTGGCCGCTCTCGAAGGACCGACGTAATTCTGAAACCCGACGAGCCGTCGAGCTAACTCGTCACGCGCTTGCAAAGACAGCTTAGGGTGTTGCAAACGAGCCGCAAACAAAAAAGAGAAAGGGCTTGAAAAGAGAGGCTTTGGTGGCGGCTGTCTTCAGTTCAAACAGAACCGGTCATTGGGGAGACGAGCGTAACTGGCTGAATTGGGTCCAGCTTGTGTGAAAACGTACGCTGATCGCCTAAACTGAAGTAACGCATCCAGGTCGGGCGGGTACATGAAGCGATTCGTCGAAGGCGCAGACCGTAAGCAAGCTGTTTTGCTGCCTGAGTACCTTGAGGACTATGTGTCCGACGACAATCCAGTACGCGTAGTCGATGTCTTCGTCAATGAGCTTGATCTTCGTGATCTCGGCTTTGACGGAACTGCTCCCACAGAAACGGGACGGCCCTCGTATCATCCATCCGTGCTGCTCAAGATTTATATCTACGGCTATCTGAATCGCATTCAGTCGAGCCGGCGTCTGGAGCGTGAGACCCAGCGCAACATCGAGCTTATGTGGCTGACAGGCCGCCTATCGCCCGACTTCAAAACCATCGCCGATTTCCGACGCAACAATGGCAAGGCAATCCGCAATGTCTGCAGTCAGTTCATCGTGCTATGCCGAAATCTTGACCTCTTCTCAAAATCGATAGTGGCCATCGACGGCAGCAAGTTCAAAGCCGTCAATAATCGCGATCGGAATTTTACTAGCGCGAAGGTCAAGGCGCGCCTGCAACAAATTGATGAGAGCATCGCGCGATATCTTTCCGCGTTGGAGACGGCAGACCGGACTCAATCCGATGTTGCTGAGGCGGAGACGAGTCGCATTAGCGACAAGATCAGCAAGCTCAAACAGCAAATGCAGGATCTCAAGGCGATGGAACAGCGATTGCGAGAGTCACCAGATGGACAGGTATCGTTGACTGATCCGGACTTGCGCTCAATGGCTACCAGCG